>JAGNWJ010000099.1 GCA_017986065.1 Rhizobacter sp. | reverse complement strand
CGCAGCCGCGATGGGTGAATCCGGCGCGGCATACCAGCACCGGGGAACGCGAGCGATCCAGCGCATGGTCGAGTACGCGCCGGCCACCGGCGGGCTCGCGCTGTGGGTCCGTCACCAGGACGTGCGACCCGGTCCGGGTGACATCTACTCAGCGCCGATCGTCACGACCGACGGCCACACGCTGTTCTACGGCGCAGCCTTCGAGGCGTTGCCGCTCGCCGAACAGACCGGCTGGATCGCGCACGAGGTGCTGCACATCGCGCTGCGCCATCCGCAGCGCTTTCTGGACCTGCAGCACCTGATCGGCGATGTCGACCTGCAGCTGTTCAATCGCTGCGCGGACGCGATCGTCAACAGCACGCTCGGCCACCTGAGCTGGCTGCAGCTGCCGTCTACGGCCGTCACGCTGGAGTCACTGCTCGCGACCGCCCTGGGCCTCAAGCGGGTCGCCGAGGCGGCGCTGCTGGAATGGGATGTCGAAAGGCTCTACCGCGCGATCGACGACCGACGCAGCGACGGGCAGGACGGCCGGCGTGACGGCCCGCGAGCGAAGAACGCACGGGCGCTGGGAGCCGACAGCCAGGCCGACCTGCAGCCCGGCGCGCAGGTGCAGTCCGCACCTGAAGACGAGGCCGAGCAGGCCCGCGAATGGAGTGAGCGCATCGCGCGCGCCCACGCCAACGACGGCGAGTTCTCGATGTGGCGCACGCTGATCGCCGACGTGCCGCGAACGCGCACGCCATGGGAGCAGGTACTGCGCACCCAGCTCGCCCGCCGCCTGGCACCGAAGCGCGACATCTCCTGGTCGCGGCCCTCGCGTTCGTACCTCGCCAACCAGGGTCGTGCCGGTGCACATCGGCGGATGCCCTGGGAGCCGGGGTTCAGTTCTTCGAAGTCGGTGCCGAGGCTGGTGGTGATCGTCGATGTGTCGGGTTCGATCGAAAGCACTTTGATGGAACGCTTTGCGCGCGAGATCGAGGCGATCGCCCGGAGGCTCGAAGCCGGGCTGGTGCTGGTGATCGGCGACGAGCGGGTGCAACGCGTGGTTCACTTCGAGCCCGGTCGCGCCGACCTGGGCGACATCCGGTTCAAGGGCGGCGGCGGCACCGACTTCACGCCACTGCTGGAAGAAGCCGACGCGCACTGTCCGGACATCGCCGTCGTGCTGACCGACCTGGAAGGCCCGGCCCGCTTCCGCCCGCGCTGGCCGGTGATCTGGGCCGTGCCTCAAGCGAACGCAGATGCGCTTGCGCCCTTCGGTCGCAAGCTGGTGCTGGACTGACTGGAACTCAGGTCAAGACGTGGCGCGGCGACCCTGCGACCGTCACCCAGTGACGTGCGCGGGCGTCGATCGCCGCGCGACGCACCAGCACCGGCGCATGGATCAGCGCGATGCTCAGCCACACCGCGACACTGAAGTAGAGCGACATCCACACCACCTCGCTCTTCCAGTCGACCCAGCGGTGCGACACCACCCAGCGCTGGGAGACGTCGGCCAGACCCTGGGCCAGGTCGAAGTAGTGGCGACCACTGGCCTCGTCGGCCAGCCAGCGCGACCAGTACATGGGCACATCGACCAGGAACATGAACGCGACGTAGCCCACTCCCACCGCGCACCATGTGGCGAGCAGGCGCCGCACCGCCGCGTCGCAGACCGGCCAGATCGCAGCCAGACTGGCCACCATCAGGGCGGCGCTGACGCCCCAGATCGACTCCTCGATGACGTGGCCCAGGTTCGACGTGGTCAGCACCGAGTACCAGGAGCAGACCTCGGCCACCGCGATCAGCGGCACCACCACGCGGGACGTGGTCCGCCCCACGTTGCTGCCGGTGGCGCGCGAGATCTCGCGCAGCATCAAGGCCCACTGGGCGACGAAGCACAACTCGGCAATCGTCGCCACCGAGCGTCCGACCACGACGCTGGAGAGCCAGGTGTCGAAGATGACCATGCGTTGCACGTCGTACACCGGCAAGGCCGAGCGAAAGGCGCACCCCGACACGTAGCCCGCCGACAGCAGCACCTGCAGCCGGCGCATCGCATAGACCTCGGCCGAGAACAGGCCCTTGCGCTGGCCAAGCTTCGTCGCGGACATCAACCAGGCCAATCCGTTCAGGACGCTGACCGCGCACAGGAAGAACCACCAGGAGAAAACTTCGTTTGTCATCATGCTGTCATTTAGCCATGACAGCGCGCTGCGATCAATACGGAGGGATTTCTGGTTACTTCAGCAGCTTCAGGACCGGTTTGAAGCGCTGGTGCCCGCAGTGGCGCAGCCATTCGAAGGCAACCATCTCGACGCTGACGATGTCGCAGCCGGCCTGCCGCAGGCGCTGCATCGCGAGTTCGTGGTTCTCGGCGGTTCGCGAACCGCTGGCCTGTGCGATCACCGAGACCCTCAGGTCCGCGCACAGCAGGCCCAGCGCCGTCTGCAACAGGCACACATGGGCCTCGCATCCTGCGATGACGATCTCGCGCGCCGCCTTCGACCCGTCGAGGGGCAACAGCTCGAGCAGGCCGTCGGCGCAGGCATCGAAATGCGTCTTGACCAGCGTCGAACTGCATCGCGAGCGAATGGCTTCGTCGTTGGGCCCGAGGCCTTGCGGGTACTGCTCGGTGCCGTAGACCGGAACGCCGAGTTCGCGGGCGACATCGGCGATGCGCACCGCTTGCGCCAGAACCTCGGCGCCCCGATGAATGGCCGGCAGCAGGCGTTGCTGGTAATCGACCAGGACGAGCACGGATCGTTCAGGGTCCATCAGTCTCATGGGGAGATACCTCGAATGGGCTAGGCAGCGTGCCGCGCCAGCAGTTCGTCCAGGTAACGGTCGAACAGCGCCTGCGACTCCTGGCGGAACATGCGGATGCGGCCGGTGTGGCTGAGCAGCAGCAGGCCGACGATGTGCGCGAACAGTGCCGTCACCTCGGCCTGCGCCGTGTCGGCATCGAGCCCGAGATCGAGCAGCGCCTGCTGCGCCGGGGCCAGCGCGTCACGCAGCCGCGCGTTGAGCTGCTCGTTGAGCACCGGCGTCAGCCCGCGTGGCTGCATGCCGTGGAACAGGTAGAAGCCCAGGTCGAGGTCGCGCGGGCTCTCGCGATAGAAGTCGAAGAACGCAGTGGACTTGGCCCTCAGCCTGCCCTGAGCCATCCGCGATCGCGCGGCGGCACCCCGCCCGGAGCTTGGTGCGGCCTCGGCTGCGCTGACCCGATCGTTCAGGCGCTCCAGCGATTCCTCGAGAAGCGCCCCATAGACCTCCTCCTTGCTCGCGAAATAGCTGTAGAGCGCACCGGGCGTGTAACCGGCGCGCCTGGCGATCTCGCGCAGGCTGGCCCCTTCGAGACCGAGTTCGAAGAAGGTCGATCGCGCAGCCGCCAGCACCATCGAGCGCCGCACATCGGTGACGGCCTGACGGCGCTCGACGCGAGCCGCGGTGCGGGCCGCCTCGCGAATCTGTGTAGCCGTGCCGGGTACGGCCTCTTTGGGTCGGATCATGCAGAAATTGTAGGTTCGAACAAATTCCTGAACAGCGTTCAGGAAATTCGACTCATCAGCTAGAGTGACGGGAACAGGCATGTCCCGGCGCCGCTGACCGCGCCCTCATTCACCGGCACCCACCCATGTCCACAGCCCAACTGATGACCGCGGCCGACTACCGCGAGTCGCTGCGTCGCTATCGGCCCACCGTCTACGTCGACGGACAGCTGATCGAATCCGTCGCCGATGCGCCGAGCCTGCAGCCGGGCATCAATGCGCTCGGCGTCACCTACGACTTCGCGCACGACCCGAAACTGGCTCCGCTGATGACAGCGATCCAGACCCGCAGCGGCAGGCGGGTGAACCGCATGCTGCACATCAACGAATCGGCCGGCGACCTGCTCAACAAGCTCGAGGCGGTGCGGCTGCTGTGCCAGGAAACCGGCTGCGCGCAGCGCTACCTGGCGCACGACGCGCTCAATGCGATCGGTCAGGTCAGCGCGCGCATCGACGACGCGCAGGGCAGCACCGAGCACCGCGCCCGCTTCTCCGCGTACCTGCAGCGCGTGCAGGACGAGGATCTGTCGCTGGGCATCGCGATGACCGACGCCAAGGGCGATCGTTCGCTGCGGCCGCACCAGCAGGCCAATCCGGACACCTATGTCCACGTCGTCGAGCGCAACGTCCGGGGCATCGTGATCTCCGGAACCAAAGCCATCGTCACCGGTGCGCCCTACATGCACGAGTTCCTCGTGATGCCGTGCCGAAACATGGGCGTGCAGGACGCCGACTTTGCCGTGTGCTGCGCGGTGCCGGTCGACGCCAGCGGCATCACCATCGTGGCGCGACCGGCGGGTCGACCTGGCGACAAGGTCGAGCACGGAGCGCCGCTGTTCTCGCGCCGATACGGACAGTCCACCGGCGTCGTGATCTTCGACCGGGTGTTCGTGCCCTGGGAACGGGTGTTCTACGCCGGGGAGTGGGAACACTCCGGCGCCCTCACCCACCATTACGCCACCCACCACCGGCACAGCTGCATCGGCGCACGCGCCGGGTTCGGCGACCTGCTGATCGGCGCCGGTGCGCTGATGTGCGAAGCCAACGGTTTCGATCCCGGCGCCAAGGCCAGCCTGCGCGACCCGATGGTCGAGCTGATCAAGATCACCGAAGGCTTCTTCGCCTGCGGCGTGGCGGCCAGCGTCTATGGCACGCACGACGAGTTCAGCGGCAGCTTCATGCCCGAACCGGTCTTTTCCAACATCGGCAAGCTGCTGCTGTCCACGCAGATCTACGACATGCACCGGCTGGCGCACGAGGTGTCGGGCGGATTGATCGTCGCCCTGCCCGGCCCCGACGAGGACCACAACCCCGCCACGGCGGCCACGCTGGCCGAGGTGCTGCGCGCCAACCCGGCCGTGCCGTACGACAAGCGCATCGAGGTGGCGCGCTTCATCGAAGACCTCACCGCGTCATACCAGGGCGGCTGGTATTCGGTGATCAGCCTGCACGGCGGCGGCTCGCCGGCCGCGATGAAGCAGGAGATCTGGCGCAACTACCCGGTGGGCAGCAAGGTCGAGCTGGTCGAGCGCCTGCTCGACCGCGGCGTGCTGCACGACGAGACCCGCGCGATCACCAGAAACCGCCAGCCGGGCCGCTGCTGCGACACCGGCTGCACAACCCCCGGGCAGCCCGTGATGGTGCCGCTGCCTCAACCCATCAGACCACGCGAGTCATGAGCCAACTGTTCACCCCCTGGCGCCTCGGATCGCTGGAGCTGGCCAACCGCATCGTCATTGCGCCGATGTGCCAGTACTCCGCCGCCGAAGGCTCGGCGACCGACTGGCACCTGATCCATCTCGGGCATCTCGCGCTGTCGGGCGCCGGTCTGCTGATCCTCGAGGCCACCGCGGTGTCGCCCGAAGGGCGCATCTCGCCGCAGGATCTCGGCCTGTACTCGGACGCCAACGAAGCTGCACTGGCACGCGTGCTGACTGCCGTACGTGCCAATTCGCCGATCGCCATCGCGATGCAGATTGCCCACGCCGGACGCAAGGCATCGAGCAGCGAGCCATGGAACGGCGGTGCACAGATCCGTCCCGGCGAACCGCGCGGCTGGCAGACCGTCTCGTCGTCGACACTGCCGCATGCGGCTTCGGAAGCGCCTCCGGCGGCACTCGATCGGGCCGGGCTCGCCAAGGTGCGCAACGACTTCGTCGCCACCACCCGCCGTGCGGCACGGCTCGGCCTCGACGGCATCGAGATTCACGCGGCGCACGGCTACCTGCTGCATCAGTTCCTCTCGCCCATCGCCAACCAGCGGTCCGACGAATACGGCGGCAGCCTGGACAACCGCATGCGCTTTCCGCTGGAGGTGTTCGACGCCGTGCGCGCCGCCTTTCCAGCGGACAAACCGGTGTGGGTCCGTCTTTCGGCCACCGACTGGGTGGCGGGCGGCTGGGACATCGAAGGCTCGGTGGCGCTCTCGCAGGCGCTGAAGGCACGCGGCTGCGCCGCGATCCACGTCAGCACCGGCGGCGTGTCGCCGGCCCAGGCCATTCCGCTGTCGCCGGGCTACCAGGTTCCGCACGCACAGCGCATCAAGGCCGAGGTCGGCCTGCCGACGATCGCGGTGGGCCTGATCACCGAGCCCGAGCACGCCGAGGCCATCGTCGCCGACGGTCAGGCCGATGCGGTCGGACTGGCCCGCGCGATGCTGTACGACCCCCGCTGGCCCTGGCACGCTGCCGCCAGACTGGGTGCCCGGGTGCAGGCGCCGAAGCAGTACTGGCGATCGCAGCCGCGCGAGTTCAAGGACCTGTTCCAGGACGCCGGCAACGGCCAGCGCTAGGGCAGCCCGAACCCGGTGTCTCTGTTCGTGAGGAACGAGCGCACGCGAGCCGCAAAGGTCGGCGCGTCGATGGGCTTGGACAGGTATCCGTCGCAGCCGGCCGGGCGCATCCTCAATGGGCCCGACACGCTGACAGATGGCCCAACCTACCCCTTCGGCGATGGCCCTACTTCGCGCGCGGACGCGTTCGCCGATCCGGATCGACGCGGTTCACTGGTCGGCTACAGAATCCCGGGATGCACCCGATCTCCCAAGCCGCCAACGAGGCCCCAGTACCCCAGCGCATCCGCATCCAGGAGGTCTGCGTGCGCGACGGCTTCCAGATCGAGCCGGTCTTCGTGCCCACCGAGCGCAAGGTCGCGCTGATCAACGCGCTCGGCCGAACCGGCCTGTCGAAGATCGAGGTCACGTCGTTCTCGTCGCCCAAGGCCATTCCGGCGCTGGCCGACGCCGAGGAGGTCATGCGGCGCATCGACCGCATCCCGGGCGTCGAATATGCCGCGCTGGTGCCGAATGTCCGTGGCGCACAGCGTGCGCTGGCATGTGAGGTCGACGAACTGAATCTGGTGATGTCGGCCAGCGCGTCCCACAACCAGGCCAACCTGCGCATGAGCATGGAGCAGTCGCTCGCCCAGTTCGCCGACATCGTGGCCGCGGTCGACGGTCAGGCGCGCATCAACGCTTCGCTGTCGACCGCATTCGGTTGCCCGTTCGATGGCGAGGTGCCGACGGCGCGCGTGCTGGAGCTGGTGCAGCGTTTCGTGGATCTCGGTATCACCCGCGTGGCGCTGTGCGACACCACCGGCATGGCCAATCCGGCCCAGGTGCGACGACTGTTCAGCGCAGTGATCGAACGCTGGCCTGCGGTCACGTTCACCGCGCACTTCCACGACACCCGCGCGATGGGACTGGCCAATGCACTGGCAGCGCTCGAAGCGGGTGTGCGCCATTTCGACGCCTCGCTCGGTGGCCTGGGTGGCTGCCCCTACGCGCCGGGTGCCAGCGGCAATGTCTGCACCGAGGACATGGTGCACATGTTCGAGGCCATGGGCTGTGACACCGGGGTCGATCTGGAGGCACTGCTCACGCTGGCGAGAAGCCTGCCCGACATCGTCGGCCACCCGGTGCCGGGTCAGGTGATGAAGGCCGGACCGGCCACGCGACGCTACCCCAACCCAGTCAGCGGACCGGGCTGAGTCCCTTTCACGCCGGCTGCCCGCTCAGGTGGCGGCGCCGGGCAGCACGTCAGCCAGCTTCAATCGCTGCTGCTCGCGCAGGCCTTGCATGGACATGTCGATCACCAGCGCTCCGCTGGCCTTGCCGCGCGACTTGTAGACGCCGCAGCCCAGCACCAGATCGGGCGTGACGGCCTCGACATACGAGCTCTTGAGGTCGGTGGCCTGGGTCTGCGGGTTCACGAACTGGTAGTCGACCCAGCCGCCGCCGTGCGCCGCCTGGTCGAAGGCATCACGAACGAGCTTGTCACCGTCGACGCCAGGCACCTCGCGCACCGACGTGCCGACCTTGTCGGCCTTGCCCGCGAAAGCCCGGTAGATGCCACCGCGATCGAACGCGAAGACGTACATGTCGCGATCGCTGAGCCCGTTGGCTGCGTCGGTGATCTGCTCGAGGGCCGAGTGACCGTTCCTGCGGTACATCTCGACGGCCTTGCGAACCAGCGCCAGCGCCTCGTCGGCGCTGCCCTGGCGCAGCCTGAAATTCGACACCGCGGAACTCAGGCGCTCGGCCCGGCCGCTGAGCTGAGAGGAACTGTTCATCGCCGACTCGACCATCTGC
>JAGNWJ010000025.1:26328-30786 GCA_017986065.1 Rhizobacter sp. | reverse complement strand
ACCGAACGGCTGGGCTCGAGGGCACAACTGCTGATGCAGGGCGAGCGGGTCACCGTCAACGTGAAGGGCTTGTCGGGAAACGACCTGATCGACTGGCTGGCCGAGGCCCGCAGCGGCGCGCGTGCGAGGGCCACGGAAGTTCGGCTGGCGCGTGACGCACAGGGTTACAGCGGCACCGTGGTCCTCAGCCTGGGCAGTGGCAGATGAGGCGAGCGTCGAGCAGCCGCTGGTCCGAATCGACGCACGCTGAACTCGCGTGGGGACGTTCACGCGCGAGCTCCGTGCATTGGGCCTGGGCTGGCGCGCTGATCGGGATACTGATCTCGTCCATATGTTTTGTTCCAGCCAGCTGGCTGGCTGGCGTGATATCCGCGGCGACCCAACAAAGGTTCATGCTGGCTGACGCACGCGGCACCGTCTGGTCGGGCAGCGCAACGGCGGTGCTGACGGGCGGGCCGGGCAGCCGCGATTCCAGCGCCCTTCCCGGCCGACTTTTCTGGTCCGTGCAACCGCAGGGGCTGGCGCTGAAGGTCACCCTGAGCCAAGCCTGCTGCATCGAAGGTCGTGTGGGCGTACTGCTGAAACCCGGGTGGAACGGCTTCAGCGCAGTGCTGCAGCCCGAGACGGATCGAATCGGCCAATGGCCCAGCCGATGGTTGACCGGACTGGGCACCCCGTGGAACACGCTGAAACTCGGCGGCACCATCTACTTGCAGTCATCCGGTCTGGCACTCGAATCGACGAACGGACATTGGCGGATCTCGGGCGGAATGGATCTCGAATTGATCGACGCATCCTCGAGCCTGTCCACACTCGAGCCGCTCGGCAGCTACCGCCTGGCGCTGCAGGGCACGCCACCCGGCGAAGCGCCCGACCCCCAGACCGGATCGACGGAGTCGGCTCTCCTCACGCTGTCGACGCTCGAAGGGGCTCTGCTGCTCAGTGGCAACGGAACCTGGGGCGCCAAAGGCCTGAACTTTCGCGGCGAAGCGACCGCGCGCGACGCAGGCGATGAGGCGCTCACCAACCTGCTGAACATCATCGGGCGGCGCGACGGCGCGCGGTCCGTCATTTCGATCGGATAGCCATGAACGTTCATCCTCCCGTGTCTTCGCTGTCGCGATGGCTGCGCCGACACGCTACGCGGCTCGGCGCGGGGACGGCATCCCTGCCGCTGACGCTGTCGCTGGTGGCAACCCCGTTAGGTACTCTGCCTGCGCCGGCGCGCGCCCAGGCGGCGGCCGGCGAAGCGGTGGCCAACCGCTTTCGCGGCGAGCCCGTGACGCTGAATTTCGTGAACGCCGACATCGATGCAGTCTCGCGCGCGATCGCTGCGATCCTCCGCCAGCAGTTCATCGTGGATCCGCGAGTCAAGGGCACGATGACGCTCTACAGCGAACAGGCTCTGTCGCCGCGCGAGGCCTACCTGAACTACCTGGCGGCACTGCGCGGCCTGGGATTCACCGTGGTGGAAGTGGGCGGCCTGTTCAAGGTCGTTCCGGAGGCCGATGCCAAGCTGCAATCGGGCACCGTCTCGGTGGGCGAGGTCAGTCGGCGAGGCGATCAGGTGATCACGCAGATCTATAGGCTGACGCACGAGAATGCAAACAACCTCGTCGCGGTGCTGCGGCCGCTGATCAGCCCCAACAACACCATCAACGCCAACCCGGGTAACAACACGCTGGTCGTCACCGACTATGCCGACAACCTGCAGCGCATCGGCAAGATCATCGCGGCGATGGACACCCCGGCTGCTGGCGACGTCGAGGTGATCACGCTGCAGCACGCCGTGGCGAGCGATATCGCTGCGCTGGTCCAGCGACTGACCGACACCGCGACAGGCGCGGTGCAGGGAGCAACGGTGGCTTCCAGCGCCTCGGTCCTCGTGGATGCGCGCAGCAATTCCCTGCTGGTGCGCGCGCCGAACCCGGCACGTCTCGCGGCCATCCGCGCGCTCGTCGACAAACTCGACCAGCCGATCAAGGGCGGAAACGCGGCCGGGAACATCTGGGTGGTTTACCTGAAGAACGCCGATGCAGTGAAGCTTGCTGCGGTGCTTCGAGCGGCCTATGCGGGGGGCTCCGGCACCTCCTCGTCAGGCGGCAGCTCGAGCACGCCGGCGGCTCCGCAATCATCGCCCAACACCCTCGGCAGCAGCACCAGCACCAGCAGCGGGAGCACTTCCAGCGCGTCGGCGCAGGCCACTGCACCCGTGACGCAGTCGGCCGGACCCTCGACCGGAGGTTTTGTTCAGGCCGATCCGGCGACCAACTCTTTGATCATCACCGCACCGGAGCCCATGTATCGGCAACTGCGGTCGATGATCGACCAGCTCGACTCGCGCCGTGCCCAGGTGTTCATCGAAAGCATGATCGTCGAGGTCAGCGGTGACGACTCGGCCGATTTCGGGTTCCAGTGGCAGTCCATCGGCAACAGCAACGACAAGTACATCGGCGGCATCGGCACCAATTTCGGCACCGGCGGCACCAACATACTGACGAACCAGGGATCAACGACTGCGGTCGGTGCCCTGAAGGGCATCGGACAAGGGTTCAATGTCGGCGTGGTCCGCAACTTCGGCGGCACCTTCGGGCTGTCGGCAGTGGCACGGGCCCTGCAATCGCGGGCAGACACCAACATCGTGTCGACGCCGAACCTGATCACGCTCGACAACGAGGAAGCCAAGATCGTGGTGGGCAGCAACGTGCCGTTCATCACCGGCCAGTACACCAACACGGGTGGCAATTCGAACAACAGCCCGTTCCAGACCATCGAGCGCAAGGACGTCGGCATCACGCTGCGCATCCGACCGCAGATCGGCGAGAACGGCACCGTGCGCATGACCCTCTTCCAGGAGTCGTCGAGTCTGGCGGCCGGCACGGCTCCGGGCACGTCGAGCGCGGGGCCGACCACGAACAAGAAGTCGATTGAATCCACGGTGGTCGTCGACGACGGGCAGATCATCGTGCTGGGCGGCCTGATCGAGGACTCGATCGTGGTGGACAAGTCCAAGGTGCCGATCCTCGGCGACATCCCCTACTTCGGCGCCCTGTTCCGCAGCGAGACCCGAACCAAGAAGCGCACCAACCAGATGGTGTTCCTGCGCCCGGTCGTGATGCGCGATGCGTCGTCGTCGAACAAGCTGTCGGTCGATCGCTACGACCTGATCCGTGGTGAACAGAAGGACGTCCAGTTACCGACCAGCCCGATGATGCCGATCGGTGGCGTACCGGTGATTCCGCCGCTGAAGCCGACCGAGGATCCGTCACAGCCGCTGACGCCACCCGCCAACCGCCCGCCGCCCTCGGGCCTGGTGCCTCCATCGGCCACGCCCGATGGCGCGGCGACGGCCAACTGAAGCCGGCGCTCGATCATGGGAACCCGCCATCCGCTGCCCTATGCCTACGCGCGGGCCAACACCGTGCTGCTCGAAGACGACGGTGACCGGCTGGTGCTGTGGGCGCCCGAGAACGTATCTCTGACGGCCCTTGGCGAGGTGCTGCGACGGTTTGACGTCGATGCGCTGGAGCGTGAATCGTCGTCGACCCTGGCGAACCGCATCGCAGTGGCGTATGCCGGAAGCGAATCGAGCGCAGCCACGGTGATCGGCGAGGTCGAAAGCGCGGTCGACCTGAGCCGCATGATGCAGGAACTGCCTGCCATCGAGGACCTGCTCGAAGCATCGAACGACGCACCGATCATCCGCATGCTGAACGCACTGCTGACCCAGGCAGCGAAGGACGGCGCGAGTGACATCCATATCGAACCCTACGAACGCAGCAGTTCAGTGCGCTTTCGAGTCGACGGCACGCTGCGCGAGGTGGTGCAGCCCAACAAGGCGCTGCACGCCGCGCTGATCTCGCGGCTGAAGATCATGGCCGAGCTCGACATCTCCGAGAAGCGCCTGCCGCAGGATGGCCGCATCTCGCTGCGCATCGGCGGGCGCGCCGTCGATGTCCGGGTCAGCACGTTGCCGTCGTCGCATGGCGAGCGTGCAGTGCTGCGCTTGCTGGACAAGGGCGAAACAAGGTTCACGCTCGAGAGCCTGGGCATGAGCGGCGATGTGTTGACGAGCTTCGACCGACTGGTACAGCAGCCGCACGGCATCGTGCTGGTGACGGGGCCCACCGGCTCCGGCAAGACGACGACGCTCTACGCGTCGCTCGGCCGCATCGACACATCGACGACCAATGTGCTGACGGTCGAGGACCCGGTCGAATACGAACTCGGCGGCATCGGCCAGACGCAGGTCAATCCGAAGATAGACCTGACGTTCGCGAAAGCGCTGCGGGCGATCCTGCGCCAGGACCCGGACGTGATCATGATCGGAGAGATCCGCGATTACGAGACCGCGCAGATCGCGATCCAGGCCTCGCTGACCGGACACCTGGTGCTGGCCACCCTGCACACCAACGACGCACCGAGCGCGGTCACCCGATTGACCGACATGGGCGTCGA
>JAGNWJ010000025.1:0-26228 GCA_017986065.1 Rhizobacter sp. | reverse complement strand
GACCTGGAAGAACGCCAGGCGCTCAAGGCCAAGCTGATCGGCGCCACCCTCTACCCCGCGATCGTTTCGGTGATCGCGGTCGTGATCGTGATCTTCCTGGTCACCTACGTGGTGCCGCAGGTGGCCTCGGTGTTCACCAGTTCGAAGCGCGCGCTGCCCGGACTGACCGTCGCGATGCTTGCGGTCAGCGGCTTCCTGCGCAGCTATGGATGGTTGCTGCTGCTGGCGATCGGTGGCGGGACCGCCACGCTGATGCTGATGCTGCGAAATCCGTCATTCCGGGAGCGCTTCGATGCCGCGTGGCTCAACCTACCACTGGTCGGGCGCCTCGCACGCGGCTACAACGCCGCCCGTTTCGCCGGCACGCTGGCCATGCTCGCAGGAGCCGGCGTGCCGATCCTGAAGGCTCTGCAGGCTGCGGCGGAGACGCTGTCGAACCAGGCGATGCGAGCCGACGCGCTCGACGCCCTGGTGCGAGTGCGCGAGGGGGCACCGCTGGCCTCGGCGCTGGCCGGAAAGAAGCGATTCCCGGGACTGCTGGCGATGTTCGCCCGCCTTGGCGAGCAGACCGGCCAACTGCCGCAGATGCTGGATCGGGCGGCCAAGCAGCTCGCCACTGAAGTCCAGAGGCGCGCGATGCAGATGGCGACCATCCTCGAGCCGCTGCTGATCGTCGCCATGGGGGGCGTCGTGATGCTGATCGTGCTGGCCGTCCTGCTGCCGATCATCCAGCTGAACACCTGGGTGAAATAGAGCCCCCCAGTCGCCTCGCTCCTGCCCCCAAGGGGCGCCTCCCTGCGGCCCGGCAAAGCCCGTTCCACCGGCGTGGCTTGATCAGGCGCATCGCTTCGCTTGCTTTCTCGATCTGATGGCATGCGGCATGCATGGCGATTGACGTGTCAATGCGGTGCTTCTCCGAAGCGCGCGGCGCACTGCACGTGGTTGAATGATCCCAGCGAGCTTTGCTTTCCGGAGGTGAGATGTCTGCTTCCCATGAACTGGTTCATGTGTCTGCCACGCGCGGCGGCATCCCGATTGCGCGAATGCGCAGCCTCTACCGCGTCGACGACGTTGGTCGCAAGCTCGACAAGCTTCCACACAAGGAACACGAGAACCTGCGCTCCACTTACGAACGCATGATCGAACTGGGACCCGAACGCTTTCAGGTCAAGCCGTCCGGTCTGCCGGTGATGGATCACCTGTACGACGACCTGCCCAACTTCTGCGAGGTGCTCGACGACGTGAAGCGCCAGCTTGCGCTGTGCGAGGACAGCCGCGACGCGCTGGAGATCACACCGCTGCTGTTGCTCGGCCCGCCGGGTGTCGGCAAGACACATTTCGCGCGCGAACTGTCGCAACTGCTGGGCACCGGCATGGGCTTCATCTCGATGAGCTCGATGACCGCCGGCTGGGTGCTGTCAGGCGCGTCCAGCCAATGGAAGGGCGCGCGCCCCGGCAAGGTGTTCGAGACTTTGGTGGATGGTCAGTACGCCAATCCCGTGATGGTGGTCGACGAGATCGACAAGGCCGGCGGGGAGCACGCCTACGATCCGCTGGGTGCGCTTTACAGCTTGCTGGAGCACGACACCGCAGGCAGCTTCATCGACGAGTTCGCCGAGGTCCCGATCGACGCAAGTCAGGTCATCTGGGTGGCAACAGCCAACGATGCGCGGGGGATTCCCGATCCGATCCTGAACAGGATGAACGTCTACGAAGTGCAGGCACCCGATCGCGAGGCCGCGAGGCACATCGCGGCCAAGCTGTATTCATCGATTCGCGCCAGCCACGACTGGGGCAGCCGATTCGACGAACATCCGAGCAGCGACGTTCTGGACCGCCTCTGTGAAATGGCTCCGCGCGAGATGCGTCGTGCCTGGATGACCGCATTCGGCAACGCCAAGCTGGAACGCAGATCGCAAGTCTCGACAGCGGACCTGCCGGACGCACACCAGCGGCGCACACCCATGGGCTTCGTGCAGTAGCCGTCGCAGCGTCCGGAACGCAGCGACGGCGTGGGCTTGCCCCCGTATCATCGATCGCATGCCTGTCTCACTGGATGGCCAACTGGTCGTCGCCATCTCGTCCCGCGCGCTGTTCGATTTCGAAGAAGAAAACGAAGTCTTCGAAGCCTCGGACGACAGGGCCTACATGCGACTGCAACTCGAGCGGCTGGATGTAACGGCCAAACCCGGCGTCGCATTCTCTCTGGTCAACAAGCTGCTGGCGTTCAATCGTGCCCCGGCATCCGAAGCCGGCGAAGCGTCGCCAACGCAGCGAGTCGAAGTGGTCATCCTGTCGCGCAATGACCCGGTGTCGGGCATGCGTGTATTCCGGTCGTCCAAGCAGCATGGATTGCCGATCCAGAGAGGTGTCTTCACGCGGGGGCATCCGCCATGGCGCTACCTGCAACCGCTGAACGCCAACCTGTTCCTGTCGACCAACGAAGCCGATGTGCGCTCGGCGCTGGACGCGGGCACGCCAGCGGCCCGCGTCTTCCCGAATTCGGCGCGAGCCTCGGCAGCACATCCGAACGAAGTGCGTATCGCCTTCGACGGCGACGCGGTGCTGTTCTCGGATGAAGCCGAGCAGGTATTCCAGCGAGCAGGCCTGAACGCGTTTCAGGAACACGAACGCGACCGTGCCGAGAAGCCTCTGGCCGCGGGACCCTTCAAGCCCTTGCTCGAAGCGCTGCAGCGGCTGCAGCGGGCGGCAACGCCATCGATGAGCATACGCACCGCACTGGTGACCGCTCGCAGCGCCCCCGCCCATGAGCGCGCGATCCGCACGTTGATGGACTGGGACATCGAGATCGACGAAGCCATGTTTCTCGGTGGCTTGGCCAAGGGCGAGTTCCTGCGCGAGTTCGAGCCCGACTTCTTCTTCGACGACCAGACAGGCCACATCGAGAACGCGGCACCTCACGTGCCGGCCGGTCTGGTGGCCTCGGGCGTTCTGAACCGCTGAAGCTGGCTGGGTCAGCTCAGCGTCACGCGCGCGAACTTGCGCTTGCCGACCTGCAACACGTAAGTACCAGCGGACAACTTCAGGCCACGATCGCTGACCACAGTGCCATCGACTCGAACGCCGCCGCCATCAACGAGGCGCAGCGCTTCGCTGCTCGACGGCGCCAGCATGGACTCGCGCAGCAGGGCCCCTATGCCAAGCGGGGCACCGGTGACAGCCAATTCAGGAATCACATCGGGAATACCTCCGCGCGCGCGGAGGTTGAAGTCGTTCTCGGCCGCATCGGCCGCAGCAGCGCTGTGGAAACGGGCCGTGATTTCCTTGGCCAGCAACACCTTGGCGTCCTTTGGATTCCGACCGCCCTCGACTTCGTTCCTGAGGCGTGCAATCTCCTCTTCCGACTTGAAGCTGAGCAGGGTGTAGTAGCGCCACATCAGCGTGTCGCTGATCGACAGCAGTTTGGCGAACATGTCATTCGGCGCTTCGCTGATGCCGATGGTGTTGCCCTTGCTCTTTGACATCTTCTCGACGCCGTCCAGACCTTCGAGGAGCGGCATCGTCAGGATGCACTGCGGATCCTGGCCGTATTCGCTTTGCAGGGCACGACCGACCAGCAGGTTGAATTTCTGATCGGTGCCACCGAGTTCAAGATCGCTTTTCAGCGCGACCGAGTCATAACCCTGCATCAGAGGATAAAGAAATTCATGCACGCTGATCGGCGTTCCCGCCTTGAACCGCTTGGTGAAGTCATCGCGCTCCATCATGCGGGCCACGGTATAGCGCGAAGCCAGTTGGATCAACCCGCGAGCACCCAGCGGATCGCACCATTCTGAGTTGTAACGGACCTCGGTCCTCTCGGGGTCAAGCACCAATGAGGCCTGCTGGTAGTAGGTCTTCGCGTTGTGCTCGATCTGCTCGCGTGTCAGCGGCGGGCGGGTGGCATTGCGGCCGGACGGGTCGCCGATCATCGAGGTGAAATCACCGATCAGGAAGATCACCGTGTGGCCCAGCTCCTGTAGCTGCCTGAGCTTGTTCAGCACCACGGTGTGACCGATGTGGATATCCGGCGCAGTCGGGTCCAGACCCAGCTTGATACGCAGCGGCACGCCAGTTGCTTCCGCCCTGGCCAGCTTGTTCAGCCAGTCGGCTTCCGGTAACAGTTCGTCGCAGCCTCTGCGGGTCGCACGAAATGCATCCCGAACCCGATCCGTGACCGGGTGGGAAGTTGCGGCGCTGGGTTCTAGGCGGTCGGTGTGCGACATGTCGGGAAACTACTGAACATTGGATGGATGAGAAGCTCGTTTCTCATGACAAATTCGCGAAAGCCCGTCGGTATACTTCTCGATCCGGTTGCAGCCGGCAAGCAACACGAAGAACTCGAAGCAGGCAGTACACAGCCCCTGTCCGAATCGCCCCGAAGTCTAAGGGACGGTAAGTGCAGAGCGAGATTCCCGTCCGGTCACGCGCGGGTCGACGTCAACAGATAACCAGAGCGAACGGCTCCTTGAATTTTGGCTTCATCTGATTTTCTCGATCGCATCGCTGTTCAATTGGGGCAACGCACCGGGGATCTGTTGCGCAGGCACCCCCGACAGCTTTATTCGGCGATCGTGCTGACCTTGGCCGGATTCGGCGCCACGGCCTTCGGCGTGGCACCACTCAGCGCGGACAACAGTGGCATCGCGCAGAGCTGGGTGACGGAATCGGTCATCCCGAACGATCTGGCAGGACAAGTCTTGTCGCTGTCCCAACAGGATCTGTCACTTGTCCGTAACGACGTCACCCGCCCCGGTGACACGGCTGACAGTCTGCTGCGGCGACTGAACGTAGATGACGCCCAGGCCCTGGTTTTTCTGCGTGCCAATCGGATTGCACGGGAACTGGTGTCCGGTCGTGGTGGAAAGATGGTGCAGGTGCGCACCAGCGGTTCGGGCGAACTGGATGAACTGGTCGCACGTTATCCGGCAGCCAGTTCCGCACAGTCGAACACCCATTTCACACGCTTGCGGGTGACCCGGGAAGGCGACCAGTTCGCAGCTCGACTCGAAACAGTACCGCTCGCCTCGCAGACCCGAATGGGCAGCGGCGTCGTTCGAAACTCACTGTTCAACGCCACCGACGAAGCAGGCATCCCGGACTCGGTCGCAACTCAGCTTGCGGAAGTGTTCGCTACCGACATCAACTTTCACCGAGATCTGCGACGCGGCGACACTTTCTCGGTGGTGTACGAAGCCTTGACGGCTGACGGGGAGCCGATCACCTGGAACGACTCTGCCGGACGCGTATTGGCGGCTGAGTTCGTGAACAAGGGAAAAGTGAACTCTGCCATCTGGTACGAGAGCACGGAGGCCGGGCGCCGCGGAGCCTACTTCGATCTTGAAGGGCGAAGCAAGCAGCGCTCGTTCCTAGCGAGCCCGATGCAGTTTTCGCGCATCACCTCGGGTTTTGCGATGCGCTTCCATCCGATCCTCCAGAACTGGCGTCAGCACGCAGGAGTCGATTACGGCGCCCCCGTGGGTACGCCGGTCCGCACCGTCAGCGATGGCGTTGTCGAATTCGCCGGCTGGCAAAACGGATATGGCAACGTCGTGGTCGTGAAGCACGCGGCCGATCGCAGCACTCTTTACGCGCACCTGAGCCGTATCGATGTCCGCAAGGGACAGCGCGTGGAACAGGGTTGGTACCTCGGTGCGGTTGGCGCAACTGGTTGGGCGACGGGACCACATCTGCACTTCGAATTCAAGGTCGGCGGTGCACAGCGCGATCCTGCGGCGATCGCGAGTCTTTCTGAAACGGTAGCACTGGCTCCGGCGTCTCGGGCCCAGTTCGCAATTTGGGCACAATCTGCCAAAGCCCAGTTGAGCGCGGCCGAGACCATGGCGCAGGCGAGCATCAGCTTCGAGTGACGAGACATCTTGGACAGCTTTCCAGCTGATGGAGAAGGAGCCCGCAGCAGCGGGCTTTTTCTTGTTTGAGTACAGCGCGCCGTGGCTGATCTGTTCATCGGATTGATGTCGGGCACATCCCTGGATGGGGTCGATGGCGTATTGGTCGAGTTCGGCGGCGATGACGAGATGCTCTCGATCGCCGTACGAGCCCACGTGCACCGCCCATTCCCGCTGGAATTCGCGCGCGAACTGCTTTCGCTCAACGCAACTGGTACAGACGAGTTGCATCGTGCAGCAATGGCGGGCAACGCATTGGTCGGCCACTATGCAGCCGTGGTGCACGACCTGCTAAGGAATGCATCGATCGCAACGTCAGAAGTGACCGCCATCGGCGCACATGGCCAGACTGTTCGACATCGTCCGGGGGAGTTCGACGGTATCGGCTACACAGTCCAGCTCAACAACCCGGCCCTGCTGGCGGAAAGAACGGGGATAGACGTGGTGGCGGACTTCCGGTCCCGCGATGTCGCTGCCGGCGGTCAAGGAGCGCCCCTGGTGCCAGCGTTTCACCGAGCGGCCTTTGGCAAAGCGCACGAAACCCTCACCGTGCTTAATGTCGGTGGCATCAGCAACCTTTCCGTGTTGGCATCGGATGGCACCACCCTGGGCTTTGACTGCGGACCCGGCAATGCGCTGATGGATCATTGGTGCGCGCGCCACCTCGGCACAGCGTACGACCGGGATGGCAATTGGGCCTCTTCCGGTGCAGTCATTCCGGCCCTGCTGACGGCGATGCAAGGCGACCCCTACTTCGCCCGGCCCGCACCCAAGAGCACAGGCCGCGATCAATTCAATGCGGACTGGCTTGATCGATGCGTCCTGCAAACTGGAGGCAGCGCGACCTTGGCTCCGCAGGACGTGCAAGCCAGCCTCGCGGAGCTGACGGCCTGGTGCTGCGAGCAGTCGGTGCTGCTTCAGTCACCCGAAGCAACTCAGCTGCTGGTCTGCGGTGGAGGCGCGTGCAATACCCATCTGATGCGCCGCCTGGCCGCCCGACTTTCATGGCTCGACGTCCAGACCACTGCTGAGCGGGGGCTCCCGGTGGATCAGGTAGAGGCAGTGGCCTTCGCCTGGCTGGCGCAGGCTTGCATAAAACGCCGACCGGGCAACATACCGGCCGCGACCGGTGCAGCTGGCAGCCGCGTGCTCGGCGCGATATACCCGGCGGAGTGACCGGAGAGCAGAGGGGCAGCAATAAAAAAGCCGCCCCAGGGCGGCCTTTGAGTGCGTGATTGGTGGGGGGTTCACCCCGCCGAATCAAACCGAGAAGCTGGACCCACAGCCACAGGTGGTCGTCGCATTCGGATTCCTGATCACGAACTGCGCCCCCTGCAGGTCGTCCTTGTAATCGATCTCCGCGCCCACCAGGTACTGCAGGCTCATCGCATCGATCAGCAGGGTCACGCCATTCTTGTCCATCCGGGTGTCGTCCTCGTTGAGAACCTCGTCGAAAGTGAACCCGTACTGAAAACCGGAACAACCTCCACCTTGAACGAAAACCCTCAACTTCAGATCGGGATTACCTTCTTCATCAACGAGTTCCTTCACCTTGGCTGCGGCACTGTCAGTGAACACCAGGGGCGCGGGAGGCTCGTCCTGGGTTGCCGCTAGGTGAGTGAGTTCCGAGGCTGCATTCATTTCTGGATCCTGAGTAGAAGCGTCTGATATTCCAATTATGGCGGCGATAGCCGGAAAACGAAAAAGCCGCTCGTGAGCGGCCTTTTCGCATGCAGGGCATTGAGGTCAGCGCTTGCTGAACTGCTTGCGTCGACGTGCGCCGTGGAAACCGACCTTTTTCCGCTCGACTTCACGAGCGTCACGGGTCACGAACCCAGCGCGGCTGAGTTCCGGCTTCAGGGCTGCGTCGTAATCGATCAACGCGCGGGTGATGCCGTGACGCACCGCACCGGCCTGACCCGACTCGCCGCCGCCATGCACATTCACCTTGACATCGAAAGCCGCGTCGTTTGCCGTCAGCATCAGAGGCTGCTTGACGATCATGATGGATGTCTGCCGACCGAAATACTCGTCGACGGTCTTGCCGTTGACGAGGATCTGTCCCGTGCCCTTCTTCATGAAGACGCGCGCGACGGACGACTTGCGACGGCCTGTTCCGTAGTTCCAGTTACCAATCATCAGTGTCCCCTTAGATTTCGAGCGGCTTGGGCTGCTGCGCGGTGTGCGGATGCGTACCGCCCGCGTACACCTTCAGCTTCTTGACCATGGCATAGCCCAGTGGACCCTTGGGCAACATGCCCTTGACGGCCTTCTCGAGCGCCCGCCCGGGGTGCTTGGCCTGCATGTCCTTGAACTTCGTCGCGATGATGCCGCCGGGGTAGCCGGTGTGACGGTAGTACACCTTGTCATTGGCCTTGTTGCCGGTGACGCGGAGCTTGTCTGCATTGACGATGACGATGAAATCGCCTGTGTCGACGTGAGGCGTGTAGATGGCCTTGTGCTTTCCGCGCAAACGGAGGGCGACTTCACTGGCCACCCGTCCGAGAACCTTGTCGGTCGCGTCAATCACAAACCACTCATGCGTCACCTCGGCCGGCTTGGCACTGAAGGTCTTCATGGTTTATCCAATACGAGAAATGAGCCGAATGTGGATCAACGAGGAACTTCGCTGAACCGGAACGCCGTTGGAACCGCTTCTTGTGATGGCGGCCTCTCGGGCGATTCTTTCGTGCCGGGCCGGGAACTCTCGCTCCGGATCGCGCACGCCGACCTGATGGCTTGATACTCAGGTCAGCCCGCGAGTGTAGCAGACGGCTGGGCTGCCGGGGAGCAGCCCCGACAGGCTCGCAACAGCCCGACAGCGCTCGCCGGAAACGCCAGCTCGGGTCAGAAAGCACGAACAGCCGGTCATTTTTCGGTCAACACGGCTTTAGCATCTGCCGAAACTGCTGCATCAGAGCGATACGCGACTGCGCCAACCCCCTAGCCCGCCGAACCGTGAATCCAGCTTCTCCGCTCTTCCAGATGATCGCCATCGGCGCTGCAGGCGCCATTCTGGGCGCATGGATGGTCTGGGCCTGGCTATCGCCCCGGGAGAGAGCCCAACCGCTACCCAACCTGTGGGCCATTTCCCCGCGGCCGGTGTTCAACGCCAACGAACGCCGGCTCTACCGTCAACTCAGGGAAGCGTTCCCCCAGCATGTGGTCATGCCCAAGCTGCCCTTGGTACGTCTGTGTCAGCCAGACGTTCAGGAGCAGGTCCAGTACTGGTACGGGTTGCTCGGATCCACGCACGCGACATTCACCGTCTGCAGTTCGAGCGGCAAGGCGTTGCTGGCCATCGACCTCGAAAGTCGCCGCTCGCGTTCCAAGCGAAACCTCGAAATCAAAGAAGCCGTGCTCAAGGCATGCCAGATCAAGTACTTCAGCATCGCAGCCAACGGCATGCCCACCGTCGCGGCGCTGCAGTTGTTGCTTCCGCACACCGGATCCGAAGCACCTTCGGCCGTTACGCGAGATGACGTCGCCAGAGGCCCCGTCGGCGAGTCGATCAACGAGCCATTTGCATCCACAAGGCCCTCATCCAGCCAGCCACTCAAAGGCACGGGTCGTTGGCAGGATTCGAGTGTGTTCATGGACTCCTTCTTTTCTCCAGACAGCCGGATGGACCCCGGGGGCGATGTCGATCTTCCGAATGGCGCATCGGAATCGACGGCGCCCAGCAGCGCCGCGGGCCATTGAGCGTGCGCTTACGATCGGCGCGTGCATTCGTCTCCCTCACCCGATCCCGCCCTGCAAACTCCTTTTTCCGGACTGACCCCGGCGGTCGTCCTTGACGCCCTGGACAGCGTGGGTCTGGCCGGCGACGGTCGTATCTTCCAGCTCAATTCCTACGAGAACCGGGTATTCCAGGTCTTCCTGAGCGATGGCCGAGCGGTGGTGACGAAGTTCTACCGCCCCAACCGCTGGACGGACTCACAGATTCTCGAAGAGCACTCGTTCTCGGCAGAACTGGCGGCCGAAGAGATCCCGATCGCTGCCCCCTGGGAGCTGGAAGCTGACACCGGTTCGGCGATGCAGTGCACGCTGATCGGCGCTCCAGCCACGCTGGCGAGGATCAGCACTCCGGACGGGGACTACCGGTTCAGCGTCACCGAGCGCAAGGCCGGTCGGGCGCCCGAACTGGAACACGCAGACACGCTGGAGTGGATCGGTCGATTCGTTGGCCGGATGCACGCTGTCGGCGCTCGCAAGCCTTTCGCCGTGCGACGCAGTCTGACGCTCGATGAGTTCGGCTGGGGATGCCGCGACTGGTTGCTCGAACACGGCAACATTCCGCCGGAGATCGCTCCGCAATGGAAAGCGGCAGTCGACGCCGCGCTGACGTTGGCAAGTCAAGGCTTCGAGCGGCTGCCAGACATCCAGAACATCAGGTTGCACGGCGACTGTCACGCAGGCAACGTGTTGTGGACCGACGCCGGGCCGCACTTCGTCGATCTCGACGATTGCCTCACCGGGCCGGCCGTGCAGGACCTGTGGATGCTGCTTTCCGGCGACCCCACTGCAGCCCGCGTGCAGATGAGGTCGTTGCTCACCGGCTACGAGCAGTTCATGGACTTCGACGACCGACAACTCGCGCTGATCGAGCCCTTGCGCACCCTGCGCATGGTCCACCAGAGCGCCTGGCTGGCCAAGCGCTGGTCCGACCCGGCGTTTCCGCCGAGCTTCCCCTGGTTCGCCAGTGGCGCCTACTGGCAGCAGTCGGCACAGCAACTGCTGCAGCAGGTCGAGCAAGGCTAGGCCAACAGCAGGCTGTTGACCCGGCGCACGTAGGCGGCCGGATCCTCAAGCTGGCCACCCTCGGCCAGCACAGCCTGATCGAACAGGATGTGGGCCAGATCGTCGAAGTGCTCGCCCTTGTCGAGCCTGCTGACCAGCGCATGCTGGGCATTCACTTCGAGTATCGGCTTGGAGGCAGGCACCCCGGTCTGGCCGGACTGCTTCAGCAGTCGAGCCAGGTGTCCGCTCATGTCGCTCTCCTCGACCACCAGACAGGCCGGAGACTCGACCAGCCGGGTCGTGACCCGAACATCCTTGGCGCGATCCCTGAGTGTCTCCTTGAGGCGATCGAGCACGGGTTTGAACGAGGCCGAGGCTTCTTCGGCCTGCTTCTTCTCCTGCTCGTCCTGCAGCGAGCCGAGGTCGACCGCGCCCTTGGCGACGCTTTGCAGCGACTTGCCGTCGAACTCGTGCAGATGGCTGAGCATCCACTCATCGACGCGATCGGTGAACAACAGAACCTCGATGCCCTTCTTGCGGTAGATCTCCAACTGCGGACTGCCCTTGGCGGCAGCCAGGCTGTCGGCCGTGATGTAGTAGATCGACTCCTGACCTTCCTTCATCCGGCTCACATAGTCTGCGAACGACACGCCTTCGTCGGCCTGCGTCGATGCGAAGCGCAGCAGCTTGGCCAGCCGCTCGACGTTCACGTGGTCCTCTCCGACGCCCTCCTTCAGCAGCGTGCCGAAATCCTTCCAGAACGCGGTGTACTTGGCGCGCTCGGCCTCGTCTTCGCTGTTGGCCAGCGCCTCGAGCATGGTCAGCACGCGCTTGGTCGAACCTTCACGGATCGCACGCACGTCGCGGCTTTCCTGCAGCAGTTCGCGGCTGACGTTCAGCGGCAGATCCGCGCTGTCGATCACGCCCTTGACGAAGCGCAGGTAGACCGGCATCAGCGCCTCGGCGTCGTCCATGATGAAGACGCGCTTCACGTAGAGCTTCACGCCGCCGCGCTTGTCGCGGTTCCACAGATCGAACGGCGCCTTGGCCGGGATGTAGAGCAGTTGCGTGTAGTCGCTGCGACCCTCGACGCGGTTGTGCGTATAGGCCAGCGGAGCTTCGGTGTCGTAGCTGATCTGCTTGTAGAACTCGTTGTACTGCTCGTCGGTGATGTCGCTCTTGCTGCGCGTCCACAGCGCAGCCGCCTTGTTGACAGGCGCCCATTCGTCGCGCTTGACCTGCTTGGCGGCTTCGGCGTCCCACTCTTCCTTCTGCATCAGGATGGGCAGGGACACGTGGTCTGAATACTTGCCGATGATCGATTTCAGCTTCCAGCCACTGAGGAACTCTTCCTCGCCGTCGCGCAGATGCAGGATGACCGAGGTGCCGCGCTCGGCCCTGACGATCGACTCGATCTCGAAATCGCCCGTGCCTTCGGAGCTCCAGCGCACCCCCTCGTCGGGCAGAGCGCCGGCACGCCGTGACTCGACGGTGATTCGATCTGCCACGATGAAGCCGCTGTAGAAACCGACACCGAACTGGCCGATCAGCTGGGCGTCCTTCTTCTGGTCGCCGTCGAGCTTGGCCATGAACTCGCGTGTGCCGCTCTTGGCGATCGTTCCGAGGTTCGCCACCGCCTCTTCGGCGCTGAGGCCGATCCCGTTGTCGTGGATCGTCAGCGTCTTGGCTTCAGCGTCGAAGCTGACCCGGACTTCCAGGTTCGGCGCATCTTCGTACAGCTCGGGATGGTTGAGCGCCTCGAAACGCAGCTTGTCGCAGGCATCGGAGGCGTTTGAAACCAGTTCGCGTAGAAATATTTCCTTGTTCGAGTAAAGCGAGTGCGTGACGAGGTGCAGGATCTGCTTGACCTCGGCCTGGAAGGAAAGAGTTTGTTTGGTCATGGTCGCTTTGGAAAGTGATCTTTGATGGCGAACGAAAAGCGGGAATCCGCAGCGGACTCCTTCCGCAAGACGGGGAATATGGGGGCCGGGCCCGGAGGTTCAAGCCCCGGGCCCGTTCAGGGTGAATAGCAGCCCATAGCCGACTGCCGCAGCCGCTGCCAGGAAGGGCACCGAACAGAGATGGAAACTGATCCAGGCACGGGCGTCCTGGGCCATCCGCAATGCGATCAGGTTGGCCAGCGATCCGACCATCCACCCGAAGCCGCCGACGTTGGCGGCGTACGCCATCACGCGCCAGTCCTGCGAATACTCTGCCAGCCCGATGACTGCGGGGACGTTGCTGATCAGCTGAGAGGCGCCGATGCCGGCCCAGTAGAGCCGCACGGGATCCGCCAGCTCCAGCCCGCCGATCGCAGACTGCGCCGCATCAAGTCCGGCAACAAGCCGCAGATCGATGAACATCAACGTGAACACCAGTAACAACCCCCAGTCGATCCGGGCGAGCACGCGCGGGCGCACGGCAGCGATCACCCCGGCCGCCAGCGCGCAGCCCCAGAGCGCTTCACCGCGGTCCGTCAGCACCAGGAAAGGCACGTACATCGCCAGGGCGGCCAGCAGCAACGGGCGATCGAGCCGCTCGCTGGGCGAACGGTCTTCGATGCGAAGCGGGGTGGCTGCGAAGAACAAGGCCACCAGAACAGCCAGAAGAACCGACAGCACGGCCACCAGCGGCGCCATGTGAATGGTGAACTCGGCAAACGACACCTGAGACAACTGCCAAAGGAACAGGTTCTGAGGATTGCCGATCGGCGTCAGCGCCGAGCCGACGTTCACCGCCAGCGCCTCGAAAACGATCAGACGCGTCGCCGGAAGCGGGGTGATGCGACACAGACCCAGCGTCAGCGGCACCACGACGAAGAGCGCGACGTCGTTGGTCAGCACCGTAGAGAGAGCGGCGGCGGCCGACACCAGACTCAGCGCCGCGACGCGCTCTGTCGACATTCGCCGCACCAGCGCACGGCCGAGCCACGCCAGTGCGCCGCTCGACTCGACCGCCTGCGTCAGCACGAGCAATCCCGCCAGCGCGGCGATCGTCGCCCAGTCGACGAGCATCGGATAAGTCGGAATGTTCTGCGGTTGCGCGGCCGCGAGTCCCGCCAGCACCAGCAACAGGACCCAGAAGAATCGATCTCGTCTCAGTGCCGCCAGCGGGGATGACCAGGGCGTTGAAGGCGAGGCAGGCCGAGCCGGGTCAGCCATGCGCCAGCGAGGCATCCCATGCGTGGACGGTCTGGAACTGCTCGCCGAGCCCGTCGATGCCGAGGCGCATCGTGTCGCCTGCACGCAGGAAGCTCGGCGGCTTGCGCCCCAGGCCGACTCCGGGTGGCGTGCCGGTGGTGATCAGATCGCCGGGATTCAGCGTCATGAAGCGGCTGATGTAGCTGACCAGCCGGGCCACGCCGAACACCATCGCGCCGCTGTGGCCGGTCTGCGCCCGCTGACCGTTGACGTCGAGCCACAGCCCGAGCGCCTGTGGGTTGGGCACCTCGTCGGTTGTGACGAGCCACGGACCGACAGGCCCGAAGGTATCGCAGCTCTTGCCCTTGTCCCAGGTGCCGCCGCGCTCAAGCTGGTACTCGCGCTCGGAGATGTCGTTGACGATGCAGTAACCGGCGACGTGGCCCAGCGCCGCGTGCTCGCTCACGTAACGGGCACGGGTGCCGATGACGACACCGAGTTCGACCTCCCAGTCGGTCTTCACCGAACCCTGCGGTAACTGAACCGCGTCGTTCGGGCCGGCGAGGCAGCTCGTGGCCTTCATGAACAGCACCGGCTCGGCCGGGATCTCGAGTCCCGACTCGGCGGCGTGATCCGCGTAGTTCAACCCAACCCCGACGAACTTGGCGCAGCCGCTGTAAGGCACGCCGATGCGCCCCGGCTCCACCGCCGGCAGGCTGGCCGGATCGATATCGCGCAGACGCTGCAGGCCGTGCGGCGACAGCGTCGCGGGAACGATGTCCGAAAGCACTCCGGACAGGTCTCGCACCACCCCCCGGGCATCGACGAGGGCAGGCTTTTCGAACCCCATCGGGCCGTGGCGCATCAGCTTCATGACGGTGTGGGCAAGTGGACGGAGCGTCGATTCTCGGGCCATATACCCGAGCGCGTTCCGGGGAGCCCATACGAGCCTACCCATTTACCATCCATTCAGATGGTTTATGGATGCTGATAGGATGGCGCATGACATCCAACCGCGTCACCTCGGCGGAAGCGCCGCCCATCCCCGCAGCTGGGCTGCCACCCAGCCGGCAGGCAAAGGAAGGCGGCGCCCGACCCGCCCGGACGCCCGACTCGGAAAAGATCACGATCAACCTCGGTCATGTCGATCTCGGACAGGTGGACCTGCTCGTCAACGAAGGCTTCTACGGCAACCGCACCGACTTCATCCGCACCGCCATCCGCAATCAGCTGACGCAGCATTCCGACGTGATGAAACAGGTGGTGGCGCGGAAGATGTTCGTGTTCGGCATGCAGCACATCAGCCGTCACGACCTGGAACAGCTTGAACTGGCTCGACAGAAGCTCACCTTGCGGGTGGTCGGTCTGGCGACCATCGCAAGCGACGTGACGCCGGAACTGGCGCTGGCCACGATAGACACGCTGGAGGTGCTGGGTGCTCTGCATGCCAGCGCCGAAGTCAAACGGGCCCTGTCTGGCCGGTTGAAATGATCCCGTCTCAGCGCCCCCGAAATCCCCCCGCCTCCTGACCTTCCACGAAAGCGCCCATGTCCTCCACCCTTCAACGCTGGATGAAAGAAGTGACACGGCTGACCCGGTCCGGTCGTCTCGCCGATGCCACCCGGGCAATTCAGGATGCACTGGGTCGCAAACCGACGATGGGATCGTTCAATGCGCCCCCTGCCGAAGTGAACTCGCAAACCGCGGCAGCAGCATCCGCTGCGCGACTCATCCCGGAGCCCGTGCCGGTCGAGACCTCGAAAGCCATCGACGACGGAACCATCCGTACAGGCGAGTACAGCGAAGCTGGATTGACCAGAAGCTACCTCCTGTACCTGCCGCCCACGGCATCCGCAGAGCACTCGGGTACGCCGATGCCCCTGGTCGTGATGCTGCACGGATGCACACAGGACCCGACGGACTTCGCCGCCGGAACCGGCATGAACTCGCTGGCACGCGAACAGGGTTTCGCGGTGCTCTACCCCGCGCAGGCGCAGAGTGCAAACCCGTCGCGCTGCTGGAATTGGTTCAAGCACAACCACCAGCGTCGCGGCAGTGGCGAAGCCGCTGTCATCGCCGGCATGACGCGCTCCGTGGTGGCCGAGCACCACCTCGACCCCTGTCGCGTCTACGTCGCAGGGCTGTCGGCCGGTGGCGCCATGGCGGCCATCCTCGGTCGGGCCTACCCGGACCTTTACGCCGCGGTCGGCATCCATTCGGGGCTCGCCAGTGGAGCGGCGAACGACCTGATCTCTGCGCTATCGGCGATGAAGCATGGCCCTGCCTCGCCAACCTCGCCTCCGCCTGTGACCCAAAGCGGTGAACCCGCAGCAAGGGACGACGGGTTCTCGGCTTCCATCGGTCCCGTGCCGACGATCGTGTTCCACGGTGACGGCGACGCCGTCGTGCACCCTGGCAACGGGACACAGGCGATCGCGGTAGCGATCGGGCAGACCGGCACCGGTGCGCCGAGCGCCGCCAGTCCGGTGGTGGAAGTAGGCGAGTCAACCAAGGGACGACGCTACACACGCACCACGCACCCGGGTCCGGCGGGCGCCCCAGCGCAGGCGGAGCACTGGTTGGTGCATGGCGGCGGCCACGCCTGGTCCGGAGGCAGGGAGCAGGGCTCGTACACCGATCCAAGCGGACCGGATGCGACGCGCGAAATGTGGCGGTTCTTCCGCACCCACTCACAGCCCGAAGCCCAGCGGCACGAAGGTTGAGCCCACGGTTCAAACACCCGCAAGGGAGCATTTACATTGAGACTCGTGTGCCAGTTGCGGCGTGCCACCCCGATTCGTTCGGTCGTCTGGCTGGTCACCCCTAACCGAGAGGATTGAACATGCTGGCGATCATTGGCGGGACCGGTCTCTACGAACTTCCGGGGATGGTGATCGAATCTCACCTTGATGAGCCGACGCCATTCGGCGCGCCTTCAGGCTTGATCAGCCAAGGCCGCATCGGAAACCACCGTGTGCTGTTCCTGGCGCGCCACGGTGCAGGACACCGGCTGCTGCCGCACGAGGTCAACTACCGAGCCAACATCTATGCGCTCAAGCGCGCGGGGGCAACGCAGATCCTCGGTTTCTCCGCGGTTGGCAGCCTGTCCGAGCCGATCGAGCCGGGGCATCTGGCGGTACCGGATCAGTACTTCGACTGGACCCGGGGCGGACGCCAGAACACCTTTTTCGGGAACGGTGTAGCAGCCCACGTATCAACCGCCCGGCCGGTGAGTGCGGCATTGGTGGACTGGGTCGAGGAAGGAGTCAAGCGCCATGCGGCCCATCACCCCGGAAGCGCACCGATCACCTTGCACCGCAACGTGACCTATGCGTGCGTCGAAGGACCCCGGCTGGGCACGCGGGCGGAGAGTCTGTTCTTGCGCAGCGCCGGTTGCCAGTTGGTCGGCATGACCAATGTGCCGGAAGTTTTTCTGGCGCGCGAGGCCCAGATGGGCTACGCCACGATAGGCATCGTGACCGACTACGACTGCTGGATGGAAGACCCCAGCAAGCATGTCACGGTGAGTTCGATTTTCTCGCTGTACCGCGAAAGCATCGCTGTCGCTCGCGCGCTTCTGGAAACCTTGCTTTCGGGCGCACTGCCCACGCCCGAAGCGGACATCCGCAACGCCCTGGAGCATGCGCTGATGACTTCGCAAGACCAGCTGACAGATGCGCAGCGCGAATGGCTCAAGATATTGCGTCTCTGATTCCGGCGGCAGAACCCACCAGGCGCTTGCAGGCTCAGAACTGGACTTCGCGTCTGCCTGACAGGCTGGACGAAAGATCCGCGGCCTGCTGTCGATCGGCCGCGATCCACTCGCTGGCCTTGCACATCGAGAACATCAAGGCTTCATCCGCACTCTGCCAGCGGTGCCCGCACGCCAGACTCTCGTCGCGAAACACCTCGCGCGCCTTGACGCCGGTCCCGAGCATGCGGCTCACGACGACCGCAGCGATGTAGCCCTCGCCCCGGGGTGCATCGAGGGCCCCGGCGTAGACCCGGTATTCCCCATCGACTCGTTCGTTGAATTGCATGATCCGCTCCCCGCTCATCAGCTCAATCCTGAGCGGCGAATGATCGTTTCGTCGAGCCGGATCGGAAATCCACCTGCGGATGGCCCCCTTTGGAGGGGAGTACGTTGTCCGTCCGAAGACCGCGGGGCGCTGGTGAAGTCAGCCAAGAAGAGCAGGGGCAGTCAGGCCTCGGTAACTCGCCTGGCAAGGTGAGCCAGCGCCTCCTGAACCTGATCGACGAGAACCAGGCACAGATCGCCCGGCTCGAGTCGGTCCAGCGCCTGATCGATGGCGATGAACTCGCCGCGAATTTCGTCGACACGGCGGCACCGCTTCGTGCCTGCCAGCCCGTCGCGCAGCAACTTGAGCACTTCCCCGTCGGCGCGCCCGCGCTGACACGCATCCTGGAACAGCAACAAGTCGTCGAAGGCATCGCCGAGGATCTGCGTCTGCTCCCGGATGTCTTCATCGCGGCGGTCACCGGCGCCGCTGATGACCACCGAGCGCCGCTTTGCCGGCATCGCATCGACCGCGGCAACCAGGGCGCGCATGGCGTCGGGATTGTGTCCGTAGTCGGCGATGACGGTTGCACCGCGAAAGCTCAACACGTTGAACCGACCCGGCACGTTGTCCGAGTCCGCGGAGAAGCTGGCCAGCCCGCGTCGCACGGCGTCCCATGCCAGCCCGGTGCCCCAGGCTGCCGCCATGGCGGCCATCACGTTCTCGACCTGGAAGCGGATCGCGCCGTTGCGGGTCAACGGGACATCACGCAGGGCGACACGCTCGCGCCACGCGCCCTGCGCTGCAACCAGCCATTCGCCTTCAACGCATACCGTGCGGTGCCCCTGGGCACGGTGTGTGACCATCACCGGATGCTGCCGGTCGGAGGCGAAATAGATGACATCTCCCGGGCAGTTGGCTGCCATGGCGACAACGTTTGCATCGGTGGCATTCAGCACTGCGTAGCCGTTTGTCGCAACGTTCTGCACGATCACCCGCTTGAGCACCGCCAGATCCTCGACCGTGGTGATGTAGTTCAAGCCGAGGTGATCGCCGGATCCGATGTTGGTGACGACTGCAACCTGGCAGCGGTCGAAGCCGAGCCCTTCTCGCAACACGCCACCACGCGCGGTCTCAAACACCGCAGCATCCACGTCCGGATGCATCAGGACATTGCGCGCACTCTTCGGACCGCTGCAATCACCGCTGTCGATCTGCCGGCCTTCGACGTAGACACCGTCGGTATTGGTCATCCCCACACGCAGGCCACTGGTCGAGAACAGATGCGCGATCAGCCGCGCGGTGGTCGTCTTGCCATTGGTTCCGGTGACCGCGACGATCGGAATCCTTCCGTCGTCTCCGGGTGCGTAGAGATTGGCGATCATCGCTTCGCCGACCGGCCGCCCCTTGCCGTAGGACGGCGACAAGTGCATGCGCAAGCCCGGCGCCGCGTTGACTTCGACCACCCCGCCGCCCTGCTCCTCCATCGGCCGGAGCACGCTTTCGCACACCACGTCGACGCCGCAGATGTGCAATCCGACAGTCTGCGCCGCCGTCACTGCGCGCGCTGCCATCTCGGGATGCACGCTGTCGGTCACGTCGGTGGCGGAGCCACCGGTGCTCAGGTTGGCGTTGTTGCGCAGCACGACACGACGGCCCTTGTCGGGCACCGACTCGGGCGTCAAGCCCTGTTCGCCAAGACGCGCGACGGCAATGTCATCGAAGCGGATTTTCGTCAGCGAGGTCGAGTGTCCGTCACCACGCTTCGGGTCTGCATTGACGAGATCGACCAGCTGGCGCACGGTATGCACGCCATCGCCCAGAACCTGCGGAGGATCGCGTCGGGCAGCCGCCACCATGCGGTCGCCCACGACCAGCAACCGATAGTCGCTGCCTGGCAGGAAGCGCTCGACCATCACTTCGCCGATCTCCGCGGCAACGCGATAGGCGATTTCCAGGTGTTCGCGATTCACGATGTTGACGGTGACGCCCTTGCCCTGATTGCCATCCTGCGGCTTGACAACCACCGGCAGACCAATCTCGAGCGCGACCGACCAGGCTTCGTCCAAACTCGACACAGGCCGGCCGTAAGGCACCGGCACACCCGCTGCAAGAAGCAGCGTCTTGGTCAGGTCCTTGTCCTGTGCAATGGCCTCGGCCACTGCGCTGGTGGCGTCAACCTCTGCAGCCTGGATGCGTCGTTGACGCGAGCCCCATCCAAACTGAACCAGACTGCCCTGCGTCAGCCGCCGCCACGGTATCCCACGTGCAGCAGCAGCGTCGACGATGGCGCCGGTGCTCGGTCCCAGCCGGACGTCCTCATGGGTCTCGCGCAGGCGAGCAATGGCCACCTCCACGTCGTATGCCTGATCGAGCAGCGCCGCACTGATCAGTTCCTGCGCCAGATCGAGCGCCTGTCGACCCACCTCTTCCTCGCTGTACTCGACGACCACCTGGTAGACACCGGGATCGACAGTGGGCGAAGTACGACTGAACGTCACCGGACAACCCGCCTGAGCCTGCAATGCCAGGGCGGCCACCTCCAGGACATGCGCGAGCGATTTGGGACGCTGCTGGCTGGCGGCGTGCAAGGCGCCGATGGCCGGAAAGCGCGCTCGCACGCGCGCCTCGAAACCGGCGATGTGATCGAGCATGCACTCGGGCGCGGCGCACGAAACGATCGCCTCGATGGCGGTGTGTCGGGTCCACAGATTGGGTCCGCGCAACGCACGGACGCGAGAAACTTTCATCAACGATGCTTTCTGCTGGCGGAAGTGCGTGAAAAGTCAAGCCGCAGCGATGGCCGCAGCCCCGGATGGAGAAGCCGCAGCCGAGCCGGGCAAGACCACGACACCGGGCACGATCGCCACCGGAAAGGTCTCGATGCCGGCGGCCATCAGTTCGGGCGATATTCCCATCGCCCAGGCCGCAGCAACCGACGCCAGCAGCACGTCGATCGGATCGGCAGGAGGCATCGCCGGATGCGCAGGGGCCACGAACCGGCGTGCGGCATACAGGACATTCGTGCAACGGGTTTCGACAGCTCCCTTGGCCAGAACGGCCCAGCCGTCGCGCACGAAGGCGATTCGGCCACCGGCGGCCTGATGTGCCGAAAGCGCTTCATTCGCCTCGTCGCGGGCGTAGAGGATCACCTCGCCATCGCAAAGGGACGCCATCTCGGCAATGCGAGGATCCGCCGCGTGCAGCACCGCGACTCCACTGGCCAGCACCACATCGACCTGAGTCCGCAGAACCTTCACCAGCTGATCGGAATCGTGCACGTCGTGCGCGGCCAGGGCCGCGGCATCGTTGTCGTTCAGCGCCAGGTCGGTGACGACTCCCACATGGCAGCGGTCGTATGCCAAACCGTCGTCCAGCACCGAGGGAGCACCGTTTTCGATCACCACCGCATCCACCGATCGATTCAGCAGCAGTCGATGACCGGCTTCCCACCGCGCGCCGTCGCTGCGATCGATCTGCCGGCTGCCAAGGAACAAGCCGTCTCGGCAGGCCAGGCCAACGCGCCGTCCGCTCAGGTGCAGCAGCCACGCGACCAGGCGCGCCATGGTGTGCGATCCGATCGAACCTGCGATGCCGACGATGTCGATTCGGCCATCGTCTTCCTGCGGAAACAGGTGGTCCACGATGGCCTGCCCCACCGGGCGCGGCATGCCTTCGGCAGGCTTGAGATGCATCAGGAGACCCGGGCCCGCATTGACTTCGACGATCGCGCCGCCCTGCAAGTGCAGCGGCTTGGAGATGTCCTCTGCCACCACGTCAACGCCAGCGATGTCCAGCCCGACCACGCGAGCCGCCAGAGAAACCTGGTGAGCCACCTCGGGATGCACGTCGTCGGTGCAATCGATGGACACGTTGCCGTTGCGCTGGATCAGCACGCGGCGCCCGGAGACCGGCACGGCGCGAGGTTCAAGTCCCTGACGCTGAAGGTCGAGGACGACCGCGCCGTCGGTGCCGAGGTCGATGCGCCCGAGCGGATGATCTTCGGTCAGGCCACGGCGCGGATCGCTGTTGATCTGGGCATCGATCAGTTCGACCACCGAGGATCTCCCATCGCCGGTCACCCAGGCTGCCTCGCCCCTTGCTGCCGCGACCACGCGACCGCCGACCACCAGCAGACGATGCTCGTGGCCGCGGATGTAGCGCTCGACGATCACCTCGCTGCCTTCCGGCTCGGCCACGGCGTAGGCGGCCTCGACGTCCTCGCGGGTCATCAGGTCGAGCGTGACCCCCCGGCCGTGGTTGCCGTCGGTTGGCTTGACGACCACCGGCAGGCCGATGTCCTGCGCCGCATCCCAGGCCGCTTCCGCGCTGGACACCACCTGACCTTCAGGGACCGGAACACCGCAGGACCTGAGCAGCGTCTTGGTCAGGTCCTTGTCGCTGGCGATTCCTTCGGCGATCGCGCTGGTCTGCTCGGTCTCGGCGGTCCAGATGCGACGCTGGTGGGCGCCGTAGCCGAGCTGCACGAGGTTGCCGGCATTGAGGCGGATGTGTGGGATGCCGCGTTCGGTGGCAGCAGCGACGATGCTGGCGGTACTGGGACCGAAATAGCAGTCATCGATCTTCTCGCGCACCTCTTCAACTGCAGCCGGAAGGTCGAACGGCTCGCCGTTGATCGTCGACATCAGCAGACGGTGCCCCGCCGCCAGAGCTGCGCGGGCCACGTGCTCGTCACGGGCACGAAACACCATGCGGTAGACACCACGCCGGGAGGTGCTGCGAGTCTGGCCGAAGCCGGTGGGCATCCCCGCCAGGTTCAGCAACTCGATCACGACATGCTCCAGGACGTGACCCGCCCAGGTTCCCGACTCGAGCCGCTCGAGAAAACCACCCCGCTCGCCGACACCGCAATGGTGCTCCACCAAGGCCGGCAGAAGTGCGATCAGGCGGTCGCTGAAGCCGGGAAGCAGGTGACTGGGATGGGCTTCGAGCTCACCCAGGTCGAGCCAGGTTTCGAGCGCGGGGCGGTAAGTCCAGATGTTGGGGCCACGCAGGTAGGTGATGCGCAGCAACCCGATGTCGTCGAATCTCTTCATGTTTTCTTCGCGATGTTCTCAGGACGGGCTGCTCGGCGAGAATCGCGCACTCTGTTCGGTGCCACCGCATCGCGGTCATCGACCGGTACAGAACTCATATGCAGCATCTCCATCCGGTTCAAGACCCCTCTCATCGGCCTGCGTCCGTCGCGAACTCGCAGCCTGTTCCTCTCGAGTCCGACGAGAACGCGCTCGGATCGCTGCTGGTTGACTTGTCCGGAAATCTGCGTTTCGTCAGTGGCGAACTGATCCTGACCAACCGGCGCCTGCTCGCCAGGGTCGACGACGGCCACGAAGCGCCGGGTAGCGAGACCGCGTGGGTCAGCTGGCGACTGGACGAGCCGGCAGCCGACCGGCTTCACCTGCGCCATACCGACCACGGCGGCATCGGCGCACTGGAACTGCACGACGACCTCGGCAGGCTGGCAATCTGGCGATTCACGCTGGCGCAAAACATCCTTGCACTGCGCCTGGTCACCCTGTTCGATGCGCATCAGGCCCGGCGTCCCTGGCGTGCAGGTGCTGACGAACTCGGCACGACGGTCGACGAACTGGCCCTGTGCCCTTCGTGCAGGGCCCCCCTGCCGCCGGACAGCGACGACTGCCCGGTTTGCAGCCGTGAAGTTCAGGCCGTGCCGTCGACCTGGGTGCTGCTGCGCCTGTGGCGCTTCGCCAAACCCTACCGAAAGCCCTTGGCCGGTGGTTTCGCACTGACCTTGGCCTCGACTGCCGCCACCCTGGTGCCACCCTACCTGGCGATTCCGCTGATGGACGACATCCTGATCCCGTTCCAGAACGGCAAGCAGATCGACCCGATGCACGTCCTGATCTACCTCGGCGGCCTGTTGCTGGCCGCCCTGCTGGCCTGGGGGCTGGGCTGGGCGCGCACCTACCTGCTGGCCCTGGTCAGCGAACGCATCGGCGCCGACCTGCGCACCGCGACCTTCGAGCACCTGCTGCAACTCTCGCTCGATTACTTCGGCGGCAAGCGCACTGGCGACCTGATGGCACGCATCGGCAGCGAAACCGACCGCATCTGCGTCTTTCTTTCACTGCACGCGCTGGATTTCGCAACCGACGTATTGATGATCGTGATGACGGCGGTGATCCTGTTCTCGATCAACCCCTGGCTGGCGGTGGTCACGCTGCTGCCGCTGCCTTTCATCGGCTGGATGATCCACACCGTGCGGGATCGGCTGCGCACCGGATTTGAGAAGATCGATCGGGTGTGGTCCGAAGTCACCAACGTGCTGGCCGACACCATCCCCGGCATCCGAGTCGTCAAGGCGTTCGCCCAGGAGGGCCGCGAGGCCGAGCGGTTCAGAGCCGCCAACCAGAGCAACCTCCTGGTCAACGACAGGCTCAACAAGACGTGGTCTCTGTTCACGCCCACGGTGTCACTGCTCACCGAGATCGGTCTGCTGGTCGTCTGGGCCTTCGGCATTTGGCAGGTTTCCAGGAACGAGATCACTGTCGGCGTGCTCACCGCCTTCATCGCCTACATCGGCCGCTTCTACGGCCGGCTCGATTCGATGAGCCGCATCGTCTCCGTGACGCAGAAGGCCGCTGCCGGCGCGAAGCGGATCTTCGACATCCTCGACCACGTGTCCAACGTGCCGGAACCGGCGACGCCCGTGCCACTGACCCACCCGCAGGGCCGCATCGAGCTGAACGGCATCGGCTTTCGTTACGGCAACCGCTCGGTGATCCGCGGGCTCGACCTCGAGATTCGCCCCGGCGAGATGATCGGGCTGGTCGGACACAGCGGTTCCGGCAAGAGCACGCTGGTGAACCTGATCTGCCGCTTCTACGACGTGACCGATGGCGCGATCAAGGTCGACGGCGTCGACATCCGCCGCTACGGCGTCGCCGACTATCGTCGCCACATCGGGCTCGTCCTGCAGGAGCCCTTCCTGTTTTTCGGCACGATCGCGGAGAACATCGCCTATGGCCGCCCCGACGCGAGCCGGCAGGACATCGTTGCCGCCGCACGCGCAGCGCATGCACATGAATTCATCCTGCGGCTGCCGCAGGGGTACGACTCGCTGGTTGGCGAGCGCGGCCAGGGGCTTTCGGGCGGCGAACGCCAGCGCATCAGCATCGCGCGCGCACTGCTGATCGATCCGCGCATCCTGATCCTCGACGAGGCCACGTCATCGGTGGACACCGAGACCGAGAAGGAAATACAGAACGCGCTCGACAACCTGGTGCAGGGTCGCACGACGATCGCGATAGCGCACCGACTGTCGACGCTGCGCAAGGCCGACCGTCTGGTCGTGATGGACCGTGGACAGATCGCCGAAGTGGGTCCGCACGACGAGCTGATCGCGCGGCGGGGCGCCTACTGGAGGCTGCATGAAGCGCAGTTGCGCCAGGCGGCGGCCGACGATTGGTCGCCGGTTTCCGACGGCGTCGACGCGCCGATCGCTGCGGTGGCGGCCGGCCCATCGAGTCACTCCGAGTTGCCAGCATGAGCGGTGAACCCTTCCAGCTGCAACGCAACACCCATGGTCGCCTGGTGCTGATCACGTCCGGCGGCGAGAGCCATGCGGGCGTGGTGCCGATACGTGCGTTTCCGATAGCCGCGCCACAAGAAGGCCTGTCGCTGGTCGATGCCGACGGTCGGGAGGTGGCCTGGGTGGACAGGCTCGATCAGCTGGCCGACCCGTTGAGGGCGCTGATAGAGGAAGAACTGGCAAGCCGCGAGTTCACCCCCGAAATTCTCCGCATCCGGTCGGTGTCGACCTACTCCACGCCCAGCATCTGGGAAGTCGATACCGACCGAGGCCCCACACGTTTCGTGCTGAAGGGAGAAGAAGACATCCGCCGGTTGAAGGACGGCGCGCTGTGGATCGCGGACACTCACGGCATCCAGTTCGTGCTGCATAACCGAAAGGCGCTGGACCGGCGATCACGCCGGCTGCTAGAACGCTTTCTCTGAACAGCAGGCGGCTATGAGCCCCCGCCTATCCAGCCGCCTTCGTCGGGCAGGTCCTGCGCAAAAGCCAGGCCGCGGTCCAGCAAAGCATCGAACGAAAGCGCATCAACGGCTGGCGAGCACAGCGAACCCTGGTACTGCCTGATCCCGATGTTGCGCAGGAACAGGCGCTGCGCCTCGGTCTCGACGCCCTCCGCCACCATCTCGAGGTGAAGCGCATTGCCGAGGTTGATGATGGCCTTCACGATGCCCACATCGACCTCGTCTGCCGGCAATCCCTGGATGAAGCTGCGGTCGATCTTCAAGCGCCCGATCGGGAAGCGCTTGAGGTAGGCGAGGCTCGAGTAGCCGGTGCCGAAGTCGTCGATCGCGAGCTTGACGCCCAGCCGGGCCAGCGCCTGCAGCCGGTGCAGCGCTTCCTGCGC
>JAGNWJ010000024.1 GCA_017986065.1 Rhizobacter sp. | reverse complement strand
ACGCTGGTGATCGCCAGCGGGTTGTTCTCGGGATCGGTGTCGTTGCCCAGCAAGTCCGCCGGCACGAACGTCAGCGGCGTGTTGAAGGCGGTCGAGCCCGAGTCATCGATCGCATCGGGAGCGGTCGGCGGGGGCGGCGGCGGCGCCGCAGCGACGTTGATCGTCACGGTTGCGGTGTCCGTGCCGCCTTGACCGTCACTGATGGCGTAGTTGATCAGGGCCGTGCCCGAGAAGCCCGATGCCGGCGTGAACAGCAGCGTGCCATTCGGGGCGACGGTGACGCTTCCCTGCGCGGGATTGACCATCGTGGCGCTGGTCACCGTCAGTGGGTCGCCCTCGGGGTCGGTGTCATTGGCCAGCACGGAGACGCTGACACTTGTGTTGTGTGCCGTGGAGGCGGAGTCGTTGACGGCATCCGGCCCATCGTTGACCGGCGTGATGATCAACGGGACGGTGGTCGGCGCCGAGGGCAGCCCCTCGTTGTCGGTCACGGTGAAGGTCAGATTCACCGTGCCGAAGAAGTTGGGTGCTGGCACGAACACCAGGTTTGCGGCCTCGGACGGGGTCAGCGGTACCCCTGCGATCACCGGTGTGGTGCCGTCGGAAAGGAACAGTGTTCCGTTGGTCGGCAGTTGGCTGATGGTGAACGACGTGACCGTGCCGTCGACGTCGCTCGCAGACAAGGAAACCGGAAGTGGCGTGTCCTCCGGACCGATGGCCGAGAACGGCGCAGCGACGGGCGCGTCGTTGACGCTGATCACGTTGATCGTCACGGTGGCAGGATTCGACGCCAGGCCCTCGTTGTCGGTCACGAAGAAGGTGATCGCGGTCTGGCCATTGAAGTTGGCCGATGGCTGAAGCAGCAGGCCTGCCGCCTGTTGCGGTGTCAGCGTCTGTCCGGCCAACACGACGGTCGTGCCGTCGGCGAGCAGCAAGGTGCTGCCAGGGGGAATGAATGTCACGGTGACGCTGGCCACACTGCCGTCGCCGTCGTTGCCGATCAGCGGAACGGGCAGGGTGGTGTCCTCGTTGCCGCTCACTGCATCGTCCAGAGCCTCTGGCGCGATGTTGTTGACGGTGGCTCCGGTACCGGCTTCTGCAGTGATGCCGGCTGCCGAGTTGCTGCTGAAAGCCAGCCCAGCCGGTGTGATTCCCTCCTGGATGCGTTCGACGCGGAGACCGGGGAGGAACTCACCGCCATCTCCGCCGTTGAGTCCGGCGCCTGGCGCCGCATCCGGGTCGCCCTGATTCAAGTCGGAGATGACCCGGTCGAGTTCGGGAACGGGTGCAGCCTTGATGGCGGCGGCGGTCACCGGCGCCTCATCCTGGGTCAGTTGGACGATGCCGTCCTGGGTCGTCAGGATCACGTCGCCGCGTTGGACCAGATCCCCCATCTTCAGCGCACGCATCCGGCCATCGGGCCCCTTGATCAGGGCGCTGCCCCACAGGCCGGTGACTCGTCCCTGAGCGGTTTGCAGGATGGTGGGCATGGCGGTTTCTCTTCAAGGTGCGCACCTCTGTGGTGCGATTTCAGGGCGTGCCGAGGGCAGACGATAGGCAACGAGCATAGCCATCCCGGGTCTGCACTAAGGGGCTGCGAAGGGCTTCGTTTCGTGACCGAGGTCACCGGAAGTGACGAATTCAGAACAATAAGGAGGAGATCGCCTGCGCTGCGAGGGCCTCCGTGACCGGCAACGGTCGGCGGGCGATCTCCGTGGCTCAGCGCTCCCGAAGTGCGTAGGCCTTGGCCTTCAGAACCGGCTTCAGCAGATACGACATGACCGTCTTTCGGCCAGTCAGGATGTCGACCTCCGCTGTCATGCCGGGGATCACCGGAAGCTTCTCGCTGAAGTTGGCCTGCGTGGTGCGCACCCGCACGAGGTAGAAGGCATTGCCCTTTTCATCGACGACGGTGTCCGGACTGATGTTCTCGACCTTGGCGACCAGGCCGCCGTAGATCGAGAAGTCGTAGGCGGTGAACTTGACCGTGGCGTCCTGCCCCGGATGGATGAACGCGATGTCGCGCGGCTGCACCTTGGCCTCGAGAATGAGCTGGTCGTCGAGCGGTACCACCTCGACGATGTCCTTGCCGGGCTGCACCACGCCGCCGACCGTATTGGCCAGCAGCCGCTGGATCCGGCCGCGCACGGGGCTCTTGACCTGCGACTTGTCGACCTTGTCCGCCAGCGCAACTGCGCCTTCGTTCAGCGCATTGAGCTTGCCCATCACGTCGGCCATCTCCTTGCGCGCCTCGTTGCGGAAGGTGAGTTCGGTTTCCTGGATCTTGCGTTGCGCCTCGCCGATGGCAGCCTGCACGCGGGCGATCTGCGCGGTGGCCTGTTCGATCTCGCCCCGGCTGCGCGAGACCTCCCGATCGAGCCGCAGGATGTCGACCTCCGACACCGCGCCCGTCGCGAGCAGCGGCCTGGTCTTGTTGAGTTCCTGCTGACCGAGGTCGAGTCCGCGCTCGGCCGACGACTTGCGGGCCTTCATTTCGCTCAGCTCCTGCTGGCGTTGCTGCAACTGCTGCTGGTTGATGGCGATCATCGTGCCCAGCTCGGAGCGCCGGGTCTCGTAGAGCGTGCGCTCCTCGTCGAGGATGCGACCTTCGATCGCGTTGGTGCTGGTCGGCGGCTTGAAGGCGGAGCCTTCGGCCAGGGCGCGCAAGCGCGCCTGGCGTGCCCGCAGCGCGAAACCCTGGGCCGCGCTTTCGCGCACGCCGGAGGTGGCCCGCGTCTCGTCGATCTTCAGCAGCAACTGGCCTGCCTCGACCACCTGGCCCTCCTGGACCAGGATCTCGGAAACCACGCCGCCGTCCAGCGACTGGACGATCTGCAACTGCTTCGACGGGATCACCTTCCCATCCCCGCGTGTCACCTCCTCGACCTGGGCGAAGCAGGCCCACAGCACCAGCAGGAGCAGCACGACCACAGCGGCCCTCACGATGAGCTGGGCGCGCTGGGTGCGGGCACGCGACATCACGACGTCTGCCTGCTGCTCGAAGCTGCCGAAACCGGCTGCATCGGCAGCGGCATCTGTCGCGCCCCAGCGGGCTGAAGCAACCTTCGCGATCGCCTTCATGCGGCCCTCGCGATCCGGCCGGTGGACAGCGCTTCCATGATGCGGTCGCGCGGTCCGTCGGCGACGACCTTGCCGCCATCGATGACGATCACCCGGGTCGCCATGGCCAGCATCGAGGTGCGGTGCGTCACCAGCACCACCGTCTTGTCACTGGCGAAGGCGGTGACCTTGGCCGTGATCTGGGCTTCGGTCGAGAAATCCATCGCACTGGTCGGCTCGTCGAGCAACAGCAGCGGAGCGTTGTGCAGCACCGCGCGGGCCAGCCCGACTCCCTGCCGCTGTCCTCCAGACAGGGATTCGCCGCGTTCGCCCACCGGCATGTCGAAGCCGCGCGGGTGGCGGTTGATGAATTCGGTCAGCCCGGCCACTTCTGCCGCCGCAACCACGGCCGAGTCGTCGGCATAGGGCAGGCCGAACGTGATGTTCTCGCGCAGCGTGCCCTGGAACAGCGTCACGTCCTGGGACACGCTGCCCAGGTTGCGCCGCACGTCGGCCGGATCGAGCTGGCGCAGGTCGATGCCATCGAGCAGCACGGCGCCATCGGTGGGCTGGTACAGGCCCATGATGAGCCGCTGGATCGTGCTCTTGCCCGAGCCCACGCGACCGATCAGCGCGACGCGTTCACCGGCGGCGATCCTGAAGCTGATGCCCTCGATGGCCGAATCGGTTCGGCCGGGGTAGGCGAACCTGACGTTGCGGAACTCGATGTCACCTCGCAGCTGGGGCCGCTGGATGAAGTTCTCGTTTGCCGGCCGCTCGACCGGTTTCGCCATGATCTTGTTCAGCGATTCGAGCGCCGTGCGCGCGCCCTGGTACTGCATCAGCAGACCGACGATCTGTCCGGCAGGCGCCAGCGCACGGCCCGAGAGCATGCTGGCGGCGATCAGCGCGCCCATCGTCAGCTCGCGCTGGCTGATCAGGTAGACGCCGATCACGATCATGGAGACCGCCACGAGCTGGGTCAGCGTGCTGGTCGCGTACATCGCACCCGAAGACAGGCCGCGCATCCTGACGTTGGTGCCGGCGAGAAACAGGTTGGCCCGCTCCCACTTCGACTGGATGACGCTTTCGGCGCCCTGCGACTTGATGGTCTCGATGGCCGACAGGCTCTCGATCAGTGTCGCGTTGCGCTGCGCGCTGGCCTGGTAGGTGGTCTCGGACAAGGCATGCAGCCGGTGCTGGAGGAAATAGCCGAGCACGAGGATGATCGAGAAGGCCACCAGCACCGGAACCGCCAGCCACGGCGAGATCCACGCCAGCACGACGACGAACAGCAGGGCGAACGGCAGGTCGATCAGTGCGGTGACGGTGCTCGACGCGATGAAGTCGCGCACCTGCTCGAATCCGCGCAGGTTCTGCGCAAACGAGCCCACCGATTCGGGCCGGTGTTCCAGTCGAAGTCCCAGCACCTTCTCCATCAGCTTGGCCGACAGCGCCACATCGATGCGCGCGCTGGCCTCGTCGACGAAATGGCTGCGCAGCAGGCGCATGAACAGATCGGCTCCGAGCACCAGCAGCACGCCGATCGACAGCGACCACAGTGTCTCGAAGGCGTTGTTGGGCACCACGCGGTCATAGATGTTCATCGAGAACATCGGGAACACGAGGGCGAACAGGTTGATCAGCAGGGCCGCCCACAGCACGTCGCGATAGACGAAGCGCTGCGCCAGCAGCGCACTCCAGAACCAGTGCTGCTCCGTGGCCGTGCGCTCGGGCGGCGTCTGCGCGCCGGCATCGAATCGGAAATGAGGCCTTACGAACAGCACGACACCGCTGTAGCGCGCGGCCAACTCAGCGCGTGCCAGGCGCACGGCGCCCTGACCCGTTTCGGGCAGCAGCACACGGGCTTCGTCGCCATCCCAGCCGAGCAGCACGCAGGCCTGGTTCTCATGCAGGATCAGCAGCACCGGCAAGGTGACCGAGTCGATGCCGTCAAGCGCCTGGCGCTGCAGTCGGGTCGCCATGCCCGCGCGGGCAGCGGCTCGCTCGACCAGATCGAGGGGCAGGCGACCCTGCGTGTCTGCGCCGATCGGCAACCCCGCCGACAGGGCGGCTCGAGTGGTCGGATGACCCTGCAGCCTGCAGATCTCGACCAGGCAGTCGAGCAGGGCGTCGGGGTGGATCAGGTCTTCGCGCAGGCGCTGCACCGTCCCGCCGGCGGGGACAGCAGCAGGTCCGGGCGGGGCTTCAGCCGGGTGGGCCGGCGGCAGGGAGGTACGGGAGTCAGGCATGCCGGGGAACGATCGTTCACCCGATATCGGCACAGTGGAAGCCGAATTGACCCCGGCGATGGTCTTCGAAGTACAACTTCAGGGTCTCGCGCACGGTCCGGAAGGCGAGGTCCTCCCACGGAATCTCGTGCTCGTGGAACAGCTGCGCCTCGATGGTCTCCGGCCCGGGTGCGAAGCGCGTGTCGAGCAGGCGGGCCCGGTAGTACAGGTGAACCTGCCCGGCGCGTACCACGTTGAGCAGGCTGAACAGCGGTTGCAGTTCGATGTTCGCCCCCGCCTCCTCGACGGTCTCGCGAACAGCACCTTCGGCCAGCGTCTCGTTCAGTTCCATGAAACCTGCAGGCAGGGTCCAGTAACCGTAGCGTGGCTCGATGTTGCGCCGGCACAGGAGCACCTGATCTCCCCAGGCAGGCACGGTGCCGACGATGTTGCACGGGTTTTCGTAGTGAACCGTGGCGCACACCGTGCAGACCGCGCGCTCCCGGTTGTCGTCGGCGGGAACGCGGTATTCGGCGGCACTGCCGCAGGTCTTGCAGTGCCGGATGCTGCGTGTCGGATGCATGCGTCTCAGTGTAGCGGCGCGCTCCCCGGGCGCCCAAGGCGGGCACCCTTGCGTGGCATCATCATCGGCCGCATCCGAGCACCTTACTGGTATCTCCTGCATGGCGTTTCATCCCGACTGGCTGCGGCCCCCCTGGAAGACACCCGGCGTCAGCGCCGTCATGACGACCCGTCGGGGTGGTGTCAGCACGGGACCCTACGCGAGCATGAACGTGCGGGATGGGGTGGGAGACGAGCCTGAATGCACGGCGCGCAACCGTGCCCTGCTGACCGAGGCGATCGGCGCAGCGCCCACCTGTCTCGATCAGGTGCACGGGCGGCGGGTCGCGCGACTGACCACACGCGATGCCGTCCCGCATGCGTCCCGTCACGAGGCCGACGCCTGTCTTTCCACCGAGCCTGGCGTCGTTTGCGCCGTGCAGGTGGCGGACTGCCTGCCGGTGCTGTTCGCCGCACCGGGGGTGGTCGGGGCGGCCCATGCAGGTTGGCGGGGTCTGGCTGCGGGTGTGCTCGAGGCCACGCTGGATGCCTTGTGTGTCGCTGGTGGCTGCGCGCCAGACCAGGTTGAAGCGTGGCTCGGGCCGTGCATCGGGCCGGATTGCTTCGAGGTGGGTGCCGATGTCCTGTCGGCGTTCGGCGTCGACCCTTCTGCGCCTGAAGACGTGCCGGGCCGGGGTCGGGCCGCTGCGCGTTTCAGGGCCGTGAATCAGGGCAAATGGCTTGCCGATCTGCCCGCCCTGGCGCGGGATCGCCTGACGTCGGCCGAGGTGGGCTCGATCAGCGGCGGTTCATGGTGCACCGTCTCCGATCCCTCACGGTTCTTTTCCTACCGTCGGGACGGTGTCACCGGCCGGATGGTTGCCGCCATCTGGCTCACGGGTTGACGCTTCGTTGGTCGAACCGAGGGTCGCCGAGGCCTCTGCACGCTGCCGGGCGCGCCGGCGGGCGGGTGTTCGCAGGATGTACAGGACGATCGCCAGCGGGAACGCGCCATACAGCAGGAACGTGGAAACAGCGCCGATGATCGTGCCGTTCGGGCTGGTGGCCTCGACGACGGTCATCATCACCACCACGTACATCCAAGCTATCGCCACCAGGTACATCAGGCTGTCCGTTCAGGTCGAGGGCGTGAATGGGTATTCTCGCGGGTTGGCTGTCATGCTGAGGTCAGCATGTCAACGTACAACCTTGGCGTGGCCCCGCTGCGCGGTCCGCCGGATTCAGTGAAAGAAGAGACGAGTGAAAACCAAGCCTGATCCAGCGGCCAGTGCGCCGCTCTTGCCCGGTGCAGATGGCACGGTGGCCGCATTTGGCGCCACTGTGGCCGAGACCCTGAAGTCGATGACCCAGCTCACCCTGCCGGTGCCGACGATCGCTCAACTGCAGACCGATTACATCCAGCAGGCCACTGCGCTGTGGAACCAGTCCCTGCAGCAGTTCCAGGCGTTTGCAGGGTCGGCTCTCGACCAATCCGCGGCCGTTGCGGAAAAGCCGGTGCTGGCTGATCGGCGCTTTGCTGCACCCGACTGGGTTTCGAATCCGGCCAGCGCATTCACGGCCCAGTTCTACCTGCTGAACGCGCGCACATTGATGAACATGGCCGACCAGTTGCAGGGTGACGAAAAGACCAAGCAGCGCATCCGCTTTGCAGTTCAGCAGTGGGTCGATGCCGCGGCACCGAGCAACTATCTGGCCCTGAATCCGGAGGCGCAGCGCAAGGCCCTCGAAACCAAGGGCGAGAGCATCAAGCAGGGCCTGCAGCACCTCTGGAACGACATCCAGCAGGGACACGTGTCGCAGACGGACGAAAGCCTGTTCGAGGTGGGCCGCAACGTGGCCACTTCCGAAGGCTCTGTGGTGTTCGAGAACGAACTGTTCCAGTTGCTCGAGTACAAGCCCCTGACGGCCAAGGTGCACGAGCGGCCCATGCTTTTCGTGCCGCCCTGCATCAACAAGTACTACATCCTCGACCTGCAGCCCGACAACTCGCTGATCCGCTACACGGTGGAGCAGGGGCATCGCGTATTCGTCATGAGCTGGCGCAATGCCGACGAAAGCATGGCGCAGTTCACCTGGGACAGGTACATCGAGGACGGCGTGATCCGGGGGATTGAAGTCGCGCGCGACATCAGCGGGGCGGATCAGGTGAACACGCTGGGCTTCTGCATCGGCGGAACATTGCTGAGCACGGCGCTGGCGGTGCTGGCTGCGCGTGGCGAGAAGCCGGCGGCGAGCATGACGCTGCTGACGACGCTGCTCGACTTCAGCCACACCGGCATCCTCGACCTCTTCATCGACGAGTCGATGGTTCGCATGCGCGAAACCTCGATCGGGCTGGACAGCCCGGCCGCGGGCGGCCTCCTCAAGGGCCAGGAACTGGCATCCACCTTCAGCTTCCTGCGGCCGAACGACCTGGTCTGGAACTACGTGGTCGGCAACTATCTGAAGGGCGAGACCCCACCGCCGTTCGACCTGCTGTACTGGAACAGCGACAGCACCAACCTGCCTGGTCCGATGTACTGCTGGTACCTGCGCAACACCTACCTGGAAAACCGTCTGATGAAGCCGGGCGATCTCAAGGTGTGCGGTGTGCCGCTCGATCTGTCTCTCATCGACACCCCTGCCTACATCTATGCCTCGCGCGAGGACCACATCGTTCCCTGGGATGCGGCGTATCGCAGTACCCAGGTGCTCGCCGGCAAGGGCAAGAAGCGTTTCGTGCTGGGAGCCTCCGGCCACATCGCGGGGGTCATCAACCCGCCTGCAAAGAAGAAGCGCAGTCATTGGGTCGGTGGCACTGCCGCGTTGCCGGTCGGTGCGCAGGACTGGCTCGACAAGGCGCGTGAGCAGCCGGGAAGCTGGTGGACCGACTGGGCGCAGTGGCTGGCCAGCCAGGCCGGGCGGCAGATTCCGGCCCCCAAGTCCGCAGGGAACCGCCGCCACCCTGCCATCGAGCCCGCACCGGGCAGGTACGTCAAGCAGAAGGCTTGACGCCGACCGGTTGCGCCTCGGCCGTTTGCCCCGCGGTTCGCGTTAACGTCGAGGGTTTTCTCAATCAACTCGGGAGTTCTTCATGAGCACAGACATCGTCATCGTTTCAGCCGCCCGCACCGGTGTGGGCAAGTTCGGCGGCAGCCTCGCCAAGGTATCCGCTTCGGCGCTCGGCTCGGTCGTGATTGCCGAGGTGCTCAAGCGCGCTGGCCTCACCGGTGAGCATGTCAGCGAGGTCATCATGGGCCAGGTGCTGCAGGCCGGGACAGGACAGAACCCGGCCCGCCAGGCCTCGATCGGTGCCGGCCTGCCGAACACCGTGCCGGCCATGACCATCAACAAGCTGTGCGGATCCGGGCTGAAGTCGGTCGCGCTGGCCGTCCAGGCCATCCGCGACAACGATGCTGAAATCGTCGTGGCAGGCGGGCAGGAGAACATGAGCCTGGCGCCTCACGTGCTGCCGGGTTCGCGCGACGGCGTTCGCATGGGTGACTGGAAACTGCTCGACACGATGCTGTCGGACGGCCTGACCGATGCGTTCAACCTGTACCACATGGGTGTCACCGCCGAGAACGTCGCCAAGAAGTACGGGATCAGCCGCGAGGCCCAGGACGCCTTTGCGCTGTCGTCGCAGATGAAGGCGGCAGCGGCTCAGGAAGCCGGGCGCTTCAACGATGAAATCGTCAATGTCAGCATTCCGCAGCGCAAGGGCGACCCGGTGCTCTTCGGCACCGACGAGTTCGTGAACCGCAAGTGCTCGGCCGAAGGCCTGGCTGGGCTGCGTGCCGCCTTCGACAAGGCCGGTTCCGTCACTGCCGGCAACGCCTCTGGCATCAACGACGGTGCAGCCGCGGTGCTGGTGATGAGCGCTGCACGCGCTGCAGCCCTCGGCCTGACGCCGATGGCTCGCATTGCCAGTTACGCCAGTTCCGGACTCGATCCGGCCATCATGGGCATGGGCCCGGTGTCTGCATCCCAGCGTGCGCTCGCCCGCGCCGGCTGGAAAGCCTCCGATCTCGACCTGATGGAAGTCAACGAGGCCTTCGCAGCACAAGCCTGTGCCGTGCACCAGGAAATGGGCTGGGATACCAGCAAGATCAATGTGAACGGCGGCGCAATCGCGATCGGTCACCCCATTGGTGCCTCCGGCTGCCGCGTACTGGTGACCCTGCTGCACGAAATGCAGAAGCGCAACGCCAAGAAGGGTCTGGCTAGCCTGTGCATCGGCGGCGGCATGGGGATTGCACTGACGCTCGAGCGTTGAACCAGGCCGGGCGGCGTCAGTGGCAACCCGGTTGACCGCGAGGCGAGGGCGAGTGACCCTCGTCGCCTGAGCGTGCGTTGTATGAATCCTAAGGAGAGAGACAAATGAGCAAGAAAGTAGCGTACGTGACCGGTGGCATGGGCGGCATCGGAACCACGATGTGCCAGCGCCTGCACCGCGACGGCTTCACCGTGATCGCCGGTTGCGGACCGAGTCGTGATTTCAAGAAGTGGCTCGACGAGCAAAGTGCTCTGGGCTACACCTTCCATGCGTCGGTCGGAAACGTCGGTGACTGGAATTCGACCGTGGCCGCCTTCCAGCAGGTCAAGGCCGAACATGGCCCGATCGACGTGCTGGTGAACAACGCCGGCATCACCCGCGACGGCATGTTCCGCAAGATGAGCCGGGCCGACTGGGATGCGGTGATCGAGACCAACCTGACCAGCCTGTTCAACGTGACCAAGCAGGTCATCGAGGACATGCTCGACAAGGGCTGGGGCCGCATCATCAACATCAGCTCCGTCAACGGCGAGAAGGGTCAGTTCGGGCAAACGAACTACTCGGCCGCCAAGGCGGGCATGCACGGCTTCACGATGGCGCTGGCGCAGGAAGTCGCCAACAAGGGTGTGACGGTCAACACCGTCAGCCCGGGCTACATCGCGACGGACATGGTCAAGTCGATACGCCAGGACGTGCTGGACAAGATCATCGCGGGCATCCCGGTCAAGCGCCTGGGCACGCCGGACGACATCGCGTCGATGGTGTCGTGGGTTGCGTCCGACGAATCCGGGTTTGCAACCGGGGCCGATTTCTCGGTCAACGGCGGCCTGCACATGGGCTGATATCGGGTTGCAGCGGGGCGGTCAGTCCTGCAGCAAGTCCCTCGCGACGCCAGCCAACGTGCTGGCGTCGCCGTTTTCGGGCTCCACCAGTCGTGCGTCGGCAAACCCGGTGAAATTGCGCTGCATCGATTGCAGGTAAACCGGGTCGTAGTGCGTGAGCAGCAGTTCCCGCACCACGCCCTCGATGCCTCCGGATCGGGCCGCCTCTTGCCAGCCGTTGATCACTTCATTGCCACGCAGCGCGCGCAGTGCATCGAGGCGGGTGCAGAAGGTCGGTACGTCGTCGACGAAGAAGGCGTAGTCCTCCATCAGCAAGGAAACCCTGGCATCAACCGGCAACTGGATGTGCACGCAGGGAGAGGCTCGCATGCACTCGATCAGGCGCTCGGGCACCCGCAGTTCACCGACCTTGCGGCTCTCGCTTTCCACCCAGACCGGGCGCGCCGGATCAAAGCGGCGCATCACGTCCCACAGACGCGAGTCGAACTGCTTCTGTGTCGGTTGCGGGCTGCCGGGCACCAGACCCAGCACCGACCCCCGGTGGTTGGCGAGACCCTCCAGATCGAGGACCTGCGCGCCCTGCGCCTGCAACGCGGCCAGAAGGCGGCTCTTGCCCGAGCCGGTCCTGCCGCAGATCGCGCGAAAACGCAGCGCCAGGGGCTGTTCCTCGAGCGCCTTCATCACCGCCCGGCGGTAGGCCTGGTAGCCCCCTTCGAGCACCTGAACCCGAAAGCCGATCTTGCTGAGCACGAGCGCCAGTGAGCCGCTGCGCTGACCGCCGCGCCAGCAGTACACCAGTGGCTGCCAGTCCTTGGGCTTGTCGAGCACGTGTCGCTCGATGTGCATGGCGATGTTGCGGGCGACCAGCGCGGCGCCGCGCTTGCGCGCCACGAACGGCGAGATCTGCTTGTATTCGGTGCCCACCAGCGCCCGTTCGGCGTCGTTGAGGCTGGGCCAGTTGACTGCGCCGGGAATCCGGTCCAGCGCGAACTCGCCTTCGGATCGCGCGTCGATGATCGCGTCGTAAGCGTCGAGCCGCGCCAGGCAGTCGTCGGCAGTGACCGGGGTCAGAGCCATGGGATCAATCCTCCGGGCCGCACGGCATGTGCAGGCCCGTCATGCTGCAATCGCATCGAGCAGTTCCGTTTCGATCTCGATCTGGGTGCGGTTGTGCCGCAAGGCCGCGCCGTCGATCAGGAAGGTGTCTTCGACCCGCTCGCCGAGGGTGGTGATCTTGGCCAGTTGCAGGTTGATCTGGTGTCGGGCCAGCACGCGGGCGATGGCGTACAGCAGGCCCGAGCGGTCGCTGGCCGAAACGCCGAGCAACCAGTTCTGCGCCCGTTCATCGGGCCTGAGCGTGATGCGTGGTGTGACCGGGAACGACTTCACCCGACGGGACAGGCGGCCTCGACTCGGCTCCGGCAGCGCTCCGTCGGACGCCAGAGCCCGGCCGAGCTGGGTTTCCACCAGCAGGATCAGGTCGCGGTACTGGGCCGCGGGCGCTCCATCGCGCGACGCCTCGAGCTGCGGATTGATCACCTGGAAAGTGTCAAGCGCGCAACCGGCCCGGGTCGTGTGCACCTTGGCGTCGAGGATGTTGAAGTGCGCGCTGTCGAAGTAGCCGCAGATGCGCGCGAAGAGGTCGGCGCGGTCGCGCGCAAAGACCACCACCTGCAGACCTTCGCCAACCGGCGACACGCGAGCCTTGACCACCGGCGTTGCTGCGTCGAGGTGCTCGTGCAGCGAGCGGGCATGCCACGCGATCTCGCCGACGTCGTGCCGTGCGAAGTAGCTGATCGCCAGCGTCTTCCACAACGGGACTTCGACGTCCGGCGGCTGCAGTGCGAGGTTGAGCATGTGCCTGGCCTCCTGCTTGCGTGCATCGATCTCGGCGTCGAGATGCGGTTGCGCGCCGCCGAGCGCCCGCAGCGAAGCCCGGTACAGGTCCTCGAGCAGCTTTCCTTTCCAGGCGTTCCAGACCTTGGGGCTGGTGCCGCGGATGTCGGCCACGGTGAGCAGGTACAGGGCGGTCAGCCGCCGTTCGGTGCCGACGCGCTGGGCGAACTCCTGGATCACCGCCGGGTCGCTCAGGTCCTCCTTCTGGGCAACGCGGGACATCGTCAGGTGGGCCTGGACGAGAAACTCGATCAGCGCGGTGTCGTCGCGCTCGATGCCGTGGTCGCGGCAGAAGCGGCGTGCCTCGCTGGCGCCCAGCTCAGAATGATCGCCGCCACGTCCCTTGGCGACGTCGTGGAATACGGCCGCGATGAAGAGCACCCAGGGCTTGTCCCACTGCAGCGCCAGCTGCGAGCAGAACGGGTACTCGTGCACGTGCTCTGGAATGAAGAAGCGGCGCACGTTTCGCAGCACCATCAGGATGTGCTGGTCGACGGTGTAGACGTGAAACAGGTCGTGCTGCATCTGGCCGACGATGCGCCGGAACACCCACAGATATCGCCCGAGCACGCTGGTCTCGTTCATCAGCCGCAGCGCATGGGTGTGTCCGCTCGGTGCCCGCAGGATGCGCATGAAGGTCGCGCGGTTGGCCGGGGCCCGCCTGAACTCGGCGTTCATCAGGTCGCGCGAGTTGTACAGCGCACGCAGCGTGCGGGCCGACAGGCCCGTGATGCCGCGCGTGGTCTGGTACGTCAGGAAGGTTTCGAGGATGGCCTCAGGGCGGCGCTGATACAGATCGTCGCTGACCACCTCGAGCATGCCGTCGCGCTCGAGGAAGTCTTCGTTGATCGGGCGCATCGGCGCATCCTGCGATCCGGTGATTCGATCCTCGATGTTGAGCATCAGGATCTGGTTCAGCTGCACCACCGCCTTGGCGGCCCAGTAGTAGCGGCGCATCAGCGCCTCCGATGCGCGCTGGCCCTTCGTCGCCCGGTAGCCGAAGCTTTCGGCCACGGCGTTCTGGAGGTCGAACACCAGCCGGTCCTCGCGCCGGCCTGCGACCAGGTGCAGCTTGGTCCGGATCAGCTTCAGCAGGCCCTCGTTGCGTTGCAGCTGCTTGGTCTCGAACGGTGTGGCCAGCCCGCTGGCCGCGAGTTCGGCCCAGGTGCGCCCGAGTCCGGCTGCGCGCGCGACCCAGATGATCAGCTGCAGGTCGCGCAGGCCTCCGGGGCTTTCCTTGCAGTTCGGCTCCAGCGAGTACGGTGTGTCCTCGAATTTCTGGTGCCGCTGGCGCATTTCCAGGACCTTCGCGCGCAGGAAATTGCGTGGCTGCATCGCCTGCGAGTTGTTGCGCCGAAAGACATTGAAGCCGCGGCGCGAGCCGCATATGAACCGTGACTCGAGAAGCGCGGTGCGCACGGTGACATCGCGCTCGGCTTCAGCCATGCACTCCTCGACCGTGCGCACGCTCGATCCGATCTCGAGGCCGATGTCCCAGCATGCAGTGATGAATGACTCGACCGAGCGCTTGGCCTCGGACTGGGGGCTGCCGGTGCCGCAGAGTCCCGATGGCAGCAGCACGAGCACATCGACATCCGAGTGAGGAAACAGCTCGCCGCGTCCATATCCGCCGACGGCCAGCAGGGCTGCCTCGGCAGGCATGCCGCATAGCTCCCACAGGTGCAGCACCGTGACGTCCGTGTGACGCGCGATTCCCCGGATCAGGCGGGTCGCTGCAGGCGCCGTCGGACGCGACGCCTCGAAGTGACGGATCAGCGCGTCCTTGCCCGCCTTGTAGCGCTGACGAAGCTCACCCAGCCGATCGGGCGACAGCGCGCCGTGCTCGTCCAGTTCTGCAACCGACAAGGCCACGGGCGCTCAGGCTGCCACGGATTCGGTGACGAACTGCGGAACCGCCGGACTGCCGGCCGAGAGGGTCAGCACTTCGTAGCCGGTCTCGGTGACGAGCACGGTGTGCTCCCATTGCGCCGACAGCGAACGGTCCTTGGTGACGATGGTCCAGCCGTCTCCGGCCTCACGGATCTCGCGCCGGCCGGCATTGATCATCGGCTCGATCGTGAAGATCATCCCCGGGGTCAGCACTTCGAGCGTGCCCGGCTTGCCGTAATGCAGAACCTGCGGGTCCTCGTGGAACTTGCGGCCGATGCCGTGGCCGCAGAACTCGCGAACCACCGAGAAGCCATTGTTCTCGGCGAAGGTCTGGATCGCGTGTCCGATGTCGCCAAGGCGCGCACCCGGGCGAACCTTCGCGATGCCTCGCCACATGGCGTCGTAGGTCATCTGGCACAGTCGCCTGGCAGCGATCGATCCTTCACCCACCACGAACATCCGGCTGGTGTCGCCGTGCCAGCCGCCCTTGATGACCGTGATGTCGACGTTGACGATGTCGCCGTTCTTCAGCGGCTTGCTGTTCGGAACGCCATGGCACACCTGATGGTTGATCGAGGTGCAGATCGATTTCGGGTAGGGTGTATAGCCCGGCGGCGCGTAGTTCAGCGGTGCCGGAATGGCTTGCTGGACGTTCACCATGTAATCGTGGGCCAGCTTGTCGAGCGCCTCGGTGGTGATGCCGGGCTTCACATGGGGCTCCAGCATGTCCAGCACTTCAGAGGCGAGGCGGCCGGCGATGCGCATGCCGTCGATGTCGTCGGCGGTCTTGATGGTGATCGTCATGCCGCCGATTATCTCACCCGACCCGTAAAATCGAGGGTCTACCCGTGGTGGCCGCAGCGGCCCGCGGGCTATCTGCCTCGATCGTTGCCGCCCTGTCTGTCACCCCCATCCCGAGCGTCCCGCGTGATCACTTCGCCCAAGCACCTGCTCCATGTCGAAGGGGGCAGTGCGCTCCCGGCCTTTCGCGCCCAGGCGCTGCTGGCCAAGCTGCAGCAGGACGCCTCCTGCGGCGGAGCACGCATCACAGCCGTCCACGCCCGACACGTGCATTGGGTCTGGAGCGAGGCGCCGCTCGACCCGGCTCAGCGCGACACCGTCGATGGCCTGCTGCACTACGGAGATGCGTATGGCGGCCCGAGCGAAGGAGCCTTGATCGTCATCGCGCCGCGTCTGGGTACGGTCTCGCCCTGGGCTTCCAAGGCCACCGACATCGCCCACAACTGCGGTCTGGCCATCAAGCGCGTGGAGCGCGTCACCGAATACCGGCTCACGCTGAAGACCGGGCTGCTCGGTGGCAGCAAGCCGCTGACCGTTGACGAGTTGAAGGCAGCTGCCGAGTTGCTGCACGACCGAATGACCGAAAGCGTGCTGCTGTGTCGGGAAGATGCTGCCCATCTGTTCGATGAGCGCCCGGCTGCGCCGATGGCACAGGTCGACGTGCTGGGGCAGGGGCGGGCAGCGCTGGTGACCGCCAACGTCGACTTCGGCCTGGCCCTTTCCGATGACGAGATCGATTACCTGGTCAGCGCATTCACATCGCTGCGGCGCAACCCGACCGACGTCGAGCTGATGATGTTCGCGCAGGCCAACAGCGAGCACTGCCGGCACAAGATCTTCAATGCCGACTTCACCATCGATGGGACGGTGCAGGACCGCTCGATGTTCCAGATGATCCGCAACACGCATCAACTGGCGCCGCAGCACACCGTGATCGCCTACAGCGACAACTCGTCGGTGATGGAAGGCGGTGTCATCGAGCGCTGGTTGCCCGAGGGCTACACCGACGCGCCGCGTTATGGTGCTCGCAGCGAACTCGCCCATGTGCTGATGAAGGTCGAGACGCACAACCATCCGACCGCGATCTCGCCGTTCCCGGGCGCTTCGACCGGAGCCGGTGGCGAGATCCGCGACGAGGGCGCGACCGGCCGCGGCTCGAAGCCGAAGGCCGGGCTGACCGGCTTCACGGTGTCGAACCTGAATCTGCCCGGCACCGACTGGTCCTGGGAACGTTCGCCTTACGGCAAGCCGGAGCACATCGCCAGCCCCCTTCAGATCATGATCGAAGGGCCGCTGGGCGGCGCAGCGTTCAACAACGAGTTCGGGCGGCCGAACCTGGCGGGCTACTTCCGCGTCTATGAGCAGACGGTCGGCGTTCCCGGCCACCAGCAGCGCCGCGGCTATCACAAGCCCATCATGATCGCGGGGGGACTGGGCACGATCGCGGCGACGCAGACCGACAAGGTCGAGTTCGCGGCCGGTACCTTGCTGGTTCAGCTGGGGGGGCCCGGCATGCGCATCGGCATGGGTGGCAGCGCGGCCAGCTCGATGGCTGCCGGCGCCAATGCGGCGGCACTCGACTTCGACTCGGTGCAGCGTGGCAACCCGGAGATCCAGCGTCGCGCCCAGGAGGTCATCAATCACTGTGCTGCGCTCGGCGACGCCAATCCGATCCTGGCGATCCACGACGTCGGCGCGGGCGGAATCTCGAATGCCTTTCCTGAACTGGTCGATGGAGCGCATCGCGGTGCACGTTTCGACCTGCGCCAGGTTCCGCTCGAGGAAAGCGGAATGTCGCCCAAGGAAATCTGGAGCAACGAGAGCCAGGAGCGATACGTGCTCGCGGTGCAGCCCGATCGGCTCCCCATGTTCGATGCGATGTGCCTGCGCGAGCGCTGCCCCTATGCGGTCGTCGGCGTGGCCACAGAGGCGAAGCAACTGGTGCTGTCGGACGAACCGGTGACGTCCGTCAGGGCTCCTTCGCTTCTTGCCATCGACATGCCCATGGACGTGCTGCTCGGCAAGCCACCGAAGATGCACCGCGACGTCAAGCGCGTGCGTCCGCAGCTTGGCGCGCTCGATCTCACGGATGTGGATCTGCAGACGGTGGCGCTCGATGTGCTCCGCCACCCGACGGTCGCGAGCAAGCGTTTCCTCATCACGATCGGAGATCGGACCGTCGGCGGGCTGAGTCACCGCGATCCGATGGTCGGGCCGTGGCAGGTGCCGGTGGCCGATTGCGCCGTGACGCTGGCCGATTACAGCGGCTTTCGCGGCGAGGCGATGAGCATCGGGGAGCGAACGCCGCTGGCAGCGATCGATGCGCCGGCCTCCGGCCGCATGGCCGTCGGCGAGGCCTTGACCAACCTGCTGGCCGCGCCGTTCGCGCTGGAGCGTGTCAAGCTCAGTTGCAACTGGATGGCCGCGTGCGGCGAACCGGGTGAAGATGCCGCGCTCTACGACACCGTGCGTGCGGTCGGCATGGAGCTGTGCCCGGCCCTCGGCATCAGCGTGCCGGTGGGCAAGGACAGCCTGTCGATGCGCACCCGCTGGAGCGATCGCGGCGAGAGCAGGCAGGTCACCGCGCCGGTCTCGTTGATCGTCTCGGCGTTCGTCACGCTCGACGATGTGCGGGGAACGCTGACACCGCAGTTGCAGCCGGGTGATACCACGCTGATCCTGATCGATCTCGGCAATGGCAGGAACCGCATGGCCGGCTCGATGCTGGCGCAGGTGCTTGATCAGACGGGCAATGCGTCCGCCGACGGCGTGCCCGACCTCGACGATCCTGCGCAGCTGAAGTCGCTGATCGCAGCCATCAACCAGCTCCGCAGCGAAGGGCGGTTGCTGGCCTACCACGACCGCAGCGATGGCGGCCTGTGGGCGACAGTGTGCGAGATGGCCTTCGCCGGTCACCTCGGTGTGAGCCTGAATGTCGACATGCTGGTGACCGAAGGCGACGGCATCAGCGACAGCCGCATGGACTGCGGAGATTCGAAGAACTGGGCTGGCCAGATCGGTGCGAGGCGCCACGAACTGACCCTGAAAGCCTTGTTCAGCGAAGAGCTGGGTGCGGTGATCCAGGTGCCGACCGCGGTTCGCAACGAGGTGATGCAGACGCTGCGCGCTCACGGCCTTTCGAAGCACAGCCACTTCATCGGCAAGCCGAACGACGCCGGCAGCGTCGAGGTCTGGCGAGACACCAAGGCCGTCTTCAGCGCACCGCTTCGCGACCTGCATCAGGTCTGGGACGAAGTCAGCTGGCGCATCGCCCGGCTGCGAGACAACCCGCTCTGCGCCGATGCCGAACATGATTCGGCGGGGCTCGCCGAGGATGTCGGCCTGCAGGTCCACCTCACGTTCGATCCTGCGGAGGACGTGACCGCACCGTTCATTCACACCGCCCGTCCGAGGCTGGCCATCCTGCGAGAGCAGGGTGTCAACAGCCAGGTGGAGATGAGCTATGCGCTGGCGCAGGCCGGCTTCGACACCTACGACGTGCACATGAGCGATCTGCAGGCCGGGCGCGTGCGGCTCGACCAGTTCATCGGCTTCGTCGCCTGCGGAGGCTTCAGCTACGGCGACACGCTCGGCGCGGGCGAAGGCTGGGCGAGGTCGATACTCTTCAATTCGAAGCTCGCCGATCAGTTTGCAGCCTTCTTCGGGCGCACCGACACCTTTGCGCTGGGCGTGTGCAATGGCTGCCAGATGATGGCGGCGCTGTCGCCCATCATCCCTGGGGCGCAGGCCTGGCCGAGATTCACCCGCAACAAGAGCGAGCAGTTCGAGGCGCGTCTGAGCCTGGTCGAGGTGCTGGAGAGTCCGTCGATCTTCTTCAGTGGCATGGCCGGAAGCCGTCTTCCGGTCGCGGTGTCGCATGGGGAAGGCCGCGCGGACTTTTCCCAGCGCGGTGATGCCTCAGCGGTGCACCGTGCGATGCGTTTCGTGGATCATGCCGGCCGGGCCACCGAGGCCTATCCGTTCAACCCGAACGGCAGCCCCGATGGCCTGACCTCGGTCACCACACCCGATGGCCGCTACACCGTGCTGATGCCGCATGCGGAGCGGGTGTTTCGAAACGTGCAGATGAGCTGGACCTCTGGCCCCGCAAGCGAGTCGAGCCCCTGGGCGCGCATGTTCCGCAACGCGCGCCGCTGGGTCGCCTGACCGAGCGTCTCCCGCGCGCCAGATGCGATCATCGAAGTTCACCCCAGGAGACGCGATGCGATCTTTTCTCCAGATTCTGGTTGCTGCGCTGGCCCTGGCGGGATGTGCGCAGCTGCCGATGAGCGATCCCGTCAAGGTCAGTCTTGTCGGCATCGAGCCGATGCCGGGGCAGGGTCTGGAATTGCGCATGGCGGTGAAGCTGCGCGTGCAGAACCCGAACGAATCCGAAGTCGCCTACAACGGTGTGGCCCTCGATGTCGAGTTGAGGGGCCTGAGTTTCGCCAGCGGGGTGAGCGACGTGCAGGGCACGATTCCTCGCTACGGCGAGGCGGTTCTGGTCGTGCCGGTCTCGGTCTCCGCGATATCGGTTCTGCGACAGGCGCTCAGCTTTGCCAATGGCGACCGCTCGAATGTCGGCTACGCGATCAGCGGCAAGATCGGCGGCTCGCTGCTGCGTGGCGAACGGTTCAAGTCCACCGGCCAGATCGACCTCCCCACGTCGCTGCTCGGCCCGCCCGGGCGCTGACGATGGCGCGCCGGGCATCGCAGTGCGGTTGCCATGCGTGAAGCCACTGCGGTCGGCGAAGAGCGCTTCGAGCGACTGGATGCGCTGCGCGGCGTTGCCATCGTCTGGATGGCGGTGTTTCACCTCTGCTTCGACCTGAACCATTTCGGATTCATCCGCCAGGACTTTCACAACGAACCGCTGTGGACCGTCCAGCGCAGCGCGATCGTCGGGCTCTTCCTGTTCTGCGTCGGACTGAGTCAGGCCGTGGCTCTGGATGGCGGTCACGACAGATCGGCCTGGGGTGGGCGCTTCTGGCTGCGCTGGGCGCAGATCGCGGGATGCGCCCTGCTGGTCAGCCTCGGTTCGTGGTGGATGTTTCCGCGCAGCTACATCAGCTTCGGCGTGCTGCACGGTATTGCGGTGATCCTGCTGCTGTTGCGCCTGGCCGCGCCTGCCGGTCGCTGGCTCTGGTTGTTCGGCCTGGCTGCGCTGCTGCTTCCCCTGTGGTTCCAGCATGAATTCTTCGACAGCCGCTGGACGAACTGGATCGGTCTGGTCACGGCCAAGCCGATCACCGAGGACTACGTGCCGCTGCTGCCGTGGCTGGGCGTGTCGCTGTGGGGGCTGGCAGCCGGGCAATGGGTCCTGCGGCATCGTCCAACTCTCCTGTCATTGCCTCTGTCGCCGACGCTGCGCCCGGCGGCCCGTCCGCTCGCGTGCCTCGGTCGCTGGAGTCTCAGCTTCTACATGGTTCACCAGCCGGTCCTGATCGGCTTGGTGGCAGCAGCGGCATGGCTGGTCCGCACGCCGGCCTGAGCTGTTTGAACCCGCCGAAACCCAACCGCTACCATCGCCCGATGAGCAACAAGATCCTGTTCGGCTTTCATGCCGTCACCGTGCGGCTGAAGACCACGCCGAAATCCGTCGTCGAGATCCACGTCGACACATCGCGACGCGACCAGCGCATGCGGCAGTTCATCGAGCGCGCCACCGCGGCCGGCTCGAAGCTGATCGACAGTGATGACGCCAAGCTGCAGAAGATGTGCGGCACGCATCGGCATCAGGGCCTGGTGGCCCGTGTCGAGCCCGTCGCGCTGAGTCGCTCGCTCGATGACACGCTCGACGAACTCGACGCTGTCGAGGGCAATCCGCTGCTGCTGGTTCTCGACGGCATCACCGACCCGCACAACCTCGGTGCCTGCCTGCGAGTCGCCGACGGAGCAGGAGCACATGCGGTGATCGCGCCGAAGGATCACGCCGTGGGCGTGAACGCGACGGTCTCGAAGGTCGCCAGCGGTGCGGCTGAAACCGTGCCCTACTTCATGGTGACCAACCTGGCACGCACCCTCAATGAGCTGAAGGAACGCAACATCCGCGTCATCGGCACATCGGACACGGCCACGCAATCGCTCTACGACGTCGACCTCACGGGGCCGGTCGCCCTGGTGCTTGGCGCCGAGGGGGCAGGGATGCGACAACTCACGACCAAGACCTGTGACGAACTGGTCAGCCTGCCAATGCGCGGCGCAGTCGAAAGCCTGAACGTCTCGGTCGCCAGCGGCGTGTGCCTCTACGAAGCGCTGCGCCAGCGGCGTGCCGCCGAAGGCAACCTGGCCTGAAACGGCGCGCGCGGGCGGCCGTCGTTTCGACTCACGCCTGGGCCCAGAACACGGCGAACCAGCCGTTCGCATCGACCCAGCAGCGGGTGCGTGCGTATCCCGAGTCGTGAAGCAGTTCGGCGAAGCTTTCGACGGTGTACTTGTACGAGTTTTCGGTGTGCATTCGATCGCCGGCCTCGAATCGCCTCTCGTTCTCGGGCCACTGCACGACCACGGCGCGACGCGCCTCGAGGTGCATCTCGATGCGCGAGTGGTCTCGGTTGAAGAACGAGACGTGGCGCCAGTCCCGTGGGTCGAAGTTGCTGCCGATCAAGCGGTTCACGTGCCGAAGCAGGTTCAGATTGAACGCGGCGGTCACGCCCAATGCGTCGTCGTAGGCCGCCTCGAGCTGCTCGATCGGCTTGACCAGGTCGATGCCGATCAGCAGTCCACCGCCGGTAGCTTGCCGGCGCACGCCCGCAAGAAAGCCTTGCGCAGATGCCGGCGTGAAGTTGCCGATGCTCGACCCCGGATAGAAGAAGACCGCACGCCCCTGAAGCAGGCCCGGCGGCAATTGCACCGTGCTCGAGAAATCGAGGCCGACACCGCAGACCTCGATCGCAGGGTGCTCGCGCTGCACTTGTGCAATCGCAGGCTCCAGAAAGTCGACCGAGATGTCGACCGCCACGTAGCGCGACGGGCGCAGTGGTGGGATGACCATCCGTGCCTTGGCGCAATTGCCGGCCCCCAGGTCGATCAGCGTGCCGATGGGACCGATGGCCGCTGCCATCTCGAGGGCGTGGTCGGCGAATATGCGGGCCTCCGTCCGCGTCGGGTAGTACTCGGGCAGTTCGGTGATGGCCTCGAACAGCAGCGAACCCAGGCGGTCATAGAGAAACTTGGGCGAAAGGGTCGCAGGTTCGGCGCTCAGGCCGGTGACCAGTTCCCGGTGCAATGCCTGTGGGTTGTGCTGGTGGACGGCCACCAGGCGTGTCCTGGGCTGTGCGTCGGTGGGCTGGCCTCGCGCGATGTCGAGAGTGGGTTCGCTGCTCACGGGTGGCACTCCATGCGATGTGTCGGGCCCGAGGCCGAGGACCTGTCGGTGCATTGTGGGCGTGTTCCGTCGGCGTTCGGATCGCGCCCCCGAATTGCCCGCGCGGACTGAATGGCTGCATCCACCCCGATAATCCGCGACGCCTTTGCCTCCCCGCTGCCCATGCAGATCGGCTTGTCCATCAACGAATTCCTGTTTTGCGCGATGCTGGCAACCGGCCTGTGCCGCTTCGCATGGCGCTGGAAGGTCCGCGCCATGCCGGAGCCTCCGAAGCGGCAGCCGTTCTGGGCGATGCTGGGTGCCGACCTGTTCGTGGTCGTCGCGCTGGTCTTCACGTGCCGTGTCGCCGTTGCCGACTGGCCGCGCGTGCCATCGGAATCGATGGAGCCCACGCTGCGCGTCGGTGACTACTTGCTGATCAACCATCTGGCCTACGGACCCAGGCTGCCGTTCACCAACACCGCGATCGAGTTCGCAAGCCCGCAGCGGGGCGACGTGGTGGTGTTCCGCTATCCGCATGACGTGTCCCAGTTCTATGTCAAGCGCCTGGTTGGCATGCCGGGAGATGTCGTCACGTTCGCCGACGGTACGGTGTCCATTCAGGGCGCCATGCCCGATGCACAGGTACTCGAAGACGATGCGCTGGCGGCGTTCTCTATCCGGCGGTCGGCCGACGACCGAGGGCAGTGGATGGTGCGTGAGTCGGCCGGCGCACCGCCGCGCGTGCTGAAGATCAATCCCTTCGTGCGCGGTCGCCAGCCGCTCAACTGGGACGACGCCGGCATTGCAGCCCAATGCAGCAGCACGCGTGGCGGTGCCTGGGAATGCACCGTGCCTGAAGGTCACTACCTGATGCTCGGAGACAACCGGGATGCATCGTCCGATTCGAGGACCTGGGGGTTTCTGTCGCACGATCAGGTCTACGGCAAGGCTGTTCGCGTGCTCTTCAACTTCGACGATCCCGAGCGGGCCTGGCTGCCGCTTTGACACTGGAGCTGCCACCATCATGATCGACACACCCGACCCGGACGGCGACCTGCGCGGCAAGCACATCGTGCTCGGGCTGTCTGGCGGCATTGCCTGCTACAAGGCCGCCGAACTGGCCCGCGCACTGGTGAAGGCAGGCGCCACGGTGCAGGTCGTGATGACCGAGGCGGCCGAGCAGTTCATCACCGCAGTGACGATGCAGGCACTGACCGGTCGCGCGGTGTTCACGAGCACCTGGGATGCGCGCGCTGTCGATGGCTCGGCGAACAACATGGCGCACATCAACCTGACACGGCAAGCCGATGCGGTGCTGGTGGCTCCCGCCAGTGCCGACTTCATGGCGAAGCTGCTGCACGGTCGCGCCGATGATCTGCTGAGCCTGCTGTGCCTGGCCCGGCCGATCGAATCGTGTCCGCTGTTGATCGCCCCGGCGATGAACCGCGAGATGTGGTCCCACCCGGCGACTCAGCGCAATGTGGTCCAGTTGCGCGCCGACGGTGCGCACGTGCTCGGCCCGGCCAGTGGCGAGCAGGCCTGCGGTGAGGTCGGAGACGGGCGGATGCTCGAGCCCGAGGAACTGCTCGAGGAACTGACCGCATTCTTTCGGCCCAAACCGCTGGCCGGCAAGCATGTGCTGATCACTGCCGGGCCCACTTTCGAGCCGATCGATCCGGTGCGCGGCATCACGAACCTGTCCAGCGGAAAGATGGGTTTCGCGATCGCACGCGCTGCGGCCGAAGCCGGCGCCGAGGTCACCCTGGTGGCAGGACCGGTCCACCTGACCACACCGCGCGGCGTGCGGCGCATCGATGTCCGCACGGCAACGCAGATGTTCGATGCGGTCGTTCCCGCGGCCGCGAATCAGGATGTGTTCATTGCGACCGCCGCAGTGGCCGACTGGCGGCCGGCGAGCTTGTCCGAGCAGAAGATCAAGAAGAACGGCAGCAAGATCGCGCCTATCTTCGAACTGACCGAGAACCCCGACATACTGGCAGCAGTCGCCAGCCAGGCCCTCGCTCGCGGCCGTCCGTTCTGCGTGGGTTTCGCCGCTGAAAGCCATGATCTGCTGAAGCATTCGCGCGAGAAGCTCGTGCGCAAGCAGGTGCCGCTGATCGTCGGCAACCTGGGCCCGGCCACCTTCGGTCGCGACGACAACGCGCTGGTGCTCGTCGATGCTGACGGCCACCGCGATCTGCCGCAAGCTGACAAGCTCACGCTCGCGCGTTGGCTGATTGCCGATATCGCGCTGCGGCTGGCGCAGGTGCCGGATGAAAAGACAGGAAAGCCGCAATGACGACGATCGATGTGAAGCTGCTCGATGCCCGCATGGCTGAGGCCATGCCAGCCTATGCGACCCCGGGCAGTGCGGGTCTCGACCTGCGCGCCTGTCTGGATGAGCCTCTGCTGATCGAGCCCGGCCAGACGAAGCTGATCCCCACCGGGCTCGCGGTGCACATCGGCGATCCCGGCCTGGCCGCGATGATCCTGCCGCGCTCGGGGCTGGGCCACAAGCACGGAATCGTGCTGGGCAATCTGGTCGGTCTGATCGATTCGGATTACCAGGGGCCGCTGATGGTCAGCTGCTGGAACCGCGGCGTGGCGAGCTACACCGTGCAGCCGATGGAGCGCATCGCCCAGCTCGTCATCGTGCCGGTGGTCCAGGCCAGTTTCCGACGTGTCGATGAGTTCGGCGCATCGGAGCGCGGCGCCGGAGGTTTCGGCTCGACCGGCGCGAACTGAACTCGCTGCGTGTTCGAACACGCAGCACGCGTCAGTGCAGGTGCGGGCCCGGTGGGTCGGCGTTGAACACGCTGAATGCAGGCTGGCCGACGCTTCCGGCATCGATCTCGTCCGACGTGGCTTGCCTCACGTCCTGCACCGTCAGATGCAGCCGCAATGCGACGCCGGCGAGTGGGTGATTGCCGTCCAGCACGACATGGGTCGGGTACACCTCGGTGACCGTGTAGACCGCATCCTCAGGCATGCCCGGAGTGACCGAGCCTTCAGGTACACCTTCGAACTGCATGCCGACCTCGATGCCGTCGGGCAAGATGGATCGCTCCTCGAAGAACACCAGATCGGCGATGTAGTCGCCGAACGCATGCTCGGGTTCGAGGTGCAGCGATGCCTCGAAGCCGGTGGCCTGGCCGAGCAAGGACGCCTCGACCTTCTCGAGCAGGTCGGCGCCACCGTAGAAGAATTCGACCGGTTGTGCGAGTTCATCGATCAACTGGCCCTGGGCGTCTTCGAGTCGCCATGTCAGTGCGACCACGCAAGGGGATTGGATTTGCATCGGGAAATGATCTCACAGGGCGACTTCGCTATCGGGCTGCAGTCCTTGCCCCGCTTCGAGGCGGTGGACAATCCGGCGCATGCGAATCGACCAACCCACACCCCTGCTCGGCGGGCTCAGTCCGCAGGCCTTCATGCGGCGTTACTGGCAGAAGAAGCCGTTGCTGATCCGTCAGGCGGTGCCCGAGGGAGTTGCTGAACTCGATCGTGCTGCGCTGTTTGCGCTGGCGGCTGCCGACGGCGTCGAATCGCGCCTGATCGAGAGGCGCGAAACCGGCTGGAAGCTGCGCCACGGGCCGTTCGCCCGACGCCAGTTGCCACCGCTGGGGCGTCCCGGATGGACGCTGCTGGTGCAGGGCGTGGACCTGCATGCACAGGCTGCACATCGGCTGATGTCGCGGTTCCGTTTCGCGCCCGATGTTCGTCTCGATGACGTGATGATTTCATTTGCCACGGATGGCGGCGGTGTCGGCCCGCACTTCGATTCGTACGACGTGTTCCTGCTGCAGCTCGCCGGACGGCGTCGCTGGCGCGTGGGGCGCATGAAGAACCCGACGCTGCAACCGGATGTGCCGCTGAAGATCCTGTCGCACTTCGAGCCCGAGCTGGAGTGGACGCTCGAACCGGGCGACATGCTGTATCTGCCGCCTCGCTGGGCGCACGATGGTGTGGCCGACGGAGACTGCCTCACGGCATCGATCGGCTTCCGGGTTCCTTCGCGGGAGGAGGTCGGATGCGAAGTACTGCAGCGCATGCTCGATGCCGTCGATGAACGGGAAGAAGGTCTGCGCTATCGCGATCCCCACCAGCCTGCCACCGAGCAACCGGCCCGCATTCCACAGCCCCTGGCCGACTTCGCGGCCGATGCGGTGCGTCGGCTGGTCGACGATCAGGATTCGCTGGCCTGCGCACTGGGGGAATGGCTCAGCGAACCGAAGCCGCAGACATGGTTCGACCCGGTGGATGAATGTGCCGGACCTGGCAGCGTGGTTCTCGATCGGCGCACGCGCATGCTGTACGACGATCGTCATGTGTTCATCAACGGCGAATCCTTCATCGCATCGGGGCGTGACGCGAAGTTGATGCGTGTGCTTGCCGATCGCCGATCGCTCGACGCTGAATCGGTGGCACGACTCGGGGCAGACGCCCGGGAGTTGCTGCAGTCCTGGGCTGACCAGGGCTGGCTTCATGCGGCCGACATCGCTGATTGACGGACCGCGCTGGCGTCGGACAGACTCGACGGCCTGAGTTCATTGACAGGAACAGCGCACCATGAACACGCCTGCGAGCCATTTGATCCAGAGCCGAACCGAGTTCCAGGATGCACTGCGAAGCGCCTTCGCCGATATTGCGGCAGCCGGGTCGCGCGAGATCTGGATGTGCGACGCGGATTTCGCGGACTGGCCGCTCAACGAACCCGCGGTGGTGGAGAACCTGTCGCGGTGGGCGATGGGACATCGAACCTGCACCATCGTAGCGCTCAGTTATGACCAGATCGTGCGCCGTCACCCCCGATGGGTGCAGTGGCGCAGAGAACGCTCTCACATGGTGCGGTGCCGAACACCTGACGAGGCAGATCGGGTCGATGTCCCCTGCGTGCTGCTGGCCCCCGGCACGCTCTCCTTGCGCCTGGTCGACCGCGATCTGTACCGCGGCAGCGTGTCGACAGCGATCGCCGATGCGACGCGCGATCGCGATCGCCTTGATGCACTGATGCAACGTTCCGTCGACGCCTTTCCTGCAAGCACGCTGGGTTTGTGAACCAGTACGCAGACTGAGACTTATACTTGCGGGCTGTAGCAAAAGGGCTTTTTGGCCTTTCGCTCCTGAGTTTCGGGCCGATTGCATCAGCAGTGACCCCAGACCACCTTCATTTATCGACCTTTTTTGATTGAGGATAAACATGAACAAGACGCTCGTGCTGGCTACCCTGGTTGCTGCTGTCGCCCTCGCTGCTTGCGGCAAGAAAGAAGAAGTGGCGCCCGCCATGGAAGCAGCCTCGGCTGCTGCAGCACCGGCCGTGGCCGCGGTTGAAGCCGCCGCTGCATCCGCAGTCGACACCGCTGCTTCTGCAGCAGACGCCACCGTCGGCGCTGCCAGCGGTGCAGCGACCGAAGCCGCTGGCGCAGCTGCCGACGCTGCCAAGGACGCTGCCAACAAGGCCGCCGATGCCGCCAAGGACGCAATGAAGAAGTGATTTGTCCCCACGGACATGAAAAAGCCGCCCTCGGGCGGCTTTTTTGTTGGTGCGTGCCGGCAGATGCCCTGTGGCATCGCCTGCACCGCAGCGGGGTTCACTTCAGATCGTTGACCAGCAGGGTCGCGATACGCGCGGGGGTGTCGCCCTTCTCCGTACCCGCCTTCTCGGTCAGCACGCTGACCGTGCTGCGCTCGCCTTCGCCCTTGACCTGAACGCGGTAGCGCGCAAGCTTGTCGGGGTCGTACTTGTCCTTGCCGAAGCCGAAGAACTTCGCGAAGAATCCCGGCTCTTCCTTGTTGTACGGTTTCGGATCGGCGTACCGCACATAGTAGATGCCTTGGATTCGGTCCCGATCCTCGACCGTGAATCCGGTGCGGTCCAGCGCGACGCCGACACGGCGCCAGGCTCGATCGAAACCTTCGTCCACTTCGATGACGGATGTCTGTCCTGCCACCACGCGGGCCCGCGGAGCCTGGGGCTCGGTGGTTGCCATCATGGCCTTCGCCTGATCCTCCTTCGCGCCGAGCTTCAACAGCAGGCGACGAAGCATTTCGGCCTCGAGCTCCGGATCAGCAGGGCGCGGCTGCCACACGGTGCTGTCCTTCAGCGCGCCGGTGGCCACCTCGACCATCCCGCGATGGCTGATGAAGATGTCGCTGCCGCCTGCCGAGCGCTCGACCCGGGTGCGGTACTTGTCGCGCTCACCAGTCGAGTAGATGGCGTCGAATACCTTGCCGATCGTGTTGCGGATGAAGTCCTGCGGCAACCTGGCGCGGTTCTCGTTCCACTCGGTCTCCATCACGCCGACATCCGCCTGATTGACCGTCAGGTTGAATCCGCGCTCGCGCCAGAACTCCTGCAAGACGGGCCACAGTTGTTCAGGCGTCATCGTCGTGACCAGCCAGCGCTCGTTGCCAGCGCGGTCGATGCGAAGGGCTGCATCACCTGCCGGCGCGACCGCGGCACCGGTCGAGAGATTCGACGGCGACGACTGGTAAGCCGCTGCGCTGAACGCGCCGGAATCGTCCTGCCTGTAGCGCGATTCGCGGGACAGCTGCGTGAGATCCGGTGGAATCTCGAGTCCCGCCGTGGCGGTTGCGGCAGACGCCTTGTAATCGACCTTGTCGCCGTGCATCAAGGTGTCCACGCTCGAACAGCCGGCCATGCCGATCACCAGTGCCGAGCAGGCCAGACGCCGTGCACTCGAACGTCTGAGGGCTAGTCGATTCGACCGGGTGGGTTGGGAAGCTGTCACGTTGTTCATCTCCGTGGGGTTGGCGGCGGACATGCCGCGCAGCCCGTTGATCGCAGTGGGCGAGGGAAGGGCCGAGCCCGGGGCGTTGCGTTGCCGACGATGCATCGTCAGATTGTCAGATCAGGCCGGCATCGCGCAGGGCCGATTCGACGGTGGCTTGTCCGGCTGCGGTCAGGGGCATCAGTGGAAGCCGCAGCGTGTTCCTGCAGCGCCCCAGCTGGGCCAGGGCCCATTTCGTCGGCGCGGGGCTGGGTTCTGTGAACAGGTGCTTGTGCAGAGGCAGCAGACGCATGTGGATCTCGGTCGCTTCACGCACCCGGCCCTGCATGGCGGCAACGCACAGCTCGTGCATCGCGCGCGGTGCGACATTGGCCGTGACGCTCACATTGCCGTGGCCTCCGAGCAGCATCAAAGCGATGGCGGTCGGATCGTCACCCGAATAGATCGAGAAGCCCGGCGGAGCATGCTTGATCAACCATGCGGCGCGTTCGATGTTGCCGGTGGCTTCCTTGACCGCGACGATGCCCGGCAACTGCGCCAGGCGCAGCGTGGTTTCGGGCTGCATGTCTGCCACCGTGCGGCCCGGCACGTTGTAAAGCACCAGCGGAAGATCGACCGCCTCGGCGATCGCCTTGAAGTGCTGGTAGATGCCTTCCTGCGAAGGCTTGTTGTAGTAGGGCACGACCGACAGCGAGCAATCGGCCCCGACTTTCTGGGCGTAGCGGGTCAGCTCGATCGCTTCACGCGTCGAGTTGCCGCCTGCTCCGGCCATCACCGGCACCCGTCCGCGCGCATGCTCGACCGCCACGCGGATGATTTCGCAGTGTTCTTCCACCGAGACCGTGGGAGATTCGCCGGTCGTGCCGACGACTCCGATGCAATCGGTGCCCTCGGCGATGTGCCAGTCCATCAGGCTGCGCAGCGTGTCGTAATCGACGCTGCCGTCCTCGTGCATCGGCGTGATCAGCGCGACGATGCTGCCAGTGATCGGTTTCATGCAAATTCCTTGATAGCCCTTGATTTTAGCGGGCACACCCGACCTTCAGTCGCAGCGCAGCGGATGTCGATGCAACTCGGTGTCATCGGTCCCCGGCCGCATCGCGACGATGCGCTGGATGTACCGATCGGGATCGCGCTCAAACCCGTCCTCGTAAGCCACCACGCGCAGCCCGTGCGCAGCCGCGAATTGCAGCAGTTCTCCCGGGCGCAGCAGGAAGTCCGGGTTGGAGGGTTTGCCGACGCTGGCGTTCCCTGTGGCGAAGGTTTCGTAGATCAGCACGCCCGGCTCGGCCAGGCTTTC
>JAGNWJ010000023.1 GCA_017986065.1 Rhizobacter sp. | reverse complement strand
CCGGCTTCCACGATGTAGCCAGTCTTCTGCACACCGATCTCCCAGCTCGGGTTACGGACGAGCCCGTTCGTGTTGCGGAACTGGAGCTGGCGATGTCCGATGTCGACCATGAACTCGGGTGAGGTCGACAATTCTCGGATCAACGGATGCGTGTGCGCGAGCTTGACCAAGGTGGCAAGGTCGTGCGCGCTGGATTGGTTCTGGCTCGACAAGCCGGTCGGTTCGACGTAGTGGGTATCCGTCATCCCGAGTTGCTGCGCCTTCTGATTCATCGCTGTGACGAAGGCAGTCAGACCACCAGGATAGTTTCGACCCAGCGCGTGGGCAGCCCGGTTCTCCGACGACATCAGGGCCAGGTGCAGCATTTCTTCGCGCGTGAGACTGCTGCCCACCGACAGGCGAGAACTGCTCCCTTTCTCTGTATCCACATCGTCCTGAGTGATGGTCAGAACCTCGTCCAACGGCAATGCGGCATCCGTGACGACGACGGCTGTCATCAACTTGGTGATCGACGCAATCGGCAAGACAGCCTGGGAGTTCTTGCTGAAGAGTATTTCGTTGGTGTCCTGATCCATCACCAATGCAACGCTGGACTTCAGATCCAGGTCGTCGGCGGTCGAACGCAAGCCTGCGAGTTCGCCCATCGACAGGCGGGGCGCCGGCAATCGGCTTGTGGCCACAGAACTTCGCGTTCTGGTGACGGGGGCTCTGGCCGCCGAGCGGATCGTTATCCGCGGCGAGGTCGCTGCCCTGCGCCGCAACTCGCGGGAAGACGCTGCCGACGCGCTGACCTTCTTGAGCAAGGGTTTGGACGTCTTGCCGGCATGCTGGCCTGTTGCGGCCGCTGCTGGCGCTGCCGAACCAAGCAGCACAGGCACCGAGACGAGCAATGCGAGAAATAGTCGGGTCAGAGTCGTCACGTGGACCTCGAATTCAACAGTTGATCGAGTGTAGAGCACATGAAAAAAACTCGCAATATCAAAAACTTACGTGATATTTCTCAAGTGCTTTTGAACGGAGGTGAACGACCGGGAGCAATTCAGCCCTGGGCGGCCACTCGTTCCGTCGTGCTGTGCAGTTTGTTGAGTGCCGACAGATAGGCCTTGGCCGATGCAACGACGATGTCGGGATCTGCTCCCACACCATTCACGATGCGCCCACCGAGCTGCAACCTGACCGTGACCTCTCCTTGCGATTCTGTGCTGCCCGAGGTGATCGCATTGACGGAATAGAGCAGCATTTCTGCCCCGGTTCCCAGTTTGGATTCGATCGCCTTCAGGCTGGCGTCGACGGGCCCGTTGCCGTCGCTCTCGGCGTGCAACTCGGCTGTCCCGGCCGCGAAGGCGACGCTCGCATGGGGGCGTTCACCCGTTTCGGACCGCTGAGACAGCGCGAGCAGCCGATAGTGCTCGTTCTCGGCTGTGACCGATTCGTCCATCACCAGGGCGGTGATGTCCTCATCGAAGATCTCGCTCTTGCGATCAGCCAGTTCCTTGAACTTGGCGAACGCCGCGTTGATTTCTCCCTCCGATTCAAGGTCGATGCCGAGATCCCTCAAGCGCTGCTTGAATGCGTTGCGCCCTGACAGTTTCCCCAGGACGATCTTGTTGGCCGCCCAGCCGACATCTTCGGCTCGCATGATTTCATAGGTGTCGCGGGCCTTGAGGACGCCGTCCTGGTGGATGCCCGAGGCATGTGCAAAGGCGTTGGCGCCAACCACGGCCTTGTTCGGTTGAACGACAAAGCCGGTGGTCTGCGACACCAGTCGTGACGCAGGAACGATCTGCGACGCATCGATGTTGACCTGCAGTCCGAAGTAGTCGCGCCGTGTTCGCACAGCCATGACGACCTCTTCGAGTGCGCAATTTCCGGCTCGCTCGCCCAATCCGTTGATCGTGCATTCGACTTGCCGTGCGCCTCCAATCTTCACGCCAGCCAGCGAATTGGCCACGGCCATTCCGAGGTCGTTGTGGCAATGCACCGACCAGACTGCCTTGTCCGCATTCGGGATTCGCGTGCGCAGGTCGAGGATGAAGTTGCCGTACAACTCGGGAATCGCATAACCCACGGTGTCCGGGATGTTGATCGTGGTGGCACCCTCGGCAATCACGGCTTCGAGCACGCGACAGAGAAAGTCCGGGTCTGACCGGTATCCATCTTCCGGGGAGAACTCGACGTCACCCGACAGGTTGCGAGCGAAGCGGACGGCGAGCCGGGCCTGCTCGAACACCTGGTCCGGTGTCATCCGCAGCTTCTTCTCCATGTGCAGTGCACTGGTCGCAAGGAAGAGATGGATGCGGGTCGAAGCGCCGCCTTGCAGCGCTTCAGCGGCACGCGAAATGTCCTTGTCGTTGGCGCGCGCCAGCGAGCACACCGTGCTGTCCTTGATGGCCTGCGCAATGGCCTTGACGGCTTCGAAGTCCCCGTTTGAGGAAGCCGCGAAGCCTGCCTCGATGACATCCACCTTGAGGCGTTCGAGCTGGCGGGCGATGCGCAGTTTTTCGTCGCGAGTCATGGACGCGCCGGGCGATTGCTCGCCATCGCGCAAGGTGGTGTCGAAAATGACGAGTTTGTCGGCCATGGTGTCTTTCCTCGGATTGCGCGTGAAATGGTCTGGACAAATTAAAACGGCCCGCTGCATCTGCTAGCGGGCCGGTGAGACGAATACGATGCGACGTGAACGATCAGCGAGCCCGGGAAGTCTCCAGAAGTAGCGTCAGCAAGCCGTGCAAGATCGAATTCATGCAGTCAATGTAGCACGCTGGTGTCATCGGTGCAGGCCTTCTTCTTCCGGCTCGTCGGTTGACGTGGCGATCACGCTGACTGGACGTCCCTTCATTCGCTTCCAGACGTACACGCCATAGCCGGAGCCTGCGTACAGGCAGAAGATGGCGAACAGCACGATCGGAGGATGCAGGTTGACCAGGGCGATCGCCAAGGCCAGCGCCACGATGACGACGAATGGAACGGTGCGCTTGAGGCTGAATTCCTTGAAGCTGTAGAAGGGCAGGTTGGTCACCATCGTCAACCCGGCCAGAACCGTCAGCGCCATGGCGCACCAGGCCAGCCAGCCCTGCATGTCGGCCTGCTTGTATCCGGCGTCGTCCATCACCCAGATGAAGCCCATCACCACGGCAGCTGCCGCTGGACTGGGCAGGCCCTGGAAATATCGCTTGTCCACCACGGTGAGGTTGGTGTTGAAGCGCGCCAGTCGCAACGCGGCGCACGAGCAATAGATGAATGCGGCGACCCAGCCCAGCTTGCCCATGCCCTTGAGCGCCCATTCGTAGACGATCAGCGCGGGTGCTGCCCCGAAAGAGACCATGTCGGACAGGCTGTCCATCTGTTCTCCGAAGGTGCTCTGGGTGTTGGTCATCCGGGCGACCCGGCCATCGAGGCTGTCCAGAACCATCGCGCAGAAGACGCCGATCGCAGCCTGTTCGAACCGACCATTCATGGCCATCACGATGGCGTAGAAGCCGCCGAACAGAGCGGCCAGCGTGAACAGGTTGGGAAGTACATAGACGCCCTTGCGGCGCGGGCGCACGGGACCTTCATCGAACTCGTGTCCGGAAGGGTGTTCGTGTCCACTCTCGTGAGGGAGATTCATGCCGGGCAGGATAACGCAGAGGGCCAATGAAAAAGCCGCGAGGTGGCCCTCGCGGCTCTGCTCGTCAGATGGTCGATTAGGACCTGCTGAATCGCGCTCAGTTCTTCGACTGATCGACCAGCCGGTTCTTCTTGATCCACGGCATCATCGCGCGCAATTGCTCGCCGACGACTTCGATCGGATGCTCGGCCATCAGGCGGCGGCGCGACAACAGCGTCGGGGCGCCGGCGCGGTTTTCGAGGATGAAGCTCTTGGCGTATTCGCCGGTCTGGATGTCGATCAGAGCCTTGCGCATGGCGGCACGGGTTTCGTCAGTGACGATCTTCGGTCCGGTCACGTACTCGCCGTATTCGGCGTTGTTCGAGATCGAGTAGTTCATGTTGGCGATGCCGCCCTCATAGATCAGGTCGACGATCAGCTTGAGTTCGTGCAGGCACTCGAAGTACGCCATTTCCGGGGCGTAGCCAGCTTCGGTCAGCGTTTCGAATCCGGCCTTGATCAGTTCGACCGCGCCGCCGCAAAGCACGGCTTGCTCGCCGAACAGGTCGGTCTCGGTTTCTTCACGGAAATTGGTCTCGATGATGCCGGCCTTGCCGCCGCCGTTGGCCGTGGCGTAGCTCAGTGCCAGGTCACGCGCCTTGCCGCTCTTGTCGGCATGCACTGCGATGAGGTGCGGCACACCGCCACCTTGGGTGTAGGTCGAACGCACGGTGTGGCCGGGAGCCTTTGGAGCAACCATCCAGACGTCGAGGTCGGCGCGAGGAATCACCTGCCCATAGTGGACGTTGAATCCGTGTGCAAATGCCAGCGACGCACCCTGCTTGATGTAGGGCTCGACATCGTTCTTGTAGACGGCGCCGATCTGCTCGTCGGGCAGCAGCATCATCACCACGTCAGCAGATTTGACGGCATCGGCGACTTCAGCGACCTTCAGGCCGGCCTTCTCGGCCTTCGACCACGATGCTCCGCCCTTGCGCAGTCCGACCGTGACCTTGACGCCGCTGTCGCTCAGGTTCTGCGCGTGAGCATGACCTTGCGAGCCGTAGCCGATGATGGTGACGTTCTTGCCTTTGACGAGGCTGAGGTCGGCGTCTTTGTCGTAATAAACCTTCATGATGATCTCCTGGATTCAGTTGTTGTGGTTCGGGATGGATGCGGGGGGTCACACGCGCAGGATGCGCTCTCCGCGCCCGATCCCGCTGGTACCGGTGCGCACGGTTTCAAGAATGGCGGCCCGGTCGATCGCTTCAATGAAAGCATCGAGCTTCGATGAGTCGCCGGTCAGTTCCATGGTGTAGCTTTTCTCGGTGACGTCGATGATGCGACCGCGGAAGATATCCGCCATGCGCATCATTTCCTCGCGTTCCTTGCCGACGGCTCTGACCTTGATCAGCATCAGTTCGCGTTCGGTGTAGGCGCCCTCGGTCAGGTCGACGACCTTGACCACCTCGATCAGGCGGTTCAGGTGCTTGGTGATCTGCTCGATCACTTCGTCCGAGCCGTTGGTGACGATGGTCATTCGAGACAGGGAAGGATCTTCGGTCGTGGCTACGGTCAGGCTCTCGATGTTGTAGCCGCGGGCCGAGAACAGGCCGACCACCCTGGAGAGCGCGCCAGCCTCGTTCTCGAGCAGCAAGGCAATGATGTGTTTCATGTGCATGTCGGCCCACCTTCGGCTGCAAGGCAGCGGTAGCTGCCAGTCCTTAGGCCAGGCCTGAAGAAGTTTCGGATTGAGTGGAATGTGATGCGCCGTTCGTCGACGGGTCGGCCGGTGCGGTAACGCCGGCGTCGGGTCGACGTTCAGAACATCACAGGTCTTCGGACCCCAGAAGCATCTCGCTGATGCCCTTGCCGGCCTTGACCATCGGCCAGACGTTCTCTTCCTGATCGGTACGGACGTCGAGGAACACGGTGCGATCCTTCAGGCGGATGGCCTCGCGCAAGGCGCCTTCGACATCGGACGGCTTTTCGATCTTCAGTCCGACGTGGCCGTAGGCCTCGGCCAGTTTCACGAAATCAGGCAAAGCGTCCATGTAGCTGTGCGAATAGCGGCCGCCGTAATCGAGCTGCTGCCACTGCCGGACCATCCCGAGGTAACGGTTGTTCAGGGAGATGACCTTGACCGGCGTGTTGTACTGCTTGCAGGTCGAGAGCTCCTGGATGCACATCTGGATCGAGCCCTCACCCGTGATGCAGAAGACGTCGGCCTCGGGCTTGGCGAGCTTGATGCCCATGGCGTAGGGCAGGCCGACGCCCATCGTCCCGAGACCACCCGAATTGATCCAGCGGCGAGGTTCGTCGAAACGGTAGTACTGCGCCGCCCACATCTGGTGCTGGCCGACATCTGACGTGATGTAGGCGTCGCTGTGCCTGGTCAGCTCCCAGAGTTTCTCAACCACGTACTGCGGCTTGATGACCACATCGCTGTTGGTGTACTTCAGGCACTCGCGCTTGCGCCACTCGGTGATCTGCGCCCACCAGGACGACAGCGAACTTGCGTCCGGCTTGGCTTGCGATTCCTTGATCTGCGCGATCAATTCCTGCAGGACTTCCTTCACGTCGCCCACGATCGGGATGTCGACCTTGACACGCTTGGATATCGAAGACGGATCGATGTCGATATGGACGATCTTTCGCTCGACAGAAGCAAAGTGTGCCGGGTTGCCGATCACGCGGTCGTCGAAACGCGCACCGACGGCCAGCAAGACGTCGCAGTTCTGCATCGTCATGTTGGCTTCGTAAGTCCCGTGCATTCCGAGCATGCCCAGGAACTTCGGGTCGCTAGAGGGGTAAGCGCCCAGACCCATCAACGTGTTGGTGCAGGGGAATCCGAGCAGATTGACCAGTTCGCGCAACTCGGCCGACGCGCTGCCGAGGATGACTCCGCCGCCGCTGTAGATGTAGGGGCGCTTGGCTGCCAGCAGCAGGCCAACCGCCTTGCGGATCTGCCCCGCATGTCCCTTCCGCACGGGGCTGTACGAGCGCATCTCCAGTGTCGATGGATAAGAGAACGGCGCCGTCTTCAGCGATACGTCTTTCGGAATGTCGACCACGACGGGACCGGGACGACCGGTGCGTGCAATGTGGAACGCCTTCTTCAGCGTCAAGGCGAGATCGCGGACGTCCTTGACCAGGAAGTTGTGTTTGACGATCGGGCGCGTGATGCCGACGGTGTCGCATTCCTGGAATGCGTCGAGCCCGATGGCGGGGGTTGGCACCTGACCGGTGATGATCACCATCGGGATGCTGTCCATGTAGGCGGTCGCGATGCCGGTGATCGCGTTGGTGACGCCCGGACCGGACGTGACCAGCGCGACGCCTACCTCGCCCGTTGCGCGGGCGTAGCCATCTGCAGCGTGCACGGCCGCCTGCTCGTGGCGCACCAGCACGTGCTCGATGACATTCTGCTTGTACAGCGCGTCATAGATGTAGAGCACCGCGCCGCCGGGGTATCCCCAGAGGTACTTGACATTCTCCGCGTGCAGGCAGCGGACCAGGATCTCGGAGCCGTTGGGCTCGACAGGGTGGGCCGGTGGCGAGTTGGGCGCCGGTTCGGCGCGCTTGATATCAGCGTCAGACATATCCATGTTGAACCTTTGCGATTTTCTCTAACGAAAAACCATCGGTGCGCCTCTCCTCGCTCTTGTGGAGCGGGTGTGGCGCCTGCAGGACCACCCGGGAGGTGCCTCAGGTCGAGAGCACCGGGAACGGTCCGTCTGTTGTGCAACCCGCGATTATGGCACCTGAACTGTGATGGCGGGTCAGCCTGCGCTGCCCAAGCTGGTGCAGTGCGATACTCGCTGGCTGCGTGACTCGCCCCGTGATGAGGCGCATTTGCTTTGGCTTCCGAACAAGAACTGTCCGAATTTCTGAAAAGCGTCGACAAGCGCGCCTTCAAGCGAGCCGTCTACGCTGTGCGCGACGAGGATGCCGCGCTGGATATCGTGCAGGAGGCCATGATCAAGCTGGCTGAAAAGTACGCTGACCGCCCCGCGGCCGAGTTGCCCCCGCTGTTCCAGCGGATCCTCTCGAACGCGACGATGGACTGGTTTCGCCGCCAGAAGGTGCGTGGTGCGCTTTTCCGTAATTTCTCGGACTTCGAGCCGGCCAACGGTGATGGCGACTTCGATATTCTGGAGACGCTTGAAGCGCTCGCGGGAACTGCGGGAGCAGAAAGTGCGTCCGAGGCCGTTTCCCGGGAGCAGATATTGCTGTTGATCGAGTCCGAGATCGAACTCCTGCCCACCCGTCAACGCGAAGCGTTTCTCTTGCGTTACTGGGAAGAGTTGGATGTCGCCGAGACAGCGCTTGCCATGGGTTGTTCAGAGGGAAGCGTCAAGACGCATTGCTCGCGCGCTGTACGCGCACTAGCCAAGGGGCTGAAGGCCAAAGGAGTTGCTCCATGAATGTCGTGAAAAACCTCACACCGATTCGGGCCGATGCGCTCGAAGCGCGCTTTGGTCTGCGACTGGCCGCCCGTTTGAGCGAAGGAGCTGACCAACTTCCGCATGACGTGACGGAGCGCCTGCGCTTTGCGCGAGAAACCGCTTTGGCTCGGGGACTTTCTGCATCGTCGGTACGGGCCGAAGCGAATACGGTTGGCTTCTCGTCATCCGGAACGCTTTCCTTGGGCGGTGATCCGTCGCGCGGCAAGCCTTGGTGGACGTCATTGACAGCGATCGTTCCGATGGTGGCTCTGGTGGGAGGGCTGTACCTGATCGGTCATTTCCATGCTCGTGAGCAGATTGCAGCGGCCGCCGAGGTCGACGCAGCCCTGCTCGCGGACGACCTGCCGCCCGCCGCCTACAGCGACCCGGGCTTCGTCGAGTTTCTCAAGACGGCCCGGGACTGAGTTCCAACGGCATGCCGCTCGCCGCCAATTCAATCTGCCGCCCCATTCGCGTTCTGGCGCTTGGTGTGGCGGCAATTGCTGGATGCGTGTGGGGGCCGTCGATGGCAGCGCCAGCCGTTCCCGCCCAGGGAGCCGCGCAGGTTTCGGGCCTGGATGCCGAGCGTGGTCCGAACTGGAAGACGCTTTCGGCCTCGCAGCAAGCGGCGCTGAAGCCTCTGGAGCGCGATTGGCGCGGCATCGGCCCGGATCACAAGCAGAAATGGTTGGAGATCGCCGCGCAGTTCCCGGCCATGTCTGTGGACGAGCGCAAGCGTGTTCAGGCGCGAATGTCCGAGTGGGCTGCGATGACTCCTCAACAGCGCGGTGCGGCGCGCTTCCAGTTCAAGCAGGCACAGCAATTGGCTCCTTCGAATCGTCAGGCGCGATGGGAGGCCTACCAGGCCTTGCCTGCGGAGGAAAAGAAACAGCTTGCCTCACGCGCCGAGCCTCCCGCCAGCACGGGCTCAGCGTTGCGCCGCTCTCGCTCGACACCGAAGGATGGCGAGGCCTCGTCCGGCGTCCAGCCCAAGTCGAACGTGGTTGCGGCTCCGGATGTGGGCCGACCGGTTCGCTCGGTCGCGCCCACTCTGGTGCAGGCACCGACTGGCGCCACGACCACGCTGATCTCCAAGCGTCCAGCGCCTCCAGTACATGAGCAGGCCGGGTTGCCGAAGATCACGGCATCCCCCAATTTCGTGAACCCGTCGACGCTCTTGCCTCGACGAGGGCCGCAGGGCGCAGCGGTGATTGCCGCCAGTGCCTCGGCGCCGCCCGCTCGCCCGTGATGCGAGCATGACGTCTCAGGTCGTGACTTCTCCGCCCGTTGCCGCGCGGGCCCCCAGCCTGCGGCGGCGTATGGCCTGCTTCGTCTACGAAGGTTTGATGTTGTTCGGCATCGGACTCCTTCCGGGTGCGATCGGTGCGCTTTTCCTTGCCCTGACCGGGCATGCGCACCCGCTGCAGAGCGATGCAGCGCTTCGCGTCATTGCGTTCGTGATCTACGGTATCTACTTCACGTGGTTCTGGTCCCGGCGCGGGCAGACTCTGCCGATGCAGACTTGGCACATCCGCGTCGTGACGATCGATGGCCAGCCTTTGAGCCAGACCCGGGCCCTGCTGCGCTACCTGGTCAGCTGCATCTGGTTTGCGCCGGCCGCCGTGCTCGCCTCCCTGAATCACTGGGCACGCTGGGATGCACTGGCAGCGATCGGTGTCGGCGTGATCGCCTATGCCTTGCTGGCCCTGTTGCAGCCTCAGCGCCAGTTCTGGCACGACGTGGTTTGCGGCACCCAACTCGTGGACGCTCCGCTGCTGCCGCGCCACAAGCGCTGAGTCGCGCTCGCGCGAGCCGGCATGCCGTGCGCGTGCAAAATCTTCGTCAATGACAACCAATCAGTACAAGGGGCGCACCGGTCTTGACCGTGTCTTGAAGGCCACCGGCTATTCGCTGTCCGGCCTGCGGATCGCCTACCGTGGCGAGAGTGCATTCCGCCAGGAGGTCTGGCTCGCAGTGGTGCTGTTGCCAGCCGCTTTCTGGTTGGGTACCACATGGATCGAGGTGGCTGCGCTTGCCGGAACGGTGATGCTGGTGCTGATCGTCGAACTCCTGAACTCGGGGATCGAGGCCGCCATCGACCGCGTGTCGTTCGAACTGCACGATCTGTCCAAGCGCGCCAAGGACCTGGCGAGCGCTGCAGTGTTCCTGTCATTGATGCTGTGTCTGGGGGTTTGGTGCGCCGCAGGGTGGCACCGTTTCGTCATCTGACAGGCGAAAAAAAGCCCGCGTTCGCGGGCTGGAGAACAGCGCATTTTGGGCCTCAGATGGCCGCTTCGCCAGTCTCGCCGGTGCGGATACGCACCACCTGCTCGATGGACGTCACGAAGATCTTTCCGTCGCCGATCTTGCCTGTCTTTGCCGCCTTGACGATGGCCTCGATACAGCGGTCGAGATCCGTGTCCTTGATCATCACTTCGATCTTCACCTTCGGCAGGAAATCGACGACGTATTCGGCACCCCGGTACAACTCGGTGTGCCCCTTCTGTCGCCCGAATCCCTTGACCTCGGTGACGGTGAGGCCGGTGACGCCGACTTCGGCCAGCGCCTCCCGGACTTCTTCAAGCTTGAACGGTTTGAGAATCGCGGTGATCTGCTTCATGAAGAATTCCTGCTGCGTGGATGGGCACGAGTTTAAGCGCGGAATTTCGATGTGATCGGATAGCGCCAGTCGCGCCCGAACGCCCGGTGGGTGATGCGGATGCCGACGGGCGCCTGGCGCCGCTTGTATTCGTTGATCTTGATCAGCCGGGTGACCCGTTCCACATCGGAGCGAGCGAACCCGGCGGCGACGATTTCATCAATGCTCTGGTCGTTCTCCATGTAGCGCTCGACGACCTCGTCGAGCACGGCGTACTCGGGCAGGCTGTCCTGATCCTTCTGATCCGGCCGGAGTTCCGCCGAGGGCGGGCGGGTCAGGATCCGGTTCGGGATCACCTCTCCCCGGCCATCGCCTGCCTGGAGGTTCTTCCAGGCACACAAGCGGTACACCAGAGTCTTGGCCACGTCCTTGATCACTGCAAAGCCGCCGGCCATGTCGCCGTAGAGCGTGCAGTAGCCGGTGGCCATCTCGCTCTTGTTCCCTGTGGTCAGCACGATCGAGCCAAACTTGTTCGACAACGCCATCAGTAAGGTGCCGCGGATGCGGGCCTGGATGTTCTCCTCGGTCGTGTCAGCGGGCAAGCCCGCGAACTCGGATGCAAGGCTTTCCTTGAACGACGAGAACATCGGCTCGATCGAGATCTCGTCGTAGCGCACTCCCAATCCTCTGGCCATGGCTCGGGCGTCGATCCACGAGATGTCGGCGGTGTAGGCCGACGGCATCATCACCGCCCGCACGCGGTCGGGCCCCAGTGCATCGACCGCTATCGCCAGCACCAGGGCCGAATCGACGCCGCCGCTCAGGCCGATCAGCGCACCAGGGAATCCGTTCTTGCCAATGTAGTCATGCACGCCGGTGACCAGGGCGGACCAGGCCTGCGATTCGATGCACGGTACTTCCGTGACTGAGCCCGCCACCTCGCCATCCGAGACGTCCAGCATCAGCAGGGACTCAGCGAACATGGGCGCGCGAGCCCTCACGTGGCCTGTCGCGTCGACAGCAAAAGACGCGCCGTCGAAGACCACCTCGTCCTGCCCGCCGGTCAGATGGGCGTAGAGGATGGGTAGGCCGACATCGCGCGCACGGTCGCCCATGCGGGATTCACGCTCATCCACCTTGCCCAGGTGATAGGGCGAGGCGTTCAGTACGCACAGTACCTGCGCACCTGCGGCTCTTGCCGAGCGAGCAGGTTCATCGAACCAGGCGTCCTCGCAGATGGCCAGACCGAACTTCAAGCCGGCGACTTCGAACACGACCGGCTCCAGGCCCGCATCGCGGCCCGATGCGAAATAGCGCCTTTCGTCGAAGACCTGGTAGTTGGGCAACTCGCGCTTGCAGTAGGTCGCGATCACCCGTCCCTCGGCCAATACCGAGGCTGCGTTGTGGCGCTGAGGCACGGTGTGCGACTTCGTCCTAACATCGGATTGCCCCAACCACTGATGCGGATGACCCACCACCACATGCAAGCCTGGCAGGTCGGCCAGCGCTGCGGCGCACTCAGCGAGCGCCTCGCGGCACGCATGCATGAATGCAGGGCGCAGCAGCAGGTCCTCGGGCGGGTAACCGCACAGACTCAGCTCCGGAGTCACCACCAACCGGGCCCCCTGTGCGTGCGCGCGCCGAGAAAATTCGACGATCTTGGTCGCGTTCCCGGTCAGGTCCCCCACGGTCGCGTTGATTTGCGCCAGGGCGACTTTGACCGCAGGATTTGAAGGCATGTTCAGGGTGGATACGCAGGGGAAAACAGCGTCCAAGAATTATGTCATCCGGGTCCATGACCAACCGGCTGGCATTGCCGCGGCGGCATGGAACGCGCTGCTCGGCGAGCAAGCGAGCGCGACTCCTTTCATGCGGCACGAATACCTCACCGCGCTGCATGAGTCCGGCAGTGCCACGGCGGAGACAGGCTGGCGGCCGCAGTTCCTGTCGGTATGCGAGGGCGACACCCTGGTGGCCGCCTGTCCGCTGTACATCAAGGACCATTCCTACGGCGAGTATGTGTTCGACTGGGCCTGGGCCGATGCCTATCGCCGGCATGGCCTGGACTACTACCCAAAGCTTCTCGCTGCGGTGCCGTTCACGCCAGTGCCGGGACCGCGACTGCTGGCGCGCACCGCGGATTCACGGCTGGCATTGCTCAGCGGCATGCAGCAACTCGCCACGCAAGCGGGGCTGTCGTCGGCCCACCTGCTCTTTCTCGATGAAGCTGACAGCGTCGCGGCCCGCGAGGCCGGCTGGATGATGCGCACCACGGTGCAATTCCACTGGACCAACCGGGAACCGACGCCCTATGCCGATTTCGGCGACTTCCTCTCCAGCCTGCAGCGCGAGAAGCGCAAGAAGATCCAGCAGGAGCGGCGACGCGTCACGGACGCCGGAGTGAGCTTCGATGCGCTTCGGGCAGGCGAAATTTCCGATGACGACTGGGACTTCTTCTACCGGTGCTACACGCTGACTTACCAGGCGCACCGATCGACGCCCTACCTCACGCGCGACTTCTTCCACCGCATGGCCCTGACGATGCCCGAGTGCTGGTTGATGTTCGTAGCCCGACGCGACGGCGCCCGGATTGCGTCCTCGTTGATCGGCATCGACACCGTGCGGGGCGCCGCCTTCGGACGCTACTGGGGGGCGACCGAGCCGGTGAACTGTCTGCACTTCGAGGCCTGTTACTACCAGCCCCTGGCCTGGTGCATCGCGAACGGGTTCCGGCGTTTCGAAGGCGGAGCACAGGGCGAGCACAAGATGGCGCGCGGACTGCTGCCGGTGCAGACACAGTCGGCGCACTGGCTGGCGCACCCCCAGTTCGCACAGGCTGTGGCCGACTTCCTGAAGCGTGAAGGTGCCGGGGTAGAACAGTACGTGGACGAACTGAACGACCGCCGACCTTTCAAGGCTGCTTGAAGTCCCCGGCGAAGCCGTAGACGAAATCCTCGGGCTTCAGATAGCGGCGCAACGCATCGTTGACTTGCGACAGGGTCAGCGCGTCCAGTTGCGCATCGACTTCGGCGGATCGCGCGAAGGTGCGCCCGAGATACAGGTTGCCCGCCAGTCCGGCGGCCACGGAGGCATCCTGGGCGCGCGACAGGCGGCGGAAGTTCAACAGTCCGCGCTGACCTTCGGCCAGCTCCTTCGCGGTGAATCCGTCCTTCAGCGCGCGTGCGATTTCCTCGCGGAATGCCGCCTCGACCTTGGGCCGGTTCTGTGGCGCGAAGATGGCGCTGGCCGACCATTCCGAATGCGGCTCGATGTTGTTCCAGTCCATCGTGCTGCGCACGTCATACGACAGGCCCTCGACTTCGCGGATGCGCTTCCACAGGCGCGAACTACCGCCGGAGCCAAGCAGGTAATTCGCCATCGTCAGTGCAGCGTAGTCGGCGTCGTTGTCCGACAGCGGCACAGGCAGTTCGACGCGCATCGTCGCGTTCTGCTTGTCGGGCGTCTTCAGCAGAAGACGTTGCGCCGGCACGGACACGATGGGCTGCGGGATGCGTGCGAATGGTTCTCCGGATTTCCAGTCGCCGAATGCGGTTTGCAGTGCCTGCCGCACAGCGGCCACGTCCATGTCGCCGACAGCGCCGAACTCGGCTCGGGATGCGCCATAGAAACGCCGGTGGTGCTCGCGTACCTGCTCGAGCGTCACGCCGTTGACATCCTCCACGATCTCGTCGAAGGTCCTTGCGTAGCGCACGTCGCCGCGCGGGTAGGGGTTGCCCAGCCGCGCCAATGCATTGCTGATCACGGAATGCGGTTCCTTGCGTGCCTGCTCGATCGAAGACAGCGACTGGCGCTTCACCTCCAGCAGCGACTCGGCCGGAAAGCTCGGATGACGCAACAGGTCTGCGACCAGTGCTATCGCACCGGCCAGATGCTCGCGCCGCGAGCTGAGCTGAACCGATACCGAGCCGGCACCACCCCCGATGCGAATCTCGGTGTGCAGCGCATCCAGCCGGTCCTGTACCTGCTGCCGCGTCATCGTTGCGGTGCCCTTGTCGAGCAGGGCCACCACCGTCTCGGCCACTTCCCCCTGACCGAACAGTGACTTCTCGTCGCCGAAGTGCAGGTTCAGCGTGGCTTGCACGGAGGCGCCCCGGGTGCCCTTGGGGAGCAACGCGACACGCAGCCCGCCGATCTCGGAACGCTGGGTGCGGCGATCGATGTTGGCCGGAGTGGCCTCGAAGGATTCGACGGCCGCTTCGGCACCCTTGGGCTTGAGCGATTTCAGTTCAGCCGCAACGTCGACCCGCGCAGGGGCTGGCGAGCGCTGTGGCTGATCAGTCGGCAGGTACACGCCGAGCGTGCGATTGGCCGGCAGCAGGCGCTGCTCGGCCACGCGCTGAACGTCCGCAAGCGTCGCGCCGCGAATGCGATCGCGCGTCAGGAAGAACAATCGCCAATCTCCCTGCGCCACGCTTTCGCTCAGCGAGATGCCGATGGTTTCGGGGTCGGTGAATGCCTGTTCCCAGCTCTTCAGCCACTTGATTCGGGCCCGCTCCAATTCCTCGGTGGTGATCGGCTCCCGGGAGACCGACTCCAGCGTGGCGAGCAACTCGGCTCGGGCGGCATCGACATCCTGGTTGGGTCCCAGCTGCGCGCCGAAGAGTGCGAAGCCCGGCTCGGCCAGACCTTGCGCGAACGCATAGGTGGTCGATGCCAGACCCTTTTCGGTCAATCGCTTGTGCAGTCTGCCGGCCGGGGCTTCGCCCATCAGCATGCCCAGAAGCTCGACCGCGGCATAGTCCGGGTGCGAGCCGGGCGGTATGTGGTAGGCCGCATAGAGCACGGGCACGCCACCGCTGCGACGCAGCGTGACGCTGCGCTCACCGTCCTGCGCGGGGTCCAGCGTGTAAAGCGCGGGCAGCACCCGGGCCGGCTTCTTGATGACACCGAAGGCCTGGGCGATCCACTGCAGGACCTTGGCCGACTGGAACTTGCCCGACACGATCAGCGTTGCGTTGTCGGGCTGGTAGTACTGGCGGTAGAACGCCTGCAGACGAGGGATGTCGACATTCTCTACGTCGGAACGCGAGCCGATCGTGTCCTTGCCATAGTTGTGCCACTGGTACATCGTGGCCAGCGTCTTCGAGAACAGGATGCGATCGGGGTTGTTCTCGCCGGACTCCATCTCGTTGCGCACCACCGTCATCTCGGTGTCGAGGTCCTTGCGCGCGATGAAGCTGTGGGTCATCGCATCGGCTTGCCATCCGAGATACCAGCGCAGGTTGTCGTCATTGGCCGAGAAACTGGCGGTGTAGTTGGTGCGGTCGAACCAGGTGCTGCCATTGGCCGCCAGGCCTCGCTTGGTGAATTCGGACCAGACGTTGGGGTGCTTCGGCGACCCCTTGAACATCAGGTGCTCCAGCAGGTGCGCCATGCCGGTCTCACCGTAGTTCTCATGCCTCGACCCGACGTGATAGGTCAGATTGACGGTGGTTGTCGGCTTCGAGTCGTCGGCGATCAGCAGGATCTGCAGACCGTTGGCGAGCCGGTATTCGTCGATGCCCTCCACGGACTGCGCTCGACTCAGGCCGGCCGGCAGGCTTTGCGCCGTTGCCGGCGGTACGACTACCCACAACGAGAGGACGAGGGAAAGTGCGCGCAGTAATGAATTCACGGGGATGCTCTGCAAGCCGGGGTGGGCGGGCAGTGTAGAACCCGCAATCGTGCCGACGGTTCCCTGTCACTGGCGCACAAGCGCGCCGCAGTGAGGCCGTTCGGGCTGGCATCGCCCTGACTTGACCTTGCTGGATGCACCACAACAAAACGGGGAGCCGAAGCTCCCCGTGAATCCAGGCGACAGGTACCGCCTGTCTGCGAGCTCTGGCTCGGTTCAGGCGCTCTGCGCCTTCCCCTTCTTCTGGTAGGCCGCGATACCAGAAGAAATCTCCTCGTGGGCTGCCTCCGGGCCGACCCATCCCTGCACCTTGACCCACTTGCCGGGTTCCAGATCCTTGTAGTGCTCGAAGAAGTGCTGGATGGTCTTGATGCGCAATGGATTCAGGTCTTCGGGCTTCTTCCACTGGCTGTAGATCGACAGCACCTTGTCGATCGGTACCGCCAGCAGCTTGTTGTCACCGCCGGCCTCGTCTTCCATCTTCATCATGCCGAGGGCCCTGCAGGTGACCACCACGCCCGGTATCAGTGGCACGGGTGTGATCACGAGCACGTCCACTGGATCGCCGTCATCGGAAAGTGTGTTGGGGATGTATCCGTAGTTGCACGGGTAGTGCATTGCCGTGCTCATGAATCGGTCGACGAACAGTGCGCCGGACTCGTGATCCACCTCGTACTTGATCGGGTCGGCGTTCATCGGGATCTCGATGATCACGTTGAATTCTTCGGGCGCCTTGGCGCCTGGTGTCACGTTGTGCAGACTCATGGGGAGGTCTCATCAATATTTAGGTGAGGACATTCTACAAATCGCGTGTGCCGATTCCCTCCAGGCCGCGCGCCGAGTTCTGCAACCGGAGGAAAACACCATGCTCCCGCAAGGGCCTAACCCGTAAAGTCAAAAAGGATCACCAAGCTGGTTGTTGGTACCGCTTGCGGGCTGCAGCAGCGAAAGGTGGCCTTTTCATCACTGGGTTTGTACCGTCGAAGGGAATACCGTGACTTTGATTTCGACCAACATGGCGCTTTATGCAGCGCTGGCTTGCGGCCTCGCGGCTGTTGTCTACGGCTTCGTTCAACGCAGCTGGATCCTGCGTCAGGACGCTGGAAATGCACGCATGCAGGAGATTGCGGGTGCGATCCAGCAGGGGGCGGCAGCCTATCTGGCACGCCAATACCGCACGATCGCCATCGTTGGCGTGGTCTTGGCGATTTTGATTGCGGTGTTTCTGGACGTGACCTCGGCCGCAGGCTTTGTGCTCGGTGCAGTGTTGTCGGGCGCCTGTGGCTTCATTGGAATGAACGTCTCGGTCAAGGCCAATGTGCGTACCGCGCAGGCTGCTACGCGTGGCATTGGCCCGGCGCTCGACGTGGCATTCAAGGGCGGCGCCATCACGGGCATGCTGGTGGTGGGGTTGGGCTTGCTGGGTGTCGGTCTGTTCTTTCTTTTTGTCACGGGCAATGGCCAACTCAAGCCCGACCAGACATTGTCAAGTGCGCTCAAGCCACTGCTCGGGTTTGCCTTTGGCTCTTCGCTGATCTCCATCTTCGCGCGCCTGGGCGGCGGCATTTTCACCAAGGGCGCTGATGTAGGCGCCGATCTGGTGGGCAAGGTCGAGGCCGGCATACCCGAGGACGATCCGCGCAATCCGGCAGTGATCGCCGACAACGTCGGTGACAACGTCGGCGACTGCGCGGGCATGGCCGCAGACCTGTTTGAGACCTACGCCGTCACGCTGATCGCCACCATGGCGCTGGGCGCGCTGGTTGTGGCGGGGCCGGCACAGATGAACGCTGTGATCTACCCGCTGCTGCTAGGCGGCGTTTCGATCATCGCTTCGATCATCGGCTGCGGCTTCGTCAAGGCCTCGCCAGGCATGAAGAACGTCATGCCGGCGCTCTACAAAGGGCTGGCAGTGGCGGGCGGGTTGTCGCTGATCGCCTTTTACGGTGTCACGACTCTGGTGATGCCGGACGATGCGCTGGGCGCTGGAACCCAGTTGCGCCTGTGGGGCGCCTGCGCCGTCGGCTTGGTGCTGACCGCCGCGCTGGTCTGGATCACCGAGTACTACACCGGCACGCAGTACCCACCGGTCAAGCACATCGCTCAAGCCTCCACCACAGGCCATGGAACCAACATCATTGCTGGTCTGGGGGTGTCGATGCGCTCCACCGCCTGGCCGGTGATCATGGTGTGTTTCGCCATTCTTGCGTCCTATTGGCTTGCCGGCCTTTATGGCATCGCCATCGCCGCAACCGCCATGCTCAGCATGGCCGGCATCGTGGTGGCCCTGGATGCCTATGGTCCGATCACGGACAACGCGGGCGGCATTGCTGAAATGTCTGAACTGCCGAAGAGCGTGCGCGACGTGACCGATCCGCTGGACGCGGTGGGTAACACCACCAAGGCGGTCACCAAGGGCTACGCGATCGGCTCGGCCGGTTTGGCGGCCCTGGTGCTGTTTGCTGATTACACGCACACACTGGCGGGTCGCGGCATGAGCGTGAGCTTCGATCTGAGCGATCCCCGGGTGATCGTCGGCTTGTTTATCGGTGGTCTGATTCCCTATCTGTTCGGCGCCATGGCGATGGAGGCGGTGGGGCGTGCAGCAGGCTCGGTGGTGGTTGAGGTGCGGCGTCAGTTTGAAGACGGCGCCATCATGGCCGGCCGACGCAAGCCCGACTACAGCGCTGCGGTCGACATGTTGACCACTGCAGCCATCAAGGAAATGATCGTTCCGTCGTTGCTGCCTGTGGTGGTGCCGATCGTGGTCGGTCTCACGCTGGGCGCGGCAGCTCTTGGTGGCTTGTTGATGGGCACGATCGTGACCGGCCTGTTTGTTGCGATCTCGATGTGCACCGGTGGTGGTGCCTGGGACAACGCGAAGAAGTACATCGAAGACGGCCACTTCGGCGGCAAGGGCAGCGAAACGCACAAGGCAGCAGTCACCGGTGACACGGTGGGTGATCCCTACAAGGACACGGCTGGCCCGGCCATCAATCCGTTGATCAAGATCATCAACATCGTGGCACTGCTGATCGTGCCGTTGCTCCCGATGTCCGGTGTCGGCACCCAGGATGCGTCCAAGGCGCACGACGTTCCTGTGTCTGCCGCTGCTCCAGTGGCAGCCGCTGTTGATGGCGCATCGTTCAAGGTCGAAGGTGGGGTGGTGAAGTTCTTCTTCGCCACAGGCAAGGCAGAACTCGCCACTGGTGCTACAGCAGCACTGAGCGATGTCATCAAGGGCGTTGCCGATGGCAAGAAGGCCGTTGTGAGCGGGTTTACCGATGCCAGCGGTGATGCCGACAAGAATGCTGAACTGGCCAAGCAGCGCGCTCTTGCCGTGCGCGACGCCTTGATTGCGGCAGGCGTCAGCGAGGACAAGATTGAACTGAAGAAGCCCGAGCAGACCACCGCCGATGGTGATCCTGCTGCGGCTCGCCGGGTCGAGGTCGGCTTGGAGTAGGTTGATTGCGGCCGTTCCTGAGGCCGTATTTTTTCCCGCTCGATTTGTACAGGATCGAATGCGGAGGGTCGAGGCAAGTTAGCGCGGCCCTACCGCAATTTCGAAGATCAGGGCGAAGGTAATCTCACGCCCAGTCTCCGCAGCAGTGCGCAGTAGATCGCTCGCGCATTCAAAGCTCTCAGCACCAGCAATTTGCAATCACGAGAGGCTTGCGGATTCATGGCATCGGATGCTAGGGAACCGCCACCCCGGAGTGTCTAGGGATATCGCCGTGTTGACACGGTCGAAAAAAATACCCGTCGGTCCAAAAAAAACTGAATGGTCTTGTTTGGTCCACGACCGGGGGCGGCTGAGGTGAGGTCGTTTTCGGCCATCATGTCGCCCCCAAACAGCGACAGAGACAACTGATGGACCCCTACGATCATGACCTCGAGCGTGGTGTGCGCAATCGCCGACGCATGCTGGGAGATGCCTGGGTGGACAAGTCGGTCGCGAATGCGAACGCCTTCAACGCCGACTTTCAGAACTTCATCACCCGCTACGCCTGGCATGAAGTCTGGGGTCGGCCTGGGCTCGATGTGAAGACCCGTCGCATCATCGTGATGACGATCACCGCGTCGCTCGGAAGATGGGAGGAGTACGAGCTTCACCTGAGGGCTGCACTCACCGGAGGTGGCATCCCTGGAGTGGAAGGCTCGGGCCATGCCGAAACGCGCCTGAGCCCGGATGAAGTCAAGGAAGTGCTGATGCAGACGGCGATCTATGCGGGCGTGCCGGCCGCCAACACCGGGATGTCGATCGCTGCCCGGCTGCTGCGCGAACTCGGCCATGAGTTGCCGCCTCAACCCGCGACCGAGGTCGAGAACCCGGGTACCGGTCGCTCTTACCGCAGCTCGGACATGCCGGCTCTGCATTACACGGTGCGGGAAGCCCGTCACCACGGTGCGCCGGAACACACTGTGGTGCTGAGCCATGCGCTCGGCGCAGACGTGAGCATGTGGGATGACCTGGCGAATGCCCTTGCAGCCGACAGCCGTGTGGTCTGCTTCGACCACCGAGGGCATGGCGATTCGGACGCACCCGGAGGTGTGGTCACCATGGCCGAACTGGCCGATGGCGCGGAGCGCCTGCTCGCCGAACTCGACACTCGCTACGCCACCGGACCCGTCGTCTGGATAGGTCTTTCGCTGGGCGGCATGGTGGGCCAGGAGCTGGCGCTGCGTCATCCGCATCGCATCGCGGCGCTGGTCATAGCCAATGCCTGCGCCGGTTACTCCGCCGAGGGTCGCGCTCAGTGGCAGCAGCGCATCGACACCATTGAGGCGCAAGGACTCGAGGCCGTGGCCGACGCCACGATGCAGCGCTGGTTCAGTGAAGGCTTTCGATCGTCTCAGGCGCCTACGGTCGCACGATGGCGCAGGCGCGTGGTCAGCACGCCGCAGGCCGGGTATGTTGGCGCTTGCCATGCCGTGAAGAACCATGACGCACTGGAACGATTGCCCGGGATCAGCATGCCGACGCTGGTGATTGCCGGCGGCGCGGATGAGGGGACGCCGGTCCCGATGCTGCAGGCCATCGCCAATACCGTTCCACAAGCGCAGTTCGTCGTGATTGACGGTGTGGCGCACCTGAGCGCGCTGGAGGCGCCGGCTGCCTTCGAAGCAGCGGTCAGGACACTGTTGGCGCGGGTCTGAACCGGGGAGTGGGGAAGGGGGCTCAAGTCCGGAGAGTTTCGCGCCGATATCGGAGCCAACGCGGGCCACGCATCGTTCGATGCGTGCCGATCCACCAGCGTTTGGCAGGCAGATCCGACACATGGCCACCGACGACCCCCTCTCTTTCCGCATCCTGCTCTATCGCTACCTGTTCTTCGGGTGGCTTTTCCAGGATGTGAACCGTGGCAACGTGTTCGAGCGCTCGGCGGCCTGGCGCCATAACCTCGACCGAGCCCATTGGCTGGTGACCTATCTGCGCCGATGGGTTGCACTGGGCATCGTTTCGTTTGCACTCGGCATGCTGGTCGAGCACGGGCTCAGTGCGCAGGCAATGTCGGCGTTCTTCTATGTGCCCAGCGTGCTCAGTGTGGTCGTCAACGGCGTGATCGGCGTGCTGATTGCCGCCTTCAAGCTGCTGCCTGCGCCGTTCTGAGCCTTCTCAGGCGCGCCATTCCCTCGCTGCGCTCAAGCCCGATTGCACGGCGCCCTCCAAGGTAGACGGGTAGGGTCCTTCGACGTAATCGCCCGCGGCCAGCAGGCCTTGAGCGACTCTCTGTGGCGGCCTGTGAAGGTTTGGTGTGCAGCGGAAAGTCGCCCGTTTCTCGTTGAAGACGCGCAATGTCTGCAGCTTGGCCTTGAGGTGCGCTCCCAACTGTCTGCGTGCCTGATCGAACGTGGCCTCTGCCGTGGCTTCGCTGCCTGCCTCGACCCAATGCTGTGCTGCGCTGATCACGAAGCTGAACAGACCGTGCCGGCCATTCAGCCATCCGTGATCGAAAACGAACTGTGCCGGTCCGTCGTTGCCGCTCGAGTGCAGCAATGTCATCGGCTGAGGCAGTCGTGTTCCGGCACACAGCGCATAGACGGTGACGATCGGCTCGTAGCGAAAACTCGCGGCGAGATCGGCCCACTGCGGCGCATGTGGCTGGGCAAGTCGCGCAGCTTCGCTGGCGGTGCAGGCCAACACGACCCCATCGAAGTGAATGCCATCGACTCGCCACCCAGCTCCGTCGGGATCGATTGCCATGACCCGTCGCGACGTCTGGAGTTGCGCCCCCTGTTGCTTCAACCAGCGTGCAGCCGGTGCAGGCAACAGATCGCCGAGTGGTTGTCGCGGCAGTAGCAGGTCGGCCGAACCCCGGCCGGAGAACATCGCATCGCGCAGCACACGCAAGAAGACTTGCGCACTGGCGTGCGCTGCAGGCGTGTTCAGCGCCGCGACACACAAGGGTTCGATCAGGTCGCGCTGCACCGAGGTGGGTAGCGCACGGCACAACTCGCCAACAGTCAGACTGGAATCGCAGTCGAAGCCGGCCGCCGCCCACTGGAGCGCTTTCGTCAGCAGCGCAACCCGCTCACGCCATTTCCAGCCCGTGTGCGACAGCACTCCAAGCGCGAATGCGGGCACTGCCGGACCTCGGGCAAGTCGCAGTCCGGTCCCCTGGGAGTCCACCAGCGCCAGCGGGCATCGCAAGAAGGCAGCATGGGGGTCGACATCGATCTCCCGCATCAGGCGCAGCGTCTCGCGGTAGGCCCCGATGAGTATGTGCTGGCCGTTGTCCAGGACCGGTTCACCGGTGTCGACGCTGCGCGCTCGTCCACCGGGTGCCGGAGCCATCTCGAAGAGCGTCACGTCGTGACCTCGTCGCGTCGCCTCGATAGCGGCCGCAAGCCCGGCCCAGCCCCCGCCGACGATGGCGAGGCTCGAGTTCGACATGCGCTCCAATCAGCGACCCTGCCAGTGCGTGCGGACGGCGATCCACAGCTTGCGCAACGGCGTCAACGAGGTGCGCTGGTGCAGCACCTGGAATCCACCGATTTCGATCTCGCGCAGCAGGGATCGGTAGATGTTTGCCATCATCAGCCCCGGCTTCTGCGCCAGCCGATCGACTTCCGGAAGCAAGGCCATCGCCTCGTCGTAAGTCTGATGCGCGCGTTCGGCCTGGAAGCGCATCAACGCGGAGAAGCGGTCGCTGTAGCCGTATGGCGCGGTGCGCAGCAGCAACTCGCTGGCTTTCACATCGAAACGCTGCAGTTCGGAGACCGGCAGGTAGATGCGGCCGCGGCGGGCATCGTCACCCACGTCTCGGATGATGTTGGTGAGTTGCATCGCCAGACCCAGCCGGTGCGCATATTGAACGGTCGCTTCGCTCGATCGGCCGAATATGTTGGCTGCCACCTCTCCGACCACCCCGGCCACCAGATGGCAGTAGCGAGACAGGCCTGGAAAATCCAGAAAGCGCGTTTGCTCCAGGTCGATCTGGCAGCCGTCGATCACCGCCTGGAGATGGCTTGCCTGGATGGCAAAGGTGGCGCTGTGCGGCATCAGCGCCTTCATGACCGGGTGACTGGGCTGGCCGGCGTAGGCACTTGCCACCTCGCTGCGCCACCACGCGAGCTTGGAGGCCGCCACGCCGGCATCCGTCGTTTCGTCCACCACATCGTCGACCTCTCGACAGAACGCATAAAAGGCAGTGATCGCCGCGCGGCGCGCCGGCGGCAGGAAGAGGAAGGCGTAGTAGAAGCTGGAGCCGCTCTTGGCGGCCTTGTCCTGTACGTACTGTTCTGGTGTCATGCGGTCTCGCGGGTGAGTGAGCCGACCGGGCGACGCATTCGCAACGCACGCCAAAGCAGGGCAGGGGCGTCTCCTTTGCCGATGTGCGGCCGCCGTAGCAGCGTGGCGTAATCCATGGCTTCGATCTTGTCGGCGATGCGCAGCCCGCCCTGGACAACCAGCCGCAGTTCCCATCCGGCCCGGCCGGGCACCGCATGCACGAGGGGCGCACCCTGCAGCATGAGCGTTCGGGCCCAGTGCGTGACCGATGCGATCAGGCGACGAACTTCAGCGCTGTCTCGCCGGTCGAGCAACGTCTGCACCTCGACACCATGCGCTGTCGCATCACTCAGGGGCATGTACAGGCGATTCCGCGGTGCGTCGATGCTCAGGTCCTGCCAGAAATTGATCAGCTGCAGCGCACTGCAGATCGCATCCGATTGAACCCGCGAGGCGTTGTCGCGCACGCCGTAGAGGTGCAGCAGCAGGCGCCCGACCGGGTTGGCCGAGCGGCTGCAGTAGTCAAGCAATTCAGCGCGGTCGGCGTACCGGGTTTTCACTACGTCCTGTTCGAATGCGCTGAGCAGGTCTGCCAGCATCGACAACGGAAGGTCGTGCTTGTCGATGGCCCGCGCCAGCGGTGTGAAGACCGCAGCCCAGCGGGGGGAGGGCGCATGGTGGGCTGCGACAGCATTCAGGTCCGCCCGGTAGGCAGCAAGATCGGCCAGGCGTCGCGCAGCGCTGGCGTCGCCTTCGTCCGCCAGATCGTCCGCCGTTCGCGCGAACCAGTAAATAGCCCCGACCGAGGCGCGCAGAGCCGGGGGACACAACCAGGAAGCGACAGGAAAATTTTCGTAGTGATCAACGCTCACGGCGCGCATTGTCCATGCATCGTTGCGTGAAGTCGTTTCCAGCGGAAGCCGGCGCGGTTAAACTGGCGGGCTTTCTGCGGTGCGCAGAATTCCGTTTGATAGAAGCGCGTGCTCCTGTCGTTTGAATTGGCCCCGCGCGGGTGGCGAAATTGGTAGACGCACCAGGTTTAGGTCCTGACGCCAGCAATGGTGTGCGGGTTCGAGTCCCGCCCCGCGCACCAGCCACAGCAATCAGCAACGTCTACATAAGGTCTCTTGATCATGGCAGTGACTGTCGAAACCCTTGAAAAGCTCGAACGGCGTATCACGCTGACCCTGTCCGCCGAGACGATTCAGAGCGAGATTTCCAATCGGCTGAAGAAGCTGTCGCGGACCGTGAAGGCTGACGGCTTCCGCCCCGGCAAGGTGCCGATGAGCGTGGTGGCCCAGCGCTACGGCTACTCGGTTCAGAACGAGGTGATGAACGACCAGATCGGGCAGGCATTCGCCGATGCGGCCAACGAGGCCAAGCTGCGGGTCGCCGGAGCGCCCCGCATCACCGAAAAGGAAGGCGCGGAATCGGGCACCATGATGTTCGACGCAGTCTTCGAGGTCTTCCCCGAAGTGAAGATCGGCAGCCTCGAAGGCGTGGAGGTCGAGCGATATCGCACCGACATCACCGAAGCCGCCATCGATCGCACGATCGACATCCTGCGCAAGCAGCGTCGCACATTCGCGCCGCGCCCTGCAGGCGAACCAGCGGTCGAGACGGATCGCGTGACGATCGATTTCGAGGGCAAGTTCGATGGAGTGCCTTTCGAAGGCGGGACGGCGCAGGGCTTCCAGTTCGTGATTGGCGAAGGCCAGATGCTCGAGACGTTCGACCTCGCGGTGCGTGGCATGAAGGTGGGCGAATCGAAGACCTTCCCGCTTCGCTTCCCGGACGATTACCAGAACAAGGAAGCAGCCGGCAAGGAGGCCGACTTCCTTGTCACGGTCAACGCGATCGAGGTCCAGCAACTGCCCGAGCTGACCGACATGTTCGCGCGCAGTCTGGGCATCCTGGATGGATCCATGGAAAGCCTGCGCAAGGACGTCCGCAGCAACCTCGAGCGCGAGGTGAAGGCTCGTGTGATGACGCGCAACAAGGGCTCGGTGATGGAGGTCCTGCTCAAGAACAGCGAACTGGATGTTCCCGCCGCCTTGGTCGACGACGAGGCCAAGCGGCTGGTCGAATCGACGATCGCCGACATGAAGCAGCGCGGCGCCAAGGACATGGACAAGGCACAGATCCCGACCAAGATATTCCAGCCCCAGGCTGAGCGTCGTGTCCGCCTGGGCCTGGTGGTGAGCGAACTGGTTCGTGCCAACAACCTTCAGGCCAAGCCTGAGCAGTTGCAGGCCTATATCGAGGAGATGGCACAGAGTTACGAGAAGCCCTCCGAAGTCGTCAGCTGGTATCTGGGCGACAAGCAGCGGATGGCGGACGTTGAGGTGGTCGTTGTCGAGAACAACGTCGCCGAATTCGTGATGTCACGCGGCAAGGTGATCGACAAGGACGTTCCATTCGACGAGTTGATGGCGTCCTGATCGCCTTCGGCCTGCGCGCAGGGGCACCGAGCCGCACAGGCCGGTGCCCCTGCGCATTTCCACACCCCCATCGGGATCGCGTTGTGACGACATAATTCGGTCTCGTCTTCCCGCTGGCATGGGCCGAAGAGATAAGCCAGAGAACGATAACTAGGACATCACGCATGAGCGCAATTCACACGCAAGGCCTGGGCATGGTCCCGATGGTCATCGAGCAATCCGGCCGCGGCGAACGCGCCTACGACATCTACTCGCGCCTGCTGCGCGAGCGGGTGATCTTTCTGGTCGGTCCGGTGAACGATCAATCTGCCAACGTTGTTGTCGCGCAACTGCTTTTCCTGGAAAGCGAGAACCCGGATAAGGACATTTCCTTCTATATCAATTCGCCAGGCGGCTCTGTCAGCGCCGGCATGTCGATCTTCGACACCATGCAGTTCATCAAGCCAGACGTCTCCACGCTGTGCATGGGCATCGCCGCGAGCATGGGTGCCTTCCTGCTGGCTGCCGGTGCCAAGGGCAAGCGGTTCGCCTTGCCGAATTCCCGGGTGATGATCCATCAGCCTTCGGGTGGTGCGCAGGGTCAGGCAACGGACATCGAGATCCAGGCCCGCGAAATCCTCAAGCTGCGCGAGAGCCTGAACGGCATCCTGGCTGACCGCACCGGACAGCCGCTTGAGAAGATCCGCGCCGATTCGGAGCGCGATTACTTCATGTCGTCGGAAGAAGCCAAGGACTATGGGTTGATCGACCAGGTGATTTCCAAGCGGTCCTGACGCGCTGAAGCGTTCGATCAGCGTATCCAACGGGGCCTTTCTTCACGGCAAGGCCCCGTTTCCTTTTGTTCTATTATTCAGACAGCACTTTCGCTGACCGGTGGCACATTTCCATGGCCGACAAAAAAGGCTCTTCGAGCGAAAAAGTCCTGTACTGCTCCTTCTGCGGCAAGAGCCAGCACGAGGTCAAGAAGCTCATTGCAGGCCCCTCGGTTTTCATCTGCGATGAGTGCATCGAGCTTTGCAACGACATCATCCGCGACGAGGTTCCGGCTGAAAGCGCGGATGCCAAGGCGACCAAGTCCGATCTGCCTGTCCCGAGCGAAATCAAGGCCAGCCTGGACCAGTACGTGATTGGTCAGGAACCAGCCAAACGCACCCTGGCGGTGGCGGTCTACAACCATTACAAGCGGCTCAAGCACATGAGCCGCAACAAGGACGACGTCGAGTTGTCCAAGAGCAATATCCTGTTGATCGGCCCGACCGGGTCCGGCAAGACGTTGTTGGCTCAGACGCTTGCGCGGCTGCTCAATGTGCCGTTCGTGATTGCTGACGCGACCACGCTGACCGAAGCGGGCTATGTGGGTGAGGATGTCGAGAACATCATTCAGAAGCTACTGCAGAACTGCAATTACGACGTCGAGAAGGCACAGCGCGGCATCGTCTACATCGACGAGATCGACAAGATCTCGCGCAAGGCCGATAACCCTTCGATCACACGCGACGTGTCCGGAGAAGGCGTGCAGCAGGCCTTGCTCAAGTTGGTAGAGGGCACGATGGCCAGCGTGCCGCCGCAGGGTGGGCGCAAGCATCCGAACCAGGATTTCCTGCAGATCGACACCACGAACATCCTGTTCATTTGCGGCGGTGCCTTCGATGGCCTTGAAAAGGTCATCCAGAACCGGTCCGAGAAGTCTGGCATCGGGTTTGGTGCCAACGTGAAGAGCAAGGTTGATCGCAAGGTCAGCGAGGTATTCCGAGAAGCCGAGCCCGAGGATCTGATCAAGTTCGGCCTCATACCTGAACTCGTCGGACGACTGCCGGTGATGGCTACCCTTGGCGAATTGACCGAGGACGCCCTGGTTCAGATCTTGACCGAGCCCAAGAACGCCTTGATCAAGCAGTACCAGAAGCTATTCAGCATGGACGGCGTCGAACTGGAGATCCGGCCATCGGCGCTTACTGCGATCGCACGCAAGGCCCTGGCTCGAAAGACGGGAGCTCGCGGATTGCGCTCGATCATGGAGCAATCGCTCAACGACACGATGTTCGAACTGCCTTCGTTCGAGGGTGTTGTGAAAGTCGTTCTGGACGAGCACACCATCGAAGACGAAGCCAAACCTCTGCTCGTCTATCGCGAGCAAGCCAAGGCCAGCGCCTGAACTACCGGTCTGCCGCGCAGGTGACTTCCCCTCGCACGGCTCCTTGCAATCAAAAACTCAAGCCCTAGATAGGCTTGAGAAAGAGAGGTTTCCATGTCCGGACATCCTGTACTCCCCGCTGAGCCCATCACGCTGCCGTTACTGCCCCTGCGAGATGTGGTGGTGTTTCCCCACATGGTGATTCCGCTGTTCGTCGGGCGCCCGAAGTCGATCAAGGCCCTCGAGTCCGCGATGGAGGCAGGGCGCCAGATCATGCTGGTGGCGCAAAAGGCTGCCGGCAAGGACGAGCCGAAGCCGGATGACATGTTCGACGTTGGGTGCGTCTCGACCATCCTGCAGATGCTGAAGCTTCCCGATGGCACCGTGAAGGTGCTGGTCGAAGGACTGCAGCGCGCCAACACCCACAGCATCACTGACAACGGCGAGTACTTCGTCTCCGAAGTCACGCCGATGCCGCCCGAAGTGGAAACCAAGCCCGAGATCGAGGCCCTGCGTCGCGCCGTCACCCAACAGTTCGACCAGTACGTCAAGCTCAACAAGAAGATCCCGCCGGAGATCCTGACGTCAATCGCTGGCATCGACGATGCGGGTCGCCTTGCCGACACGATCGCGGCACATCTGCCGCTGAAGCTCGAGAACAAGCAATCGGTGCTCGATCTGTTCGCGGTCGACAAGCGGCTGGAGAAATTGCTCGAGCAGCTTGAGCACGAAGTGGACATCCTCCAGGTCGAGAAGCGCATCCGGGGTCGCGTCAAGCGCCAGATGGAGAAGAGCCAGCGTGAGTACTACCTGAACGAACAGGTCAAGGCAATCCAGAAGGAACTCGGTGACGGCGAAGAAGGCGCCGACATGGAGGAGCTGGAAAAGAAGATCATCGCCGCCAAGATGCCCAAGGAGGCTCGCAAGAAGGCCGATGCCGAGTACAAGAAGCTCAAGCTGATGTCTCCGATGTCGGCCGAGGCGACGGTCGTGCGCAACTACATCGACACGCTGGTCAATCTGCCGTGGACCAAGAAGACCAAGATCAAGCACGACCTGGCCTTCGCTGAAGCCGTTCTGAACGAAGACCACTACGGCCTCGAGAAGGTCAAGGATCGCATCCTCGAATATCTCGCGGTGCAGCAGCGTGTCGACAAGGTGAAGGCGCCGATCCTGTGTCTGGTCGGGCCTCCGGGTGTCGGCAAGACCTCGCTCGGCCAGAGTGTGGCTCGCGCCACCGGGCGCAAGTTCGTTCGCATGGCTCTCGGTGGCGTGCGAGACGAAGCCGAGATTCGCGGGCATCGCCGCACCTACATCGGCTCCATGCCCGGCAAGGTGCTGCAGAGCCTGAGCAAGGTCGGTACGCGCAATCCGCTGTTCCTGCTTGACGAAATCGACAAGCTGGGCATGGATTTCCGCGGCGATCCCTCGAGCGCGTTGCTCGAGGTTCTCGACCCCGAGCAAAACCACACCTTCAGCGATCACTACGTCGAGGTCGACTTCGACCTTTCGGACACGATGTTCATCGCGACGTCCAATTCGATGAACATCCCGCCGGCGTTGCTGGATCGAATGGAAGTGATACGCCTCTCGGGTTACACCGAGGACGAGAAGGTCAACATCGCTCAACGCTATCTGTTGCCTAAGCAGGCCAAGAACAACGGCGTCAAGGATGCCGAGATGGAAGTCGCCGAGTCGGCCGTGCGGGGAATCATCCGCTACTACACCCGTGAGGCCGGAGTGCGTTCGCTCGAACGTGAAATCTCGAAGATCTGCCGCAAGGTGGTCAAGAGCATTCAGCTCAAGCAAGTGACCGAAAAGATCGTGGTCACCGCCGACAACCTGAATGATTTCCTGGGGGTGCGCAAGTACGACTACGGCCAGGCCGAGAAGCAGAATCAGGTGGGTCAGGTCGTCGGTTTGGCGTGGACCGAGGTCGGTGGAGACTTGCTCACCATCGAGTCGGCAATGATGCCTGGCAAGGGCGTGATCATTCGTACTGGCTCACTCGGCGATGTGATGAAGGAATCGGTGGAAGCGGCTCGATCCGTTGTTCGCTCACGTGCTCGCCGCCTGGGGATCAAGGACGAGTTGTTCGAAAAGCGTGACATCCACATTCACGTGCCCGATGGCGCTACCCCGAAGGATGGGCCCAGCGCCGGTGCGGCCATGACCACGGCCTTCGTTTCTGCGCTCACGGGCATTCCTGTCCGCGCGGACGTCGCCATGACCGGGGAGATCACGCTGCGCGGTGAAGTCACTGGAATCGGTGGACTGAAGGAAAAGCTGCTGGCGGCCCACCGTGGCGGCATCAAGACAGTGATCATTCCGGAAGAGAACGTCAAGGACCTTCAGGATATTCCGGAGAACGTGAAGAACCAGCTCGAGATCGTTCCGGTGAAATGGATCGACCAGGTGCTCGAGGTGGCTCTGCAAAGCCTGCCACAAGCGCTGCCGGATGAAGAGCCGCCCAAGCCCGAAGAGGTGAAACCTGAAGCTGCAGCCGTTCCTGCCGTGTCGACCGAATCAATGAAACACTGATTCATTTAATGGAGTCGATGCAGAGGTTTCGATGTATACTGCGAGACGCGATGTGCAGTGCATCGCGAATGCGGGAGTAGCTCAGTTGGTAGAGCGCAACCTTGCCAAGGTTGAGGTCGCGAGTTCGAGCCTCGTCTCCCGCTCCAAAAAATAGAAAAAGGGAAGCACCAGCTTCCCTTTTTCGTACCTGGGTCGGCGACCCGTACGGCGCGGTAGCAAAGCGGTTATGCACCGGATTGCAAATCCGATTAGCCCAGTTCGACTCTGGGCCGCGCCTCCATC
>JAGNWJ010000098.1 GCA_017986065.1 Rhizobacter sp. | reverse complement strand
GGGCAGTCCGCAGCCGAAGGTCTCCACGACCACCGATGGCGCCGGATCGAGCTCGCGGGAGATGTCCTGATCGCCGTCCGGCCAGGCCAGCACCCGCACCCCGTGCCTGCCCGTCGGTGCCATCCAGGCAAGGGCACGGGCGTCATCGATCCACAGCCGGACGTCGATCTGGCGGGACGCGAGATCGGTCGCCAGCCGCCAGCACACGCCAGCGTCGCCGTGGTTGTCGACGACCCGGCAGAAGATGTCCCAGGTCCGTCCGATTCCGGGGGTCTGGGAGCAGGGCAGGGACATCGTTCGATTATCCGGGGGCCTGCACAATCGCCGGCGATGTCCGAGACCCCTGATCCTGCTGGCGCGACTGCCGCCGAGCCCGACGAGCGGCGGCAGCGTCTGCTTGCCGACGTGGCTGCGCTGCCGAGCCTGCCCGGCGTCTACCGCTATTTCGACGCCCAGGGCGGCGTGCTCTATGTCGGCAAGGCGCGTGACCTGAAGAAGCGGGTTTCGAGCTACTTCCAGAAGAGCCACGGCGGCACCCGCATCGGCCACATGATCACGAAGATCGTGCGCATGGAGACGACGGTCGTGCGCTCCGAGGCCGAAGCGCTGCTGCTCGAGAACAACCTGATCAAGGCGCTCAATCCTCGCTACAACATCCTGTTCCGGGACGACAAGAGCTATCCGTATCTGAAGATCACCGGGACGCCGGGTAACGCCTCGGGATCGCTGGCTTCGCAATACCCGCGGATGGCCTACTACCGCGGCCCTGTCGATCAGCGGCATCGCTACTTCGGTCCGTACCCGAGCGCCTGGGCAGTCAAGGAGTCGATCCAGCTGCTCCAGAAGGTGTTCCGGCTTCGCACCTGCGAGGACACCGTCTTCAACAACCGCAGCCGGCCGTGCCTGCTGCACCAGATCAAGCGGTGCTCGGGGCCGTGCGTGAAATTGATCCCTGCGGATGACTACGCCCGCGACGTGGCGAACGCCGAGCGGTTTCTTCAGGGTGAACAGCAGCAGGTGATGGATCGGCTGCAGGCGCAGATGATGATTCACGCCGAAGCGCTTCAGTTCGAGCAGGCCGCCGAGATACGCAACCAGATCGGCGCGTTGTCGCGGGTGCTGCATCAGCAATCGGTCGAGGACAACACCGGCATCGCCACACGGGATGTCGACATCCTGGCCGTGAAGGTTCAGGGCGGTCGCGCCTGCGTCAACCTGGCGATGGTTCGCGGCGGCCGGCACCTGGGTGACCGGCCTTTCTTTCCGGTGCACATCGGCGACGCGACCGCGCTGGATGTCGGGCCGGCGGCCGACGGCCCGGGCAGGGACGAAGCTGCATCGGCACCCGAAGCCCTGGTGCTCGAAGCCTTCATCGCGCAGCACTACCTCGATGGCGGCGTGCCACCGCTGCTGGTGCTGAACCATCCGGTCGACCGGGCGCTGATCGACGCGCTGTCGGCGCAGAGCGGTGTCAAGGTCACCGCCCAGCACCAGCCGCGCGATGCGCGCCGGGCCTGGCTGGACATGTGCATCAAGGGCGCCGAACTGCGCCTGGCACAGTTGCTGGCCGAGGAGGGATCCCAGCAGGCACGCACGCGGGCGCTCGTCGATGCGTTGGCGCTGGAAGTCGAGCAGCTGGACACGTTTCGCATCGAGTGTTTCGACATCAGCCACACGGCAGGCGAGGCCACTCAGGCATCCTGCGTCGTGTTCGAGAACCACAAGATGCAGAGCGCCCAGTACCGCCGTTACAACATCGAGGGCATCACCGGAGGCGATGACTACGCCGCGATGCGGCAGGTGCTGATGCGTCGCTACGGCCGGCTCGCAGCGCAGGTGGCCAGGCCGGTCGAGGCGACCGATGAACCTGTCGACGAGTCCGTGATGGCCCGGCCCGAACTGCGATTGCCCGACCTGGTGCTGGTGGACGGCGGCCGGGGACAGGTCAGCATGGCGCGCGAAGTGTTCGAGGAGCTGGGCCTCGACCTGGGCCTGATCGCCGGCGTCGAAAAGGGCGAGGGGCGCAAGGTCGGGCTCGAGGAACTGGTATTCGCCGACGGTCGGGACAAGGTCTATCTGGGCCGGGATTCGGCCGCGCTGATGCTGATCGCGCAGATCCGCGACGAGGCCCATCGATTCGCCATCACCGGCATGCGCGCGAAGCGCGCCAGCGTGCGCACCGGCGGCAGCAAGCTCGAGGACATCCCGGGCGTCGGCCCGAAGAAGCGGGCCAAGCTGCTGCAGCGGTTCGGCGGCGTGCGCGGCGTGGCCAGCGCGAGCGTGACCGATCTTTTGACCGTCGACGGCATATCGAAGGATCTGGCCGAGGAGATCTACCGTGCCCTGCATTGATTGGCGGGACCTGCATCGACAGACCGTTCGGTGCGTGTCGCGGGCGGCAGCTTGCCTCGGTGTGGCGCTGGCGGGCTGCGCCACCGGACCGGGATCTCCTCCGGTGCCGGTGCCGGTGAGCACGGGCAGACCGGTGCCGGTCGTGGTGCCTGTCGCTCCGGTGGAGCGACCCGCGGCGCCTGCCGTCGCTGCGGGCGCTCCCGCAGCAGTGCGGCTGCCTGCCCCGGCGACCGTGCGAAGCGCGAACGAACTGCACCTGCAGGCGGCACGCCGGATCGCCGCCGCGAACCCGCATCTGATCTACAACGACCGCCCGCCCGAGGTGCTGCTGGCGATTCCGGTGCTGGCCGTCGACCTCAATGCCGATGGGTCGATCCGTCACATCGATGTGTTGCGCTATCCGCGTCAGGCCAAGGACACCACGCAGATTGCCATCGACGCCGTCAGGCGCGCAGCCCCCTTTGGTGACGTGTCGCACCTGCCTCGCCCCTGGCGATTCACCGAAACATTCCTCTTCAACGACGATCGTCGCTTCAAGCCCCGCACGCTGGACGATCGCTGATGTCCTCTTGATGGGCGCGGCCGTTCCGTGACACGGCACAATCGATCGAATGTTCTTCAACCTGCCGACACTGCTGACCTGGGCGCGCATCGTCGCGATTCCGCTGGTGGTCGGCGTGTTCTATCTCGACCTGAACGATGCATTGCGCAACACGATCGCCACCGCGCTGTTCATCGTCGTTGCGTTGACCGACTGGGCCGACGGCTACCTGGCGCGCAAGCTCAACCAGACCTCGTCCTTCGGTGCCTTCCTGGATCCGGTGGCAGACAAGTTCCTCGTGTGTGCGGCGCTGCTGGTGCTGGTGCACCTGAACCGGCTGCATGCGCTGGTCGCGCTGGTCATCATCGGTCGCGAGATCGCCATATCCGCCCTGCGCGAATGGATGGCGCAGATCGGGGCCTCGCGCAGCGTGGCGGTGCACATGCTGGGCAAGCTGAAGACGATGGTTCAGATGATCGCCATTCCGTTTCTGCTCTATCACGGGACGCTCTTCGGTGTCATCGACACCCATTGGTGGGGCACCTTGCTGATCTACATCTCCGCGGTGCTGACCGTCTGGTCGATGGTGTATTACCTCCAGAAGGCGCTGCCGGAGATCCGCGCCAAGGCGAGATAGCGATCCCTTCGTGATCGTGCTGCCGACCACGCGTGGCGACGCTGCGCTGCGTGCAATGCCTGCGGTGTTCGTGATGATCTGGAGCACCGGCTTCATCGTCGCGCGCTACGCGATGTCCAACTCGCCCACTTTCACGTTCCTGTCGATGCGCTTTGGGCTGTCGATCGTCTGCTTCGGCGTCTGGATCGCTGTGTCTCGAGCTGCCTGGCCCGTGGGGCGCGTGCAGTGGTTGCACCTGGGCGTCACCGGAGTGCTGATGCATGCGGCCTATCTGGGCGGCGTGTGGGCCGCGGTGAAGGCGGGCATCGGAGCCGGCACGGTGGCGCTGCTGGTTGGCTTGCAGCCGGTGCTCACAGCACTCTGGCTGTCGGCTGCAGCTGCACCGGACCGCGCGCATGCGGTGACCGCGCGGCAGTGGGCAGGGCTGGCTCTCGGTCTGCTCGGGTTGACGCTGGTGGTGTGGCGCAAGCTCGGTGTCGGCGAGATCACTGCGTGGAATCTGGGTCTGGCGACGGTCGCGCTGATCGGCATCACCGCTGGAACGCTTTACCAGAAGCGGTTTGTCGCGCCGTGCGATGTGCGCACCGCGAACACGGTTCAGCTGCTTGCAGCGATGATCGTCAGCCTGCCGCTGGCACTTCTTGAATCCGAACCTATCCACTGGAACCCGACCTTCCTGACTGCCATGGCTTGGTCGGTCGTCGTGCTGACGATCGGTGGCAGTTCGCTGCTTTACCTGCTGATTCAGCGGGGCGCTGCGACGCGTGTGACCAGCCTGCTGTACCTCGTACCTCCCATGACCGCGCTGCTGGCCTGGCTGCTGTTCGACGAGGTGCTGACGGCATCGATGCTGGTCGGCATGGTGCTGACTGCCGTCGGCGTGGCCCTTGTCGTCAGCGTGCCCTCGAACCAGTCTGTGCGGCCTGGCGGCGGAACAGGAGACCCAACATGAATCGACATCGAATCGCCGTCATCGCAGGCGACGGCATCGGCAAGGAAGTGATGCCCGAGGGCTTGCGCGCGCTCGAGGCCGCTGCCGACCGGCATGGCATCGGGCTGCAGATCGATCACTTCGATTTCTCCAGCTGGGAGTACTTCGAGCGTCACGGCCAGATGCTGCCCGACGACTGGAAGCAACAGATCGGTGGACACGATGCGATCTTCTTCGGTGCAGTCGGCTGGCCTGCCAGGATCGCCGACCACGTGTCGCTGTGGGGTTCGCTGCTGCGATTCCGGCGCGAGTTCGACCAGTACGTGAACCTGCGACCTGCGCGCCTGATGCCTGGCATCCGATCGCCGTTGGTCAATCGGGCCGGTGAACCGCTGCGACCCGGCGAGATCGACATGATGATCGTGCGCGAGAACACCGAGGGCGAGTACTCGAGCATCGGAGGGCGCATGTACGAAGGGACCGAACGCGAGATCGTCATGCAGCAGACGGTGATGTCGCGCGTCGGTGTCGATCGGGTGCTGAAGTTCGCATTCGACCTGGCGGCCTCGCGTCCGCGCCGCAAGCTGACTTCAGCCACCAAGTCCAATGGCATCGCAATCACGATGCCTTACTGGGACGAACGAGTCGCGGCGATGGCCGCGAATTACCCGTCGGTGGAGGTCGACCAGTTCCACATCGACATCCTTGCTGCGCATTTCGTGCAGCGCCCGCAGCAGTTCGACGTGGTGGTCGCGAGCAACCTGTTCGGGGACATCCTGTCCGACCTGGGTCCGGCCTGCACGGGCACGATCGGCATCGCGCCATCGGCCAATCTGAACCCGACGCGCACGTTTCCTTCACTGTTCGAACCTGTCCACGGTTCTGCGCCGGACATCGCCGGTCGCGGCATCGCGAACCCGATCGGACAGATCTGGTCTGCGGCGCTGATGCTCGATTTTCTGGGGCATCGCGAGGCGCACGACGCGATCGTCGGTGCGATCGAACAGGTGCTCGATCCCGCTTCTGGTGCGCCACGCACGCCAGACATCGGCGGTGACGCATCGACCATCGATGTGGGTCGGGCCGTCGAGCAGGCGATCCGCGTGAGGTCCGTTTGAAACAGATCGATAGAATGCCTTTCCTCGCTTGACACCCACCTACCTCGCGGATGTAATCCGGCGAGGGCCGTGGCTCTCCGAGGCTCACGGTTATCAGCGAACCAAACAACACGCATTCATCTTCGAGGGGGACACTTTGTGAACAAGTCAGAACTGATCGAACACATCGCCAAGCAAGCGGACATTTCGAAAGCTGCCGCAGGTCGCGCGCTTGAAGCGCTGATCGGTGGTGTGAAGTCAACGCTCAAAAAGAACAACAGCGTGACGCTCGTCGGTTTTGGTACGTTCAGCGTGACCAAGCGCGCTGCTCGCAGCGGCCGCAACCCGCGCACCGGCGCGGCGATCAAGATCAAGGCCGCCAAGGTGCCGAAGTTCCGCCCAGGCAAGGCGCTCAAGGATGCACTCAAGTAATCAGCAAGGCACGGGTGCTTAGCTCAGTTGGTAGAGCGGCGCCCTTACAAGGCGTAGGTCGGGGGTTCGAGCCCCTCAGCACCCACCATCCGCAGAGCCGGGATGTCAGTACCCGGCATCGAAGTCACGGATAAAATCTCGATCTGGTACTGGGCAAAGGCGAACCGAGGTTCGCCTTTTTCGCGTTCAGGAAGCATCGTTTTGATGCGCACTGCTTCTGGCGTCGGCCCCGCAGGCGCACACACACATACACGGGCACCTCTCGATGTTTGAATTTTTCCGCAAGCACATGCGTTTGTTCCAGATCATTCTGGCTGTGCTGATCATTCCATCGTTCGCCTTCCTGGGTTTGCAGGGCTACAACGGAATGAACGAGGGGGCCAACAAGGTCATCGCAGAGGTCTCCGGGCAGTCGATCACGCAGGCTGAATGGGACTTCGTGCACCGCGAGCAGGTCGAGCGCCTTCGCCGTCAGAACCCCAACGTCGACCCGAAGCTGCTCGACAGCGCGCAACTCAAGCAGCAGTCTCTCGACAAGCTGATCCGCGACCGGGTGATGCTGGCCGCCGCTGACAAGCTGCATCTGGCGACCACCGATGACCGACTGCAGCGCCTGTTCACGACCGATCCGCAGTTCGCATCGATCCGCAACGCCGACGGCAGCGTCAACAAGGACATGCTGGCCGCGCAGGGCATGTCCAGCGAGATGTTCGCCCGTCGCCTGCGACAGGAGCTGTCAGTTCAGCAGGTCTTGCTGGGCGTGTCGGGTACCGGGTTCGCGTCTGCCGCGGCAGCTGACCACGCGGTCGATTCGTTCTTCCAGCAGCGCGAGGTATTCCTTCAGCGATTCGAAGCTGCCAGCTACGCGACGCGGGTCAATCCGACAGATGCCGAGATCGAGTCGTACCACAAGGATCCCGTCCACGCCCAGCAGTTTCAGGCTCCGGAGCAGGCGAGCATCGAGTACGTCGTGCTCGACCTCGATGCGATGAAGTCGCAGGTAACGATCAATGATGAAGACGTGCGCAAGTACTACGACGAGAACGCGGCGCGCTACTCGACGCCCGAAGAGCGCCGTGCCAGTCACATCCTGATTGCTGCCGACAAGTCGCTGGCCGCCGAGGAGCGTGCCAAGGCCAGAGCCAAGGCGGACGAACTGCTCGCCGAGGTCCGCAAGACCCCCGATGCCTTTGCCGAATTGGCCAGGAAGAACTCGCAGGACCCGGGTTCGGCCGCGAAGGGTGGCGACCTCGATTTCTTCGCTCGCGGAGCGATGGTCAAGCCCTTCGAGGATGCGGCTTACGGCATGAAGGTCGGTGAAACGAGCGGCGTTGTCGAGAGCGATTTCGGTTTTCACATCATCCGTGTGACCGACAAGCGCGGCGGAGAGCAGCGCAGCTTCGAGGCCGCGCGCGCGGAGATCGAGGCGGAGGTGCGCCAGCAACTCGCCCAGGCCAAGTTCACCGAGGCGGCCACCGAGTTCACCAACCTGGTCTACGAACAGGCGGACAGCCTGAAACCGGCCATCGACCGGTACAAGCTCGAACTGAAGACAGCGCAGGGAGTCACGCGCAAGCCGGCGTCTGGCGCCAAGGGGCCGCTGGCTTCGCAAAAATTCCTCGATGCGCTGTTCACCAACGATGCGCTGCGCAACAAGCGCAACACCGATGCGGTTGAAACGGCGCCAAGCCAGCTGGTGTCGGGTCGGGTGCTTCAGTACGACCCGGTGCGTGCGCTGCCGTTGGCAGACGTCAAGGATCAGGTGCGCGCACGGCTCGTGCAATTGCAGGCTGCCGCGCTGGCCAGGAAAGAAGGCGAAGCTCGGCTGGCCTCGCTGAAGCAGGCTCCACAGACGGATATGGGCCTCGAGTCACGGCTTGTCTCGCGGATGCAGCTCCAGGATCTCGGCGAAGCCACGATCGAGGCGGTACTGGGCGCCGATCCCAAGGCATTGCCAGCGGTCGTCGGCATCGATCTCGGCGCATCGGGGTATCTCGTCGCGAAGGTCCAGAAGGTGATCGGACGGGATCCCGTTGCAGCAGATCCGGTCCGGGCTCGCAGCCAGTACGTCGGCGCATGGGGCGATGCCGAAACCCAGGCCTACTACGCGGCGTTGAAGACCCGCTTGAAGGTCAGCGTCAAGGACAAGGTTGCCGCTCAGGCCGCGTCTGCCGACACCGCAGAAAACCGTTGATTCCGGATCGGCGGGTGCGGTCCCGACGCGCCGTTCCCCTATAATTGCGGGCTGCGGTGGCTGTAGCTCAGTTGGTAGAGTCCAGGATTGTGATTCCTGTTGTCGTGGGTTCGAGCCCCATCAGCCACCCCA
>JAGNWJ010000097.1 GCA_017986065.1 Rhizobacter sp. | reverse complement strand
CGCGGTGCGAACGACGGCTTGCTGAAGCGACCGGCGGACGGCGCACCCGAACGGTTGCCGAAACCGCCTGGACGGCGCTCGGTGTCGCTGCCGGGGCGCGGTGCGTACATGCGCGGCTCGGGGCTCTTGGGCTCCAGACCGGCGATGGTGCTGACCGGAATGTTCTGCGTCGTGAACTGCTGGATGCGGCGGATCATGCCGGTGTCCATGCGCTCGCCCAGCGTGATCGCCAGACCGTTCTTGCCGGCACGGCCCGTGCGGCCGATGCGGTGGACGTAGTCCTCGGCCTTCATCGGCAGTCCGTAGTTGATGACGTGGCTGATGCTCGGCACGTCGATGCCGCGAGCAGCGACGTCGGTTGCAACCAGCACCTTCAGCTGACGCGAGCGCAGGCCTTGCAGCACGCGATTGCGACGGCCCTGCGGCATGCCGCCGTGCAGCGATGCGACCGCATGACCCATCTCCGCCAGGCGATCGGCCAGCCAGTCGGCGTCGCGCTGCGTGCTGGTGAAGACCAGGGCCTGTTCCATCTCGCGCTCGGTCAGGATGTGATCGAGCAGCGCGTTCTTGTGGTTGTGGTTGTCGGCCCAGTGCAGACGCTGCTCGATGTTCTCGTGCGTGTCGGTGTGCGAGGACACGTCGATGCGCTGCGGATCACGCAACAGGTTCTGCGCCAGGCGACCCACGTGACCGGCAAAGGTGGCGCTGAACATCACTGTCTGGCGTGCAGCGGGCACGTGGTCGGCGATGGTGTTGATGTCGTCGATGAAGCCCATGTCGAGCATGCGGTCGGCTTCGTCAAGCACCAGCATCTCGACGTGATCGAGCACGGCCTTACCGGTCTGCAGGTGGTCGAGCAGGCGACCCGGGGTCGAGATCAGGATGTCCAGCGGACCGCGCAGCGCCTTGATCTGCGCCGGGTAAGGCACGCCACCGACGACGGTGGCGACGCGCAGGCCCTGCACATGGCGGCCGTAGGTGGAGGCGGCCTTGGCCACCTGCATCGCGAGTTCACGGGTCGGGGTCAGCACCAGGATGCGCGGGCCGTAGACGGTGGCGCGGTCACGGCGCTGCGTGGTGTCGGCACGTGCGGCGATGATGCGCTCGAGCGCGGGCAGGATGAACGATGCTGTCTTGCCGCTGCCGGTGCTCGACGAGACCATCAGGTCCTTGCCGGCGAGGGCCAGCGGAATGGCCTTCATCTGCACTTCGGTGGCGGTTTCGTAACCGGCGTCGGCAACGGCTTTGGTCAGGGCTTCTGTGAGGCCCAGGCTTGCAAATGTCATTTCGTACTTTCAAATGCGGTGCCGACGCTGCGCAATGCGCAACGCCATGAGGCACCCGCCGGTTTCATGAACCGACAAGGTCAGGTCGCTGGGAGAACGTTCGCTTTGGGAACAGTGAAGCGGAACAGTCAAGCGACGGCATCGCCGCCGACCGTTGCCTGCAGGTACCGTCGAGTGCGGTACCGACTGAAGCGATATCGAGACCTGCCGCACTGGAAAAGCGTGGGCTGACTCGAAGGAGGTCAGAGGGGATGAACGAGCATCGATCACAACAACTGCGCAGAAGTCACTGCGTTGGATCGTCGATGCGAGCGAAGTCCTAGAGTTTACCCTGAATCCGTGAACGCCGAAAGCCCCCTCGCTACGATCCCAAGACAGTTGGCGCATCGCGGCCTGCACGTCGGCCGGGTATCCTGCCCCTCCCCTGCATCCGACCGAGTGCCGCCACGCTGTCCCACATGGCCGGAATCCACATCACCGACATCGAAGCCGCCATCAACTGGTGGCGCGAGCGCTCGCCGTCCCCCGATGGCATCACGGCCTGCAGCGAGGTCCGTGCGCTCGCAGAGGTGTACGCACTGATGGTGTACTACCGCGAGAGCGACTGCGACGATGGCAGCATGCCCGCCGCTTCGCGCGCCGCCTGGCTGGCCTGGTATGCGACCACGCCCGACGCGCCGTGCATCGCGATCTGCTCGACCAGCCAGGGCGATGACATCTGCAAGGGATGCGGCCGCAGCTTCGATGAAGTGCAGGACTGGCCTGTGATGAGTCCGGCAGAAAAGCGCGCGACGTGGCGCCGCATCACGATGGACGGCACCGCCCTGCGCTTCAACCGCTATGCCGAACGCGCGATGGAGGTGCAGCGACCCGCGACGGACGAATCCGCCACATCGCCTTCCCGCCAGCCGGGCCCTGCGTGATCGCTGAGCCGTGACGCCGCTGCGCAATTGGTGGTCGAGCGCGGCGCGCATCCTGCCGCTGGCATGGCCGGTCTTCATCGGCCAGCTGGCGGTACTGGCCTTCGCCACCATCGATACGCTGATGGTGGCCAGGCATTCGGCGATCGATCTGGCCGCGCTGGCGGTCGGCAACGCCGCCTACGTGTCGGTTTTCATCGGCCTGACGGGCGTGGTGCAGGCCGTGGCTCCGATCACCGGTCAATTGTTTGGCGCGCGCCGGCTTCCGGAGGCCGGCCAGCAACTGCATCAGGCCCTGTGGCTCGCGCTCGGCCTCTCGTTCCTAGGCTGCAGCCTGCTGGTCTTTCCGGCGCCGTTCCTGGCACTGGCCCAGGCACCACCGGACGTTGCCGAAAAGGTCCGAGCGCACCTCGGAGCGCTGGCATTCGCCTTGCCGTCGGCCCTGCTCTTCACGGCGTTTCGTGGGTTCAACACGGCGGTATCGCGCCCGAAGATGGTGATGGCGCTGCAACTCGTCGGCCTGACGCTGAAGGTGCCTCTGACCGCGCTGCTGGTATTCGGAGCCGCCCTGCCGCTGCCGGCAGGCTGGCCGTGGAGCGAGTGGCGCATTCCCTCGCTCGGAACCCCGGGCTGCGGCATCGCCACAGCCATCGCGATGGCCGTGCAATTGCTGGTCGCCGCCGCGGTGCTGCTGCGCTCGCCCTTCTACGCTCCGTTCGGGCTGCACACGCGGCGACTGCAGCGCCCCGATCCCCGCAAGCTCGCGGCCCTGCTGCGTCTGGGCGTGCCGATGGGCGTGTCGATCGGCATCGAGGTCACCGGCTTCACTTTCATGGCCTTGTTCATTGCGCGACTGGGAGCCACGCCCGTGGCGGGCCACCAGATCGCGGTCAACCTGATCTCGGTGATGTTCATGCTGCCGATATCGCTGGGCAATGCGACCAGCACGCTGGTGGCGCAGCGCATCGGGGCCGGCGACCCGCTCGACGCTCGGCGGCTCGGCTGGCACGGACTGCAACTGGCCATACTGATCGCCGCAACGCTGGGCGCATCGGTCTATGCGCTGCGCGATGCCATCCTGCACGTCTACACGAACGATGCGGTGATCGTCGCCGCGGCGCTGCCATTGCTGGCGTGGGTGATGCTGTTCCACGTCGCCGACGCGGCGCAGATCCACGTTGCCTACACGCTGCGCGCGTACCGCATTGCCTCGGCTCCGCTGATCATCTACGGCATCGCGATCTGGGGGGTCGGACTGGGCGGCGGCTACACGCTGGCGTTCGACCTGACCGGATTCACACCAGCAGCGTTGCGGGGCGCGCCGGGCTTCTGGGCAGCAGCGACCGCTGGACTGACGCTGGCCGCACTGGGTCTGGCCGGCTTCCTCGGATGGATGCTGCGCGAGACTGCTTCGCACCAACGAACGCCGCGAATCGACGCGCACGACGCGGCCTCTTGAAACCGGACAGGTCGCAGCCATTTTGATAGGCATGGGGCTCGACGGACGGGCTCCGCTTCAAGATGGAGAACGAACCATGTACGACTCTTACCTGAGCGTCCCGAGCGGATTCCTTTCCGACCTCGACCGCATGCGCGGCGACCTCGATTCCCTGTTCGGGTGGGGCGGCACATCGCGTGCGATCCGCTCGACCGGCGGCAGCACCTATCCAGCCATCAACGTCGGGCAGAGCCCTGAAGCCGTCGATGTCTATGTGTTCGCGCCTGGAATCGATGCGAGCCGCACCGAAGTGACACTCGATCGCGGCGTGCTGACGATTTCGGGCGAGCGCGCCAGCGATCTGCCGGCCGAAGCACCCAAGACCAGCGTCCACGGACGCGAGCGCTACGCAGGCAAGTTCCGCCGAGCAGTCGCGCTGCCGGACGATGTCGATCCGAACCAGGTCAGCGCGACCTACCGCGACGGCGTGCTGCGCGTGAATGTCCGCAGGCGCGAGGCGGCGCAGCCCAAGCGCATCGCGATCGAGTGATCTCGCCCACACCCCACCAGACACAGGAGATTTCGACATGAGCGACACGAAACCCAACAATGCAAGCCCGGCGTCCACACCATTCCTGGTCCCGCAGGTCGACGTGGTCGAGGACAGCAGCGGCATCACGCTGCTGGCCGACCTGCCCGGCGTCAAGAAGGACGGCCTCGACATCAAGGTCGATGGCCAGACACTGAGCCTCGAGGGCACGGTGACCCTGGACGCACCGCAGCCCTTCGACGCCGTCTTCGCCGAAGTGCGCGCCTCGCGCTACCGCCGCTCGTTCACGCTGAGCAACGAGCTCGACAGCGCAGCGATCGACGCCCAGTTGAAGGACGGCGTGCTGCGACTGCGCATCCCGAAGGTTGCCGAAGCGCAGCCTCGTCGCATCGAGGTGCGCGTTGGCTGAACCCGCCCGCCCGACGGGGGCGGCCACCCTGCTGTTGATCGGTGCGGTGGCCGCCGCGATGTTCTGGCTCGGTCAGCACAGCGCGGCCGAAGCGCTGGCCGCCACGCCCCCGGCGGCCAGCGTCGTCCCGCGGGCGGTTGTCGCGCGCGGAGAGCTGGCGGCAGACGAACGCAACAACATCGATGTCTTCAAGTCGGCGTCGCCGTCCGTCGTGCACATCACGACGCTCGAACGGGCGGCCAGCCTGTTCTCGATCGATGCGACCCAGGTGCCGCGCGGCACGGGCACCGGCTTCATGTGGGACGACCACGGCCACATCGTGACCAACTTCCACGTGATCCAGGGCGGTAACGGCGCCCGGGTCACGCTTTCGGACAACAGCACCTACAGCGCCTCGCTGGTCGGCGTGTTTCCCGACCGCGACCTCGCGGTGCTGCGCATCGACGCACCGGCCGCCAAGCTGAAGGCGATCGCGGTGGGACAAAGCAGCAACCTGCTGGTCGGGCAGAAGGTCTATGCGATCGGCAACCCGTTCGGCCTCGACCAGACGCTGACCACCGGCATCGTCAGCGCCCTGAATCGCGAGATCGAATCGGTCACCCGGCGCCCGATACGCGGCGCCATCCAGACCGATGCCGCGATCAACCCGGGCAACTCGGGCGGTCCCCTGCTCGATTCGGCCGGCAGGCTGATCGGCATCAACACGGCCATCTACAGCCCGAGTGGAGGCAGCGCCGGCATCGGCTTCGCGATCCCCGTCGACGAGGTGAACCGCATCGTTCCGAGGCTGATCCGCGATGGTCGGCTGATCCGGCCGTCGCTGGGCATCTCGGCTGCACCGCCCGAGTTCAACCGCGCACTCGGGCTCCCGGCTGGCGTGGCCATCGTCGAGGTGGCACCCGGCAGCACGGCAGCCGAAGCGGGCCTGCGACCGTTCAGGCGATCGGAGCGGGGCGTGGTGTCGGGAGACCTGATCACCGCGATCGACAGGCAGCCGGTCACGACGCTCGAATCCATGCTCGATCAGTTCGAACGCCGCCAGCCCGGGGACGCCGTCACGCTGCAGCTGTGGCGCGACGGTGCGCACGTCGAACTGCGAGTGCGGCTCGGCCAGTCCGAGTGAGCGAACGGCCCGCAGCCCGGGCCGTCGGTGAATTCAACCGCAGGATCCGGAGTGCGAACGCGAACGGTGCGGTCTAAATTCCACGTCATGGCGCCGGAGCCTGCCCGGCGCGCAGGATCTCCCGATGCACCGCACTGCCCCATCCGACCCACGGCGTTCCGCCACCGCTGACGACCCTCGCTGGGCGGCGGTCGTCGCACGCGATGCTTCGGCTGACGGCCAGTTCTTCTATTCGGTGCGCACCACCGGAATCTACTGCCGCCCCTCATGCGCATCGCGCACCGCGCGGCCCGAGAACGTCGCATTCCACATGACTCGCGCCGATGCGGAGCAGGCGGGGTTCAGACCCTGCAAGCGCTGTGCGCCGGACCGACCGTCGCGCGCGCAGGAGCAGGCCGCTCTGGTGGCCGAACTGTGCCGGCACATCGAAAGCGCCGAACGTCTGCCGAGCCTGAACGACCTGGCCGCCCGCGCCGGACTCAGCGCCCACCATCTGCATCGGCTGTTCAAGGCGGTCACCGGCGTGACACCCCAGGCTTACGGTCAGGCTCATCGGGCACAGAAAGTCAGACAGGCGCTGGCCCGCAACAATTCGGTCACCGAGGCAATCCATGAAGCAGGCTACCCGTCGAGCAGCCGCTTCTACGAGAAGTCGGCGCAGATGCTGGGCATGACGCCGGCCGCCTACCGTTGCGGAGGTGCCGCGACAGAGATCCGTTTCGCGATCGGCCACTGCTCGCTCGGTTCGATCCTGGTGGCGCAAAGCGCGCGGGGCATCTGCGCGATCCTGCTCGGCGACGACCCCGACGTGCTGGCCCGCGATCTTCAGGATCGTTTCCCACGGGCCCTCCTGATCGGCGGCGATTCCGCTTTCGAACAACTGGTGGCACAAGTCGTCGGCTTCGTCGAGGCTCCGGCCATCGGCCTCGACCTGCCGCTCGACCTGCGCGGAACCTTGTTCCAGCAGCGTGTGTGGCAGGCGCTGCGCGAGATTCCTCCGGGCCGCACGGCCAGCTACACCGAGATCGCCCGGCGCATCGGCGCACCAGCGTCGGTGCGCGCGGTGGCACAAGCGTGCGGCGCCAACCCGCTGGCGGTCGCGATCCCCTGCCATCGCGTCGTGCGTCTCGACGGCGGGTTGTCGGGCTACCGGTGGGGGGTCGAGCGCAAGCGCGAACTGCTCGACCGCGAAGCTGCAGACGCCGCAGAACCATGAGCACCGAACGGGTCGGCGTCGCCGCCAATCTGTCGCTGTTCGAGGATGACAGCGCCCCCCGAATCGAACCCCTGGTGCCCGGGGCGGTGGTCTGGCGCGCCGGAGCACGGGCGAGCGATTCGGCGTTGCTGACCGCCGTGCAAGAAGTCGCCGCACAGGCCCCCTGGCGGCACCTGATCACGCCGGGCGGCTTTCGCATGTCGGTCGCGATGACGAGTTGCGGACCGCTGGGCTGGGTCAGCGATCGGCGCGGCTACCGCTACGAATCGATCGACCCCGACAGCGGCCGTGCCTGGCCGCCAATGCCACACGCATTCCAGGCGCTGGCGAAAGTCGCCGCCAGCCAGGCCGGGTTCGACAGCTTCGAGCCCGATGCCTGCCTGATCAACCGCTACGTGCCTGGCGCCCGTCTGACCCTGCACCAGGATCTCGACGAGCGAGACGCCCACTCACCGATCGTCTCGGTGTCGCTCGGGCTGCCGGCGATCTTCCAGTTCGGCGGTGCGGCGCGCAGCGCCCCCAAGCAGCGCATCACGCTCGAGCACGGCGATGTCGTCGTGTGGGGCGGGCCGGCGCGATTCTTCTTCCATGGCGTGCTGCCGCTGAAAGACGGCTGCCATCCGCTGACCGGCGCGCAGCGCATCAACCTGACGTTCCGCCGGGCACGCTGAACTGGCGGGCGCGCCGGCAACGCAGCTCAGCCGAAGAGCTCGGCGTAGCTGACGCTCGCAGTGCCGAACTTGCCGACGACGATGCCGCCGGCGCGATTCGCGTGCGGCATCGCTTCGCGCGCAGTCAGGCCTGCGGCCATCAGCGCGGTCATCGCAGCGATCACGGTGTCACCCGCGCCGGTGACGTCGAACACCTCTCGCGTCTGCGCCGGCTCGTTCACCGAACCACCGTCATCGAACAGCGTCATGCCGTCTTCGGATCGAGTCAGCAGCAGCGCCTCCACCCGCAAACGATCTCGCAGCGCCTGAGCGCGTTCGACGAGTTGTGCTTCGCTGTTCCAGGCTCCGACCACCTGCGCGAGCTCGCCGCGGTTCGGCGTGATCACCGTGGCGCCGGCATAGCGCGCGTAGTCGCTGCCCTTCGGATCGACCAGCACCGGCTTGCCGGCGGCACGGGCGGTCTCGATCATCCGCGTGATGTGTGTCAGGCCACCCTTGCCGTAATCGGAGAACAGAACGACGTCGTGCATCGGCAACTCGCGTTCGAAATCATCGAGCATCTGTTCGAGCACCTCGTGATCCGGCTCGTTCTCGAAGTCGATGCGCAACAGCTGCTGTGCCCGGCCGATGACGCGCAGCTTGACGATGGTTCGCAACCGGGCATCCTCGCCCAGCCGGGTTTCGATGCCCTGCTGCTCCAGCAGGACCCGCAGACGCGAGGCGGCTTCGTCGCAGCCGACCACGGTCAGCAGCGTCACGCGTGC
>JAGNWJ010000096.1 GCA_017986065.1 Rhizobacter sp. | reverse complement strand
CGCCGTCAGTACGGCGCCCCGGTGGCCGACATCGGCACCTGCCTGCGCAATTTCGACTACGAACGCGCGCTGACGCTGCTGCGCGGGTTGCGCGTCGAGGAATCCCGCTAGGCCTGGAAGCGCGACGGCCGCACGCGGCGCCCGGTCTCGGGCGGCTGCGGCGGCCGGTTCAGCCGTGAATCAGGACGACAGCCCGAGCTTGTAGCTTCCGGTGTTTCCGGTGGTTCGCAGCACACGCACCACGAGCCACGCGGCACCTGATCCGCTGTTGGAGACCGTCATGCGCTGCTGGCGCCCGGTCACGCCGGGATTGAGCAGCAGCAGGCGGCCGCTGGTCGTGTAGATGCCCAGTCCGAAGCCGGAGGCGGCACCGGCCGTCATCGTCAGCGTGACCCTGCTGCCCGGTGCGACGGAGAACCGGTAGTAGTCGCTGTCGGCGCTGTTGCCGATGGCGCCCGAGATGACGCTGGCCGCCGAGGCGATGACCTGTGCCGCGGCGATGCTGTTGTTCGGCTCGGCTTCCTTGATCGCCGTGGCGTTGGACGATGCCACCGGCCACTGGGGCGCCGCGGGTGCCGGTGCCGGGGCCGCAGGCGGCGTGGGCGTGGTGCCGCGCGCGGCCAGGGCTTGCGAGACGGCCGCATGGGCATCGACGAGTCCCGCACCACAGCCGGAGCACAGGGCAGGGAAAGGCCGGGCGCTGGACTTCAGCAGCAGGGCGACCTGGTCGGGCGTCAGAGTCGGGTTGACCGACAGCATCAGTGCGGCGACCCCGCTGACCATCGGGGCGGCCATCGAGGTGCCCATGTAGTAGGCGTAGCTGTCGGCACCGGGCAGGCTGCTGCCGGCGTTCAGCGTGGAAAGCAGACCCGCACCGGACTCGCCGCCCGGAGCGGCCACGGCGACGTGGCTGCCGAAGCTCGAGTACCAGGCCTTGCCGCCTGACCGCCCGGTGGCCGCCACCGCGATGACGCCGGCGCAGTTGGCCGGCGAGATGCCGTTGGTCCCGGAGTTGGCGTTGCCGGCGGCGACGACGACCGTGGCGCCTTTCGCGCGGGCCGCATTGATGGCGTTCTGCGAGGTGATGCCGCAGGTGCCGGCCCCGCCGAGCGACAGGTTGATGACCTTGGCCGGGTTGGTGTTCAGCGGCATGCCGCCGACCGAGCCGCCGGCGGCCCAGACGATGGCGTCGGCCACGTCCGAGGTGTAGCCGCCACAGCGGCCCATCGCGCGCAGCGGAAGGATGCGGGCGCCGAACGCGACGCCCGTCACGCCGACACCGTTGCCTCCGGCCGCCGCGATCAGTCCCGCGACGTGGGTGCCGTGCCACGAACTGTTCGATGCCGCAGAGCCCACGCCGCAGGCGCCGGCCGGCGCGGCGTCGCCGGGGTCGGTGGCGTCTGCGTCGCGTCCGCCGCCATCGGCGCCGATCGACGGGCTGGTGACGAAGTCGTAGCCCGGCAACAGGTTGGCCGCGAGGTCGGCGTGCCGGCGCACGCCGGTGTCGATCACCGCGATGGTGACGCCGGTGCCGGTGGTCCGGTCCCAGGCGGCCGGCGCGCGGATGCCTGCCGTCGCGTCCGACAGCGCCCATTGCTGCGGATACAGCCTGTCGTTGGGCACGTACAGCGGTTGCAGGATGCGGTCGGGTTCGGCGTATTCGATGTTGGCGTCACCGGTGCGCAGGCTCTGGATCAGGTTGTCCAGTTCACCTGGCTGCATCCGGCGGCTGAGCTGCAGCACCTGGTCACCGTTGTGCAGCCTTCGGAACTCGGAGACCAGCACGCCCTGGCGGTTGCCGGCCACCGTGACGGCGTGGCGCGAGCGCAGCGCCGTGTTCGCCGTCTGGCTCTTGCGGTACTTGATGATCAGTCGATCGGTCGTGTCCGCCGGCACCAGGGCCACGGGGGCCTCGGGAGTCGCCTCGACGCCTGGGTTGAATCGCGCGTGCGCGTGGCCGGCGAGGATGCACACCGTGGTCGCCAGGATGGCCGGTGCCGAGAGGATGTTGCGCAACTTCATGGGACTGCCTCGTCGGTTCGAGGCCGGCCCGGGTCGGCGGGCCGGCAGCCCCGCTGCCGTGGCGCTGCGCGCTGTAGGCCGGTGGCTTTGCGCCCCGCGCTTTCGCGCGGTTTGCGGAAATGAGCTTCAGACCGGTTATCGGCCCCGCGCGCGGCGTCTGAAGGTCTGCTCGCAGGCACGAGCCACTCGCGGCACCCGGGGCGCGGTCGGTGCGTTGCGGGCTGTGTCGGCGGTGCGGCCCAGCCCGCACAATGCCGCGCATGACTGCTTCATCGCCTTCGCTGCAGCCGATCGCCGAGCCCGACGTGCCTTCGACGGGCGAACCGCCCGCAGCGGTCGGCTTCGCACAGGCGCTGCAGTTCTGGCTGAAGCTGGGCTTCATCAGCTTCGGTGGCCCGGCCGGCCAGATCGCGCTGATGCACACCGAACTGGTCGAGCGCCGCCGCTGGATCAGCGAGCAGCGCTTCCTGCATGCGCTGAACTACTGCATGGTGCTGCCCGGACCCGAGGCGCAGCAGCTCGCGACCTACATCGGCTGGCTGATGCACCGCACCTGGGGCGGCATCGTCGCCGGCGCGCTGTTCGTGCTGCCGTCGCTGTTCATCCTGATCGCGCTGTCGTGGATCTACCTGCGCTTCGGCGACGTGCCGCTGGTTGCCGGCATCTTCTATGGCATCAAGCCGGCGGTCACGGCGCTGGTGGTGCACGCGGCCCACCGCATCGGCGGCCGCGCGCTGAAGAACGGCTGGATGTGGGGCATTGCCGCGGCGGCGTTCGTCGCGATCTTCGCTTTCGACACACCGTTCCCGGCCATCGTGCTCGCGGCCGGTCTGATCGGCCACTTCGGTGCGCGGCTGGCGCCGCAGGTGTTTGCGCTCGGCGGCGGTCATGGCAGCGCGAAGAAGAGTTACGGCCGGGCCTTGATCGACGACGACACGCCGACGCCGGCGCATGCGCGTTTCTCGCGCCGCCACCTGGCGAAGGTGCTCGCGATCGGGCTGGGCCTGTGGGCGGCGGCGATGGCGACGCTGCTCGCCACGCAGGGCCTGCAGGGCACCTTGACGCAGATGGGCTGGTTCTTCACGAAGGCCGCGCTGCTGACCTTCGGCGGGGCGTATGCGGTGCTGCCCTACGTGTACCAGGGGGCGGTCGAGCACCACCAGTGGCTGAGCGGCGCGCAGATGATCGACGGCCTGGCGCTCGGCGAAACCACGCCGGGGCCGCTGATCATGGTGGTCGCCTTCGTCGGCTTCGTCGGTGGCTGGCTCAAGCAGGTGTTCGGCCCCGAGGCGCTGTTCCTGGGCGGTGCCGTGGCGGCCGCGGTGGCGACGTTCTTCACCTTCCTGCCCTCGTTCGTGTTCATCCTGGCCGGCGGGCCGCTGGTCGAGGCCACGCACGGCAGGCTCGGGTTCACCGCGCCGCTGTCGGCGATCACGGCCGCCGTGGTCGGGGTGATCCTGAACCTGGCGCTGTTCTTCGCGTACCACGTGCTGTGGCCGCAGGGTTTCGGCGGCCACTTCGATGCGGTGTCGGCCGTGATCGCGGCGGCGGCGGCCGTGGCGCTGTTTCGCTTCAAGGTCGGCGTGATGCCGCTGCTCGGTGCCTGCGCGTTGGTGGGCCTGGCCGTCACGCTGCTGGCGCCCGGCCTGCGTTGAGCGACGCCGCCGCCTGACCCGCATGGAGACCTTGCCGATCCGACTGCTGCCCGGCCAGGACCTGCGCCGGTCGCTCGAGGCGGCCGTGGCCGAGCGCGGTTGCCGCGCGGCCTTCGTGCTGTCGGGCATCGGCAGCCTGTCGCCGGCGGTGCTGCGGCTGGCCGGCGCGAGCGAGGTCAGGACGATGACCGAAGACGTCGAGATCCTGACCCTGGCCGGAAGCATCGCGCAGCACGGTTCGCACCTGCACGCCAGCGTGTCCGATGCGCGCGGTGCGGTCGTCGGCGGTCACCTGGCCTACGGCTGCCTCGTGCGCACGACCGCCGAAGTGCTGCTGGCCCTGCTGCCGGACTGGACCTTCACCCGCGAGCCCGACGCGGCGACCGGCTGGGATGAACTGGTCGTGCGGCGCGCGGCCGCCGGCCCTGGCGGCTGAGGGCCGCCCCGAGCACTGCGCCTGGCCGATGGACCGCGTCGATTGCATCGTCATCGGAGCCGGCGTCGTCGGTCTGGCCTGTGCCCGGGCGATCGCGCAGGCGGGCCGCGATGTCGTGATCGTCGAGCGCGAGCCGGCGTTCGGCACCGGGATCTCGGCGCGCAACAGCGAGGTCGTCCACGCCGGTCTTTACTACCCCACGGGCAGTCGCAAGGCCCGGTGGTGCGTGCGCGGCGCGCAGTTGCTGTACGACTACTGCGCACGGCGCGGCGTGGCCCACCGGCGCTGCGGCAAGCTGCTGGTGGCGACCCGCGACGCCGACATCGCGGCGCTCGAAGCGCTGCACCTGCAGGGCATCGCCAACGGGGTCGATGGCCTGGCGCGGCTGACCCGCGCCGAGGCACAGGCGCTCGAACCCGAACTCGACTGCGTCGCGGCGCTGTCGTCGCCAGCCAGCGGCATCGTTGACAGCCGCGGCCTGATGACCGCGCTGCTCGGTGATGCCGAACGCGCCGGAGCGGTGTTGGCGGTTGCCAGCGCAGTCGCCGGTGCGCGGCGCGAGGGCGATGTGTGGCGGGTCCGGGTCCGGGCAGGGCATGCGTCCGGGCGCACTCCGTCGTCGTCAGGAACGGAGGATTTCGAGTTGCAGGCGCACTGGATCGTCAATGCGGCCGGACTCGATGCGCAGTCGGTGGCGGCGTCGATCGACGGGTTGCCTGCGACGGCGATCCCGGCGCGCCACCTCGCGAAGGGGCACTACTTCTCGCTGACCGGCCGCGCGCCGTTCTCGCGGCTGATCTATCCGATGCCGACCGACGGGGGGCTCGGCGTGCACCTGACGCTGGACCTCGGCGGGCAGGCCCGCTTCGGTCCCGACGTCGAGTGGATCGACGACGTTGCGGCAGCCGGCCAGCCCGGCCATGCGCTGGACTACTCGGTGGATGCGCGTCGGGCCGAGGCCTTCGCGTCCGAAGTGCGCCGCTACTGGCCTGGGCTGGGCGACGGCGCACTGGCTCCGGCCGGCAGCGGCATCCGTCCCAAGCTGAGCCGACCGGGCGGGGCGGCGGCCGACTTCCGCGTCGACGGGCCTGCCGATCACGGCTGCCCGGGCACGGTGCAGCTGTTCGGCATCGAGTCGCCCGGCCTGACGGCGTCGATGGCGATCGCCGAATTCGTCGCGGGCATCGTGGTGCAGGCTGCTGCTGCCTGAACTTGCCGAGGGCTGTCGCCAAGGGAAAGCGATGCCTTCAGCCCGCATTCGTGACGATTCGGCCGCTTTGTTCTGCCGGACAATCCTGTCATAACAATGTCATTTCGCATGGTGTCAGACCAACTTGTCATGTCTGCGGGTTCAGCCGGTGTCGCACGGGTCCGTGCTCGCGCCGGTTTCCGCCTGGGCTCGGTGAGGCACTGATGTCTGTTCCTCCCGGCCTTTCCGGTCTGCTGCCCGCCGATTTCAATCCGGCCGGCGGTGCGGAGCCGCCATTCCGCCGCCGCCGCACCGACCCGTCGTTCATCAGCGGGTATCCCCAGCCTGCGCTCGATGCTGCCGCGGCCGCCGGGCTGGTGCCGCCCTCGCTGCTGATCGTCGACGACGATCCGGGCATCGTGCAGGTGCTGGGTCACATGCTCGAGGGGTTGGGCCACCTGCGCTTTGCGCTCTCCGCCGTCGATGCGCTGCGCCTCGCGCGTGAATCGGCACCCGACGTGGTGCTGGTCGACGCCGAGATGCCAGGCATGGATGGATTCGAGTTCTGTTCGGCCATGAAGGCCGACCCGCAGTTGTCCGAGGTGCCGGTGATCTTCGTCAGCGCCCACGGCCACGTCGAGACCGAAGTGGCCTGCTTCGCGGTGGGCGCCGCCGACTTCATCCGCAAGCCACCCACCGCCGAGGTGGTCGTCGCGCGCGTGCGCACGCAGCTTCGACTGAAGTCGCTGTCCGATGCCTTGCGCCGCGCTGCGCTGGTGGATGGGCTCACCGGGGTTGCCAACCGGCGCCGCTTCGATGAACAGCTGCAGACCGAATGCGACCGTGCTTTGCGCAGCGGAGATCCGCTGTCGCTGCTGATGATCGATGTCGACCAGTTCAAGCGATTCAACGATCTCTACGGACACCCGGCGGGCGACGCCTGCCTGCGCAGTGTCGCCGGAGCGATCCAGAGCCTGGTGCGTCGCCCGGCCGATCAGGTCGCGCGCTACGGTGGCGAGGAGTTCGTGATGCTGCTGCCACAGACCGAGCCCTCGGGAGCGGCACACCTGGGCCAGCGCGTCGTCGACGCGGTGGCTGCCTTGCGGATCCCGCACGAAGGTTCACCTCCGCTCAGGCTGGTCACGGTCTCGGTCGGTGTGGCCACGGCCCGCTGCAGCTCGGATGGCGGCTGCACGCCCGCCACGCCGGAAGCGCTGGTGAGCGCGGCCGATCAGGCGCTCTACGCCGCCAAGTCGGCAGGCCGCGGACAGAGCCACACCTACGCCCCGAGCACCGCCTCCATTCCCCTGTCGTACAGCATCTGATCGGGCATGCGGCCGATGTCTGACCTCGGTGCCGCGCCGCACCGGCGCTGGGTGCCGGTTGTCGTGCTGCTGGTCGGGCTGGCGCTTTCGGTGGTGGCTGCGCAGTGGCAGTCGCGCAAGAACGATGTTCGCGTGCGGATGGCGATGCAGACCGCAGCCGACGGGATGGCCGAGCAGTTGCTCGAACGCCTGCAGCTCTACGAGTACGGATTGCGTGGCGCACGGGGGGTGCTGCTCGCTGCAGGCATCGATCGCATCGATCGCAAGACGTTTCGCCAGTACCACGAGTCACGGGACATCGAACACGAGTTTCCCGGTGCTCGCGGCTTCGGGTTCATCCGGCGCGTACCGGCCGATGGCGAGAGCGCGTTCCTCGCGCAACTGCGACGGGATGCCCCGGCCGACATCGGCATACGCCAGATCGAACCGCACGGCGGCGACCGCTATGTCATCCAGAACATCGAGCCCATCGAGCGCAACCTGGCTGCGGTTGGACTGGACATCGCGTCCGAAGCCAATCGGCGCGCGGCAGCCGACGAGGCTGCACGCACCGGCCGGGCCGTTATCACGCGACCGATCACGCTGGTTCAGGCGCCGGGTCAGTCGCAGCGGTCGTTCCTGCTGCTGCTGCCGGTGTATCGCCCGGGCCTGCCTCTCGTCAGCCTGCAGGATCGCCAGGCTGCGCTGGTGGGCTGGACCTACGCGCCGTTGCTGATCGACGAGGTGCTGCGCGACGTCGATCTGAATCAACCTCAATTTGCGCTCGCGCTCGACGAACTCACCGACCGCACCGAGCGATTCTTCGAATCGCAGGCTCAGCAGGGCCCGTTCGCGCCACCCGTTGCCGGCGCTTCGCTGCAGATCGAGCGCCATGTGTACGGGCGCCTCTGGAGATTGAGCCTGCAGCCCCGGCCCCTGTTCTACGCGCAGCTGCACCTGCTGGCTCCCGGCAGCGTGTTCGCCACCGGCCTGCTGGTGACGCTGCTGTCGTCGGCGCTGCTGCTCGTCTACCAGTCGGCGCACCGGCGCCGTGTCGAGATGCTGGCCGGCCAGCAGCGCCTGGCCGCACTGACCGAGCAGGCCAGCGATGCGATCGTGGTCGAGAACATCGACGGTGTCGTCACCAGCTGGAACCGCGCGGCAGAGCGCCTGTTTGGCTGGAGTGCCGGCGAAGCCATCGGCCGCCACGGGACCGATCTGCTGCTGCCGCCCGCCGGCCAGGCTGCAGACGAGGCGCTGCGCGCACGCGTGATCGCCGGCGAGACGCCCGAGCCCGTCGAGTCGGTCGGACGGGATCGCCACGGCAGGCCGCTGGCATTGTCGATGGCGGTCTCCGCGATCCTGTCTCCCGACGGCCGGGTGGTCGGAGTCGGTCGCCTGATCCGCGACATCCGCGCCGAGAAGGAGGCTGCGCTGTCCCGCGAGCAGTTCACGCACCGGCTGGAGATCGAGGTGGGCGAGCGCACCGCCGCGCTCGAACTGGCGCGCCGCGACCTGCGCACGGTGCTCGACGCGCTGCCTTCGATGGTCGGCTACTGGGACCGCGACATGCGCAACCGCTTTGCCAACCACGCCTATGCCCGGTGGTTCGGAGTCGAGCCCTCGACGATGCCGGGCAAGCACCTGCGCGACCTGCTGGGCGACAGCCTGTTCGAGATGAATCGCCCGCGTGCGGAAGCCGCCCTGCGTGGCGAGCCGCAGACCTTCGAGCGGGCCGTCCCGAGGCCGGATGGATCGGGCTACCGGCAGTCGCTGTTCCACTACCTGCCCGATGTGATCGATGGCGAAGTGCGTGGCTTCTATGTGCTGGTGCACG
>JAGNWJ010000003.1:36990-106995 GCA_017986065.1 Rhizobacter sp. | reverse complement strand
TGGCGACAACGTGAGCATCACGGTCAAGCTGATCAACCCGATCGCGATGGAAGAGGGTCTGCGCTTCGCCATCCGTGAGGGTGGCCGCACCGTCGGCGCCGGCGTCGTCGCCAAGATCATCGAGTGAACGCGTGACGACCGGCAGTCAGCATCGCTGCTGCCGGCCTTCGTGAATCACAACGCGGCCTGGAGGCGCAAGCCGGCCGCACTGCTCTTTAAGGAATCGTCATGCAAAAGCAAAAGATCCGCATCCGCCTGAAGGCGTTTGACTACAAGTTGATCGACCAGTCGGCTCTCGAAATCGTCGACACCGCCAAGCGCACCGGCGCGATCGTCAAGGGCCCGGTGCCCCTGCCGACGCGCATGCAGCGTTTTGACATCCTGCGTTCGCCGCACGTCAACAAGAGCTCGCGCGACCAGTTCGAGATTCGCACTCACCAACGTTTGATGGATATCGTCGATCCGACCGACAAGACTGTCGACGCGTTGATGAAGCTCGACCTGCCTGCCGGCGTGGACGTCGAAATCAAGCTGCAGTGACCGAAAAAACGAGATAGCGGTTGCGGATGAGTCCGTGACTGCTATACTCGCAGGCTTTTCCGGGCACGCCATTTCGATGGCGGCCCCATCAAATCAGCCCGGCCAATCGATGTCGGGTGTGTGCAACAAAGGTCTCGTTCGCGGGGCCGGAGAACCATCATGAGTCTAAGCAACCGCCTCGGATTGCTGGGCCGCAAGGTGGGCATGATGCGCATCTTCACGGACGACGGCGACGCCGTTCCCGTGACGGTGCTCGACGTGTCCAACAACCGTGTGGCGCAGGTCAAGACCGCAGAGACAGACGGCTACAGCGCGATCCAGGTCGCGTTCGGTACGCGCAAGGCGTCCCGGGTCAACAAGCCGCTGGCTGGGCACCTCGCGAAAGCGGGTGTCGAAGCAGGTGAAATCCTCAAGGAATTCCGCGTCGAAGCCGACGTTGCTGCTGGCTATCAGCCTGGCGCTCAAGTCGTTGTGACCGGCGTGTTCGCGGTCGGCCAGAAGGTCGACGTGCAGGGCACCTCGATCGGCAAAGGCTTCACCGGCACCATCAAGCGTCACAACTTCAAGTCGCAGCGCGCGTCGCACGGCAACAGTCGTTCGCACAACGTGCCGGGCTCGATCTCGATGGCGCAGGATCCGGGCCGTGTGTTTCCGGGCAAGAAGATGTCCGGCCACCGTGGCGACGTGACAAAGACGACGCAGAACCTCGACATCATTCGCATCGATGAGGCCCGCCAGCTGCTGCTGGTGCGTGGCGCGGTGCCTGGTTCGAAGAACGGTCACATCGTCGTCAGCCCCGCCGTCAAGGTGAAGGTCAAGAAGGGAGCCAACTGATGCAGCTCGAGCTCCTCAATGCGCAAGGTCAGGCCACGTCGAAGGTCGATGCTCCTGATACCTTGTTCGCTCGCGATTACAACGAAGCGCTGGTGCACCAGATCGTCGTGGCCTTCCAGGCCAACGCGCGTCAGGGCACCCGTGCCCAGATGGACCGCGCTGAAGTCAAGCACTCGACGAAGAAGCCGTGGCGCCAGAAGGGCACTGGCCGTGCTCGCGCCGGCATGACCTCGTCGCCACTGTGGCGTGGGGGCGGTCGGATATTTCCGAACAGCCCGGACGAGAATTTCACCCAGAAGGTCAACAAGAAGATGTATCGCGCCGGCATGGCTGCGATCTTCTCGCAGTTGGCTCGTGAAGGCCGTTTGGCGGTGATCGATTCGATGGAAGTCGATTCCCCGAAGACCAAGCTGTTCGCTGCCAAGTTGAAGGCCATGGGGCTGGACTCGGTGCTGGTGATCGCCGATCAGGTCGATGACAACCTGCTGCTCGCATCGCGCAACTTGCGCAATGTGCTCGTGGTCGAGCCTCGTCACGCCGATCCGCTGTCCCTGGTGCACTACAAGAAGGTGCTGGTCACCAAGGCTGCCATCGAGCAACTCAAGGAGATGCTGGCATGAGCGCCCCTGTCAAACATGCTGAAAACCGTTTGGCGCAGATCCTGATTGCGCCGATCGTCAGCGAAAAAGCCACGATGGCATCCGAAAAGCACAACCAAGTACTTTTCAAGGTACTTCGCGATGCGACCAAGCCTGAAATCAAGGCTGCCGTCGAATTGATGTTCAAGGTCGAGGTCGAGTCCGTTCAAACGGTGCTGCAAAAGGGCAAGGTCAAGAAGTTCGGCCGATCGATCGGTCGCCGTGACCATGTCAAGAAGGCGTACGTGTCGTTGAAGGCCGGACAGGAACTCAACATCTCTGGGGAGGCCGCGTAATGGCCGTCGTCAAAGTCAAGCCGACATCGCCTGGCCGCCGCGCCGTGGTGAAGGTGGTGCACTCGCATCTCCACAAGGGCAAGCCGGAAGCTTCTCTGCTTGAGCCGCAGTTCCAGCACGCAGGTCGCAACAACAACGGCCACATCACGATCCGTCACAAGGGTGGTGGTCACAAGCACCACTACCGCGTGGTGGACTTCGTGCGCAACAAGGATGGCATCCCTGCGAAGGTCGAGCGTATCGAGTACGACCCGAACCGCACGGCTCACATCGCGCTGGTTTGCTACGCCGATGGCGAGCGCCGGTATGTGATCGCTCCGCGCGGCCTTGAAATCGGGCAAACGCTGCTGAGCGGTGCTGAAGCACCGATCAAGGCGGGCAACACCTTGCCTATCCGGAACATTCCAGTTGGTTCGGTCATTCACTGCATCGAAATGCTGCCGGGCAAGGGTGCTCAGATTGCCCGATCAGCTGGTACGTCCTGCACGTTGCTGGCTCGGGAAGGAACCTACGCTCAGGTGCGGATGCGCTCGGGCGAGGTCCGTCGTATCCACATCGACTGCCGCGCGACGATTGGTGAGGTCTCCAACGAGGAGCACAGCCTTCGTCAGTACGGCAAGGCTGGTGCCATCCGCTGGAAGGGCATCCGTCCGACCGTTCGTGGTGTTGCCATGAACCCGGTGGATCACCCGCACGGTGGCGGCGAAGGCCGCACTGGCGAAGGTCAGGTTCCGGTGTCTCCGTGGAACACGATGACCAAGGGCTATCGCACTCGCAACAACAAGCGCACGCAGACGTTCATCGTTTCGCGTCGCAAGAAGTAAAGGGGCCGCCTCATGACCCGTTCGCTGAAAAAAGGCCCGTTCGTCGACCATCATCTGATGGCCAAAGTCGACAAAGCGGTTGCCATCAAGGACAAGAAGCCCATCAAGACCTGGTCGCGTCGTTCTACGATCCTGCCGGATTTCATCGGGTTGACCATTGCCGTCCATAACGGCAAGCAACACATCCCTGTCTATGTAACCGACCAGATGGTCGGGCACAAATTGGGCGAATTTGCGTTGACACGCACGTTCAAGGGACACCCGGCCGACAAGAAGGCCGCGAGGAAATAAGGAACCACGATGGAAACCCGTTCAATCGTTCGTGGCGTTCGCCTGTCCGCCGACAAGGGGCGACTGGTCGCCGACCTGGTCCGTGGCCGGCCCGTTGATCAAGCCCTCAACATCCTGACATTCACGCCCAAGAAGGCTGCCGGCATCATCAAGAAGGCGCTTGAATCGGCCATCGCGAATGCCGAGCACAACGACGGCGCAGACATTGATGAACTCAAGGTCAAGACAATCTATGTCGAGCAAGGTGCCATCCTGAAGCGGTTCTCGGCTCGTGCCAAGGGCCGGGGCAACAGCATCTGCAAGCCGACTGCGCACATTTACATCACCGTCGGCAACTGAGGCAAAGATCATGGGACAAAAGATTCACCCCATCGGCTTTCGACTGCCGGTCACGCGCAACTGGGCGTCGCGCTGGTACGCGAACAACCAGAATTTCGCCACGATGCTGGCCGAGGACCTGAAGGTTCGCGAGTTCCTCAAGGCTCGCCTGAAGAACGCGGCGGTATCGCGCGTGTTGATCGAGCGCCCGGCCAAGAACGCCCGCATCACGATCTACTCGGCGCGTCCGGGCGTCGTGATCGGCAAGAAGGGCGAGGACATCGAAAGCCTGAAGGCCGAACTGACTCGCCGTCTGGGTGTGCCCGTCGCAGTCAATATCGAAGAGGTTCGCAAGCCCGAGATCGATGCACAGCTGATCGCCGACAGCATCACGCAGCAGCTCGAGAAGCGGATCATGTTCCGCCGTGCGATGAAGCGTGCCATGCAGAACGCGATGCGACTGGGCGCCCAGGGTATCAAGTTGATGTCGTCTGGCCGCCTGAACGGCATTGAAATCGCCCGTTGCGAGTGGTATCGCGAAGGTCGAGTGCCGCTTCATACGCTGAAGGCCGATATCGACTACGGCTTTTCGGAAGCCAAGACGACTTACGGGATCATCGGTGTCAAGTGCTGGGTCTACCGTGGCGACCGTTTGGGTCATGGCGAAGCGCCGGGTGTCGTCAACAAGCCGGAAGGTGAGGACGATCGCCGCCCACGTCGCAACGCCCGCCCGGGCGCGCCGCCTAGTCGTGGTCGGCCTGGTGCGCCAGGTGCCGATCGGGGTCCCCGCGCAGCTGGTCCAGCTGACCTGGCGGCCAAGCCGTCCGAAGCTGGTGATCCGAGCAAGGCCCCCACGGTCAAGCGCGTGCGCAAAGCCGTTCCGCCCACGCAGGGCGAGGCCAAAGGAGAATAAGCATGCTGCAACCTGCACGCAGAAAATATCGCAAAGAACAAAAGGGCCGCAACACCGGTGTTGCCACCCGTGGCGCCAAGGTGTCGTTCGGCGAGTACGGACTGAAGGCAACCGAGCGTGGTCGCTTGACCGCACGTCAGATCGAAGCCGCGCGCCGCGCGATTTCGCGTCACGTGAAACGCGGCGGACGCATCTGGATCCGCATCTTTCCTGACAAGCCCATCTCGCAGAAGCCAGCCGAAGTTCGCATGGGCAACGGCAAAGGCAATCCTGAGTACTACGTGGCCGAGATTCAGCCCGGCAAGGTGCTCTATGAGATCAACGGCGTTCCGGAAGCGTTGGCGCGCGAGGCTTTCACGCTCGCAGCTGCGAAGCTACCGCTGAGCTGCACGTTTGTCGCACGCCAGGTCGGCGCCTGACACCCCACGGAGAACTCCAAGTGAAAGCATCTGAACTCCGCACCAAAGACATCGCCGGCCTCCAGAAAGAGGTCAGCGATTTGCTGAAGGCTCATTTCGGCCTGCGCATGCAGAAGGCCACCCAGCAGTTGGCCAACCACACCCAGCTCGGCAACACGCGGCGGGACATCGCTCGCGCGAAGACCGTGATTGCCCAGAAGCAACGTGAAGCGAAAGGAGCTGCGAAATGACCGAAGCTCAACCCGCCGTCAAGGAAAAGACGGTTCGTACCTTGGTTGGCAAGGTCGTCAGCGACAAGCGCAGCAAGACGATCACCGTGCTGATCGAGCGCCGCACCAAGCACGAGCTCTACGGCAAGATCGTTGCCAAAACGAGCAAGTACCACGCGCATGACGAGAACAACGAGTACAAGAACGGCGACGTCGTCGAGATTTCTGAAACCCGTCCCATCTCGAAGACCAAGGCGTGGGTGGTGACGAAGCTGCTCCAGAAGGCTCGGGAAGTCTGATACGGCCCGCTGCAAACAGCGAGCCACTAATGTTTGTAATGAAGACAGTACCAGGGTTGACGGCGGCGACCGTCTCTTGGTATAGTCATCGACTTCGCTGAAATCGAAGCCTGAAACAGGCTAGGTTTCGGATCCGCCCAAACCTGCTTCCGCACAAGTCATCGTGTGGTGGCCACGGGCCCAAGACTGACCAACAACAAGAGATGCCTTTTGTTGTTGGTACAAGTTGGGACATTGAAAAATGATTCAAATGCAATCGCGGCTTGATGTCGCGGATAACACTGGCGCGAAGTCCGTCATGTGCATCAAGGTCCTGGGCGGCTCCAGGAGGCGCTATGCCGGAATCGGCGACGTCATCAAGGTCAGCATCAAAGAGGCTGCACCGCGTGGGCGCGTCAAGAAGGGCGAGGTCTACAGTGCCGTGGTGGTGCGTACCGCCAAGGGCGTTCGTCGCCAGGACGGCTCGCTCGTCAAGTTCGATGGCAATGCGGCCGTCTTGCTGAACGCAAAGCTGGAGCCCATCGGCACGCGCATCTTCGGCCCGGTCACGCGTGAACTCCGTACCGAGCGCTTCATGAAGATCGTATCGCTGGCGCCCGAAGTCCTCTGAGCTGAGACAGGAACGAGCTTATGAACAAGATTCGCAAGGGTGATCAGGTCATCGTGCTGACCGGTCGCGACAAGGGCAAGCGCGGAGTCGTTGCTGCTCGCATCGACGAAGATCGCGTCACGGTTGATGGCGTGAATGTCGTGAAGAAGCATGTCAAGCCAAACCCTATGAAGGGTACGACTGGCGGGGTCATCGAGAAGACGATGCCGATTCACCAGTCCAACGTCGCGATTTACAACTCGGCATCCGGCAAGGCCGATCGCGTCGGGATCAAGCTGTTGGCTGACGGCAAGAAGGTTCGCGTCTTCAAGTCCAGCGGCGAAGAAATCAAGGTTTAAAGGTCCGACATGGCTCAACAACAACCCGCCCGCCTTCAGGCTATATACCGGGACACCATCGCCCCTGGCTTGATTGCCAAGTTTGGCTACAAGTCCGCGATGGAGGTTCCCCGCATCACCAAGATCACGCTCAACATGGGCGTGAGCGAGGCTGTTTCGGACAAGAAGGTCATGGAGCACGCTGTCAGCGACATGACCAAGATCGCCGGCCAGAAGCCCGTGGTTACCAAGTCGAAGAAGGCTATCGCCGGCTTCAAGATTCGAGATGGCGTTCCGATCGGTTGCATGGTCACGTTGCGTGGCGTCCAGATGTATGAATTCCTGGATCGTTTCGTCACGATCGCCTTGCCGCGTGTTCGCGATTTCCGTGGTATCTCGGGACGCTCGTTCGATGGTCGCGGCAACTACAACATCGGCGTGAAAGAACAGATCATCTTTCCCGAGGTCGAGTACGACAAGGTCGATGCGCTGCGCGGGTTGAACATCAGCATCACCACCACCGCCAAGAACGACGACGAGTGCAAGGCTTTGCTTGCTGCATTCAAGTTCCCATTCAAGAACTGAGGCTGACCGTGGCAAAACTTTCACTGATCCAGCGTGAACTCAAGCGCGAGCAGCTCGCTGCCAAGTACGCAAAGAAGTACGCCGAATACAAGGGAATAGCGAACGACGCGAAGAAGTCCGATGAAGAGCGCTACGCCGCTCGGCTCGAACTGCAGAAATTGCCGCGCAACGCCTACCCGACCCGCCAGCGCAATCGTTGCGCCCTGACCGGGCGCCCTCGTGGCACCTTCAGGAAGTTCGGTCTCGGCCGCAACAAGATTCGTGAATTGGCCTTCAAGGGCGACATTCCCGGTGTCATCAAGGCGAGCTGGTAAGCGGCGCGTCGATCAGGAGATATTCGTATGAGCATGAGTGATCCTATCGCCGATATGCTGACCCGCATCCGTAACGCACAGATGGTGGAAAAGCCGTCAGTGTCGATGCCGTCGTCGAAGCTGAAGGTGGCGATTGCGCAGGTGTTGAAGGACGAGGGTTACGTCGATGGCTACGCAGTCGTCGGTGAGGCCGCCAAGCCGCAGTTGCAGATTGCGTTGAAGTACTACGCGGGCAAACCTGTCATCGAGCACATCGAGCGCGTGAGTCGTCCGGGCCTTCGCGTCTACAAGGGCCGGCACGACATTCCGAACGTGAAGAACGGGCTCGGAGTGGCCATCGTGACGACACCTCGTGGCGTGATGACCGACCGCAAGGCTCGCCAGGTGGGCATTGGCGGCGAAGTTCTTTGCTACGTGGCCTAAGAGAGGAGTCCGCACATGTCCAGAGTTGGAAAGATGCCGGTGTCCTTGCCTCAAGGCTTGGATGTCTCGGTTACTGCAGAGCGCATTACCGTCAAGGGGCCGCTGGGCACGCTTGTTCGTCCTGCGAACCCACTGGTGAACGTCAGCAACAACGCCGGCAAGCTGGAGTTCCTGCCAGCAGACGGAACGACGGCGGCCGATGCGATGTCCGGAACGATGCGCGCGCTGGTCGCGAACATGGTCAACGGAGTGAGCAAGGGCTTCGAGAAGCGCCTCACGCTGGTCGGCGTGGGTTTTCGCGCCCAAGCTGCGGGCAGCAAGCTGAATCTCCAGATCGGCTTCTCGCACCCCGTGGGCAAGGACATGCCTGACGGCGTGAAGGTCGAATGCCCAACGCAGACAGAAATTGTCATCAAGGGTTCGGACCGCCAGGTGGTGGGGCAGATCGCTGCTGAAGTTCGCGCAATTCGACCTCCTGAGCCCTACAAGGGCAAAGGCATTCGATACGCCAACGAGAAGGTCACGATCAAAGAGACCAAGAAGAAGTAAGGAGCGGATGACATGTTGAACAAAAAAGATCAGCGCACTCGTCGCTCGCGTCAAACCCGAGTCCGCATTGCCCGGCAGCGCGTGGTTCGGCTCACGGTCTTCCGCACCAATCTCCACATTTATGCCAGCGTGATCTCCGACGACGGTAATCGCGTGCTGGCCAGTGCCTCCACGGTTGAAGCTGATGTCCGCAAGGAATTGGGAGCCGCGGGCAAGGGCGGAAATGTCAACGCAGCAGCGCTGATCGGCAAGCGGATTGCCGAAAAGGCCAAGGCCGCGGGCGTCGAGAAGGTCGCTTTTGACCGTGCAGGCTTCGCATACCACGGTCGCGTCAAGGCATTGGCTGAAGCCGCCCGCGAAGCTGGTCTCCAGTTCTAAGCAAGGAATTCGACAATGGCAAAGTTTCAACCCCGCGCGCAAGCCGAAGGCAATGACGACGGTCTCAAGGAAAAGATGATCGCCGTCAATCGCGTCACCAAGGTGGTGAAGGGCGGGCGCACACTCAGTTTCGCCGCGTTGACGGTTGTCGGTGACGGCGACGGTCGCATTGGCATGGGCAAGGGCAAGGCCAAGGAAGTGCCGGTTGCCGTTCAAAAGGCCATGGAAGCCGCGCGCCGCAACATGGTCAAGGTGTCGCTGAAGAACGGATCCATCCATCACAAGGTGGTTGGTGAGCATGGTGCCTCGCACGTGCTGATGGCTCCAGCCCCTGCCGGTACCGGCATCATCGCTGGTGGACCGATGCGTGCGGTGTTCGAGGTGATGGGCGTCACCGACATCGTCTGCAAGAGTCTCGGTTCCTCGAATCCGTACAACCTGGTCCGGGCGACTCTGGATGCCTTGAAGCACACCAGCACTCCTGCCGAAGTCGCCGCAAAGCGCGGTTTGACGGTTGAAGCGCTCTTCAACTGACATTGAGCTGGAGAAAAGACATGGCCGAGAAGCAGACAGTCAAGATCAAGCTCGTTCGCAGCATAGCGGGCACCCGCGAATCTCACCGCGCCACCGTGCGTGGGCTTGGGCTGCGCAAGCTCAACAGTGAGTCCGAATTGGAAGACACGCCGGCTGTGCGCGGCATGATCAACAAGATTTCGTATTTGCTCAAGGTTCTTTGAGCGCGACCTGGAGCAGATGATCATGGAACTCAACACCATCAAGCCAGCGGAAGGTTCTAAGCGTCCGCGTCGCCGCGTCGGTCGCGGCATCGGCTCCGGGCTGGGCAAGACCGCGGGTCGCGGTCACAAGGGCCAGAAGTCTCGCGCCGGCGGCTACCACAAGGTCGGTTTCGAAGGCGGCCAGATGCCGTTGCAGCGACGCCTGCCCAAGCGCGGATTCAAGTCCGCTTCGCTCAAGTACAACGCAGAGGTCACCCTGACCGATCTGCAGCGTCTGGGCGCCTCCGAAGTCGATCTGCTTGCGCTGAAGCAAGCCGGCCTGGTTGGCGAGATCGCCAAGGTTGTCAAGGTCATCAAGACCGGTGAGCTGACTCTCGCAGTTGCGCTCAAGGGCATCGGCGCTACCGCTGGCGCCAAGGCTGCTATCGAGGCCGCCGGCGGTTCGGTAGCCTGATCTGCTCGTCGCTTCGATACAGCACGACTGAAGACCTCCTGTGGCAACCAACGCGAATCAACTTGCCAAGAGCGGAAAATTCGGGGACCTGCGTCGCCGGTTGACGTTCTTGCTGCTCGCGCTGGTCGTCTACCGGATGGGCGCGCACATCCCGGTTCCTGGCATTGATCCCAATCAACTGGCGGAGCTGTTCAAGGGGCAGGCAGGTGGAATCCTGAGCCTCTTCAACATGTTCTCGGGTGGCGCGTTGTCGCGGTTCACGGTTTTTGCCCTCGGCATCATGCCGTACATCTCCGCGTCGATCATCATGCAGTTGATGACCTACGTGGTGCCGACGCTGGAAGCGCTGAAGAAGGAAGGCGAAGCCGGCCGACGCAAGATCACGCAGTACACGCGTTACGGCACGCTGGGCCTGGCGATCTTCCAGTCGCTGGGCATTGCGCTTGCGCTCGAGGGCTCCGCTGGGCTGGTGATTTCTCCGGGCTTCGGCTTCCGGCTGACGGCAGTGGTAAGTCTGGTTGCTGGAACCATGTTCCTGATGTGGCTGGGTGAGCAGATCACCGAGCGCGGATTGGGCAACGGGATCTCGATCCTGATATTCGCCGGTATCGCGGCTGGCCTGCCCAGTGCGATCGGTGGCTTGTTCGAACTGGTTCGCACCGGGTCGATGAGCTACGTCGCGTGTCTCTTCATTCTGGTTGTCGTCGGCTTCGTCACGTTCGCTGTTGTGTACGTCGAGCGAGGGCAGCGGAAGATCCTGGTGAACTATGCCAAGCGCCAAGTGGGAAACAAGGTCTACGGTGGGCAGTCTTCGCACCTGCCTTTGAAGCTCAACATGTCCGGCGTGATTCCTCCGATCTTCGCTTCTTCGATCATCTTGTTGCCGGCAACGGTGGTGGGCTGGTTTGCCACGGGAGATGGGTTGCGTTGGTTGAAAGACTTGGCCGGCCTGCTGTCGCCTGGGCAACCGATCTACGTGCTGCTCTATGCCACAGCGATCGTTTTCTTTTGCTTCTTCTACACCGCGTTGGTGTTCAACAGCCGTGAGACGGCAGACAACCTGAAGAAGAGCGGCGCCTTCATTCCCGGCATACGACCAGGTGATCAGACCGCGCGGCACATCGATCGGATCCTGTCCCGGTTGACGCTGGCCGGCGCGGTCTACATCACGCTGGTATGTCTGCTGCCTGAGTTTCTGGTGTTGAAGTACAACGTGCCGTTCTACTTCGGTGGCACGTCGCTTCTGATCATCGTGGTGGTGACGATGGATTTCTGGGCTCAGGTTCAAAGCTATGTTCAGAGCCAGCAGTACGAATCGTTATTGAAGAAAGCGAATTTCAAGCCGAGCTGATCCGGTTGTCGAAAGGCAATTGAGAGCAGCACGGTGTCACGTATCGGACCGCATGGCGAAAGATGACGTTATTCAGATGCAAGGGGAGATTCTCGAAAATCTTCCCAATGCGACGTTCCGGGTGAAACTGGAAAACGGACACATTGTGCTGGGACATATATCCGGAAAGATGCGAATGCATTACATCCGAATTCTTCCCGGTGACAAGGTGACTGTGGAGTTGACACCTTACGACCTGAGTCGGGCGCGCATCGTGTTCAGAGCGAAATAGGCCTGACGGGCTACATTGTTTAAGTGCTGAGGCGGTCCCGATCGGGCCAAGGAGAACATCATGAAAGTTGCTGCATCCGTTAAGAAGATGTGCCGGAATTGCAAAGTCATTCGGCGCAAGGGAGTCGTGCGCGTGATCTGCACCGATCCGCGTCACAAACAGCGCCAGGGTTGATTCACATCCCCCGACGACAAGCAAATTAGAGGAAGCCCATGGCACGCATCGCTGGTATCAACATTCCGCCGCACAAGCACGCAGAGATCGGTCTGACGTCTATCTATGGCATCGGCCGCACCACCGCACAAAAAATCTGCGTGAACAGTGGTGTGCCGTTCGACCGGAAGATCAAGGATCTGACCGACACCGACCTCGAGCGCCTGCGTGACGAGATCGGTCGCCTCACGATCGAAGGTGATCTGCGTCGCGAGATGTCGATCAACATCAAGCGTCTGATGGACCTGGGCTGCTACCGCGGGTTCCGCCATCGGCGCGGCCTGCCAGTGCGTGGTCAGCGCACCAAGACCAACGCTCGTACACGCAAGGGCCCGCGCAAGTCCGGCGCGCTGGTGAAGAAGTGATGTTCCAGTCCGGCAACAGCAGCCGCGCGACAGCACCCGTTTAAGGAATAACAGACATGGCCAAAGCACCAAATACCGCCGCTCAGCGCGTGCGCAAGAAAGCTCGCAAGAACGTGGCCGACGGCATCGCGCACGTCCACGCGTCGTTCAACAACACGATCATCACCATCACCGACCGGCAGGGTGGCGCCTTGTCGTGGGCCTCGAGCGGCGGTCAGGGTTTCAAGGGCTCGCGCAAGAGCACGCCGTTCGCAGCGCAGGTTGCGGCCGAAGTGGCTGGTCGTGCAGCCCAGGAGCAGGGCATCAAGAATCTGGATGTGCGTATCAAGGGCCCAGGCCCTGGGCGCGAGTCTTCGGTTCGCGCCTTGGCCTCGCTGGGGATTCGAATCAATCTGATTTCCGATGTGACACCGGTGCCGCACAACGGCTGCCGTCCGCAAAAGCGCCGTCGCATCTGAGTTCCTGTTACCCGTGTCGGCGGTGCTTTTGGGCAGCGCCGACATTTTTGTTGGGATCGGAAGATGTTTACATCGACCGACAACCCATGAAGCCCACCGTCTGAGCGCCCCATAACAACACTCGCCAGACTCGCGCAAGCGCGCTGTTTCATATCGGCAGCCTGCGTCAGATCGTTATTTAAGGAATCAACGTGGCACGTTATCTTGGTCCCAAGGCGAAACTGTCCCGCCGCGAAGGCACGGATCTGTTTCTCAAGAGCGCTCGTCGGCCGATCGGCGACAAGGCGAAATTCGACAGCAAACCAGGTCAGCACGGCCGCACCTCCGGGTCGCGCACTTCGGACTTCGGGCTGCAGTTGCGTGAAAAGCAGAAGGTCAAGCGCATGTACGGCGTGCTTGAGCGGCAGTTCAGGCGCTATTTCGCCGAAGCCGAGCGACGCAAGGGCAACACCGGTGCCAATCTGTTGATGCTGCTGGAGTCGCGCCTCGACAACGTGGTTTATCGCATGGGCTTCGGCTCTACCCGCGCTGAGGCACGCCAGCTCGTGTCGCACAAGTCCATCACGGTCAATGGTGGTGTGGTCAACATCGCTTCGTACATGGTCAAGGTCGGTGACGCGGTCAGCGTTCGCGAAAAGGCCAAGAAGCAGTTGCGTATTGCCGATTCGCTGAAGCTGGCGGAATCGATGGGCCTCCCTGCCTGGATTCAGGTCGATGCGGCCAAGATGGAAGGTGTGTTCAAGAAGACACCCGACCGTGACGAATTCGGCGCCGACATCAAGGAAGCCCTGATTGTCGAGTTGTATTCACGTTGATCCGGTTGCGGCGCGCGCCGCAGGCCGTCGGGCTTGCGGTGCGTGACGCGGTGGGTATTCCCCGAGATCGGTGTTGACGGGTATCCCGGCACCGACGGGTTCATCAGCCTTATCGGCGTAACGAGCCGAGGGTATTGAAAGAAAGACCGAATGCAAACCAACTTGCTCAAGCCCAAAGCCATCAACGTCGAGCCGCTCGGTGTCAATCGTGCGAAGGTCACGCTGGAACCGTTTGAACGTGGCTATGGCCACACGCTCGGAAATGCGCTGCGCCGCGTCCTGCTGTCGTCGATGGTCGGGTATGCGCCTACCGAAGTGACGATTGCCGGCGTGCTGCATGAGTACTCCACGGTGGACGGGGTTCAGGAAGATGTCGTTCACATCATGCTGAATCTCAAGGGCGTCGTGTTCCGCCTGCACAACCGCGATGAAGTGACGCTGGTGCTGCGCAAGGACGGCGAAGGCCCGGTCACCGCGGGTGATATCCAGACACCGCACGATGTCGAGATCATCAATCCGAATCACGTGATCGCCAACTTGTCGCAGGGCGGCAAGCTCGATATGCAGATCAAGGTCGAGAAGGGCAGAGGTTACGTGCCCGGCAACCTGCGCCGCTTTGGCGACGAGCCGACCAAGTCGATCGGCCGGATCGTGCTGGACGCTTCCTTCTCGCCTGTGGCTCGCGTCAGCTACACGGTCGAGAGTGCCCGCGTCGAGCAGCGCACCGACCTCGACAAGCTGGTGATGGAGATCAACACCAACGGTGCGATTTCTCCGGAAGAAGCCATCCGTGCTTCGGCGAAGATCCTGGTCGAACAACTGGCCGTGTTTGCTCAACTCGAGAACAGCGAGATCGCTGCGTTCAACGAGCCGCAGAGCCGCAACACGCAATTCGACCCGATCCTGCTGCGTCCGGTGGACGAACTCGAGTTGACAGTGCGTTCGGCCAACTGCCTGAAGGCAGAAAACATCTACTACATCGGCGACCTGATTCAGCGCACCGAGACCGAGTTGCTCAAGACTCCGAACCTGGGTCGCAAGTCGCTAAACGAGATCAAGGAAGTACTGGCGTCGCGCGGCCTGACTCTCGGAGCTCGTCTCGAGAACTGGCCACCGCAAGGCCTCGACAAGCGGTAACACGCGCGTCGAAACTGGAACGGACGGTCGCGTGCGGACCGTCATCGAATGACAAGCGCGCTTGGCGCGCTTGATCGCAACCCCCAGTACCTGATACGGCTGGGGTTCATAAGTCAGTCAAAGAAGGAAATCCACCATGCGTCACCGTCACGGACTTCGCAAGCTCAATCGCACCTCCGAGCATCGCCTCGCGATGCTGCGCAACATGTGCAATTCGCTGCTGCAGCACGAAGCCATCAAGACCACCGTACCCAAGGCCAAGGAACTGCGCCGCGTGGTCGAGCCCCTGATCACGCTGGCCAAGGAGCCGACGCTGGCCAACCGCCGCCTGGCCTTTGACCGCACGCGCGATCGCGACATCGTCACCAAGCTGTTCAATGAACTCGGCCCGCGCTACAAGGCACGTCCGGGCGGCTACACCCGTATCCTGAAGATGGGCTTCCGCGTCGGAGACAACGCACCGATGGCGTTCGTCGAACTCGTTGACCGTCCGGATGTGGCTGCTGCCGAAGGCGCCGACAAGGCCGAGTGATTGTGCGGATCATGGGCGCGAAGATTCGCCCATAGTCCCGGTTTATCAGCTATACTCACAGGCTCAGTCGCGGGGTGGAGCAGTCTGGTAGCTCGTTGGGCTCATAACCCAAAGGTCGTAGGTTCAAATCCTGCCCCCGCAACCAAAAGTTGCAGCGTGAGACGACGCAAAAAAGCCAACCACCCTCGGTTGGCTTTTTTGTTTGCGGGCTCGCCTTTTACGACGGCAGCTCACGCGCCCCGAATCGCCCGTACCGCCGCATCACTGTCGGCAGCACCAGCAGGTTCAAGACCGTCGAGCTCATCAGGCCGCCGACGATGATGATTGCCATCGGACCCTCTATCTCGCGACCCGGTTCGGCGCTGCCGAGCGCCAGGGGCAGCAATCCGAGGCCGGTTACCAGCGCAGTCATCAGGATGGATGGCAGGCGCTCCTCGGCCCCCAGCAGCGCTGTTTCCATATTCCACGCCCGACCTTCACCCTCGACCAGGTGCTGATAGTGAGAAACCAGCATGATCGAGTTTCGCAGCGTGATGCCGAAAAGCGTGACGAAGCCGACCACCGAACCCAGTGAAAGCCAGCCTCCGGTGGCCAGCACCGCGACCACGCCACCAATCAGTGCGAACGGCAGATTGATGCTCGTCAGCAAAGTGTGGCGCAGCGAGCCGAAGGCCAACAACAGCAGGCTGCCGACTCCCAACGTCGCCAGCGCCGACGCAATCAGCAGGTCGCTGCGTGCCTGCGCCTGCGCCTCGGCAGCGCCGGTCACCTCGGCGTGGTTGCCGGGTGCGAAACCCCCGCTCTTGTCACTGCCCTTGGCGTGATGGGCAAGCCGCGTCCGCAGCTGGGCCACGAACGCCTCGGGATCGTGCCCGCGCTCCAGGTTCGCGATCACCGTCTGCACCCGCTGGCCGCCTTCGCGCAGCACCTTGTAGCGGCCTTCGATCAGCGCGACATCGGCGACGTCCCGCAACTCGATCAGCCGCCCGGATGGTGTGCGCAGCGGGAGTCGCTCCACCTGGCTCACGTCCTGGCGCGCTGATGGTGCCAGCACCAGCGCGACCGGGGTCGGCATCACCGCGCCGGCCTGCTGACCGACGACCAGTCCGTCGAACGCGATCTGAACCGCATCCATCACCTCGCCCGCATTCATCGCATGCAGTGCGAGCTGTTCTGGGCGCAGCCGCACCGACAGCTCCGGCGTGCCGGGTGGCGCGAGAAGCTGCACGTCGGTGGCGCCTGCCATCTGCGACAGCATGGCGACCACCGCCTTGCCGTCCCGGTCGAGTGCATCGAGGTCGGGGCCGTAGAGGGTGACCACCACGTCGGCCGGGTATCCGCTGACGGTCTCGCCGATGCGCTCGGTCAGGAACGTATTGACGCCGAACACCATGCCCGGAAACGGCGTGCTGCCGGCCGCCTCTTCATCGGAGCGGTCTTCGTCGCCGTCGTCGCCGGAAAGCGCGCGGCGTATGTCCATCAGGATGCGTCGCTGCTCCGCACCAGCGACCTGTCCGATCTCGACTTCCATTTCGCTGTAGTGCGGCCCGAAGGTGTCCGCACCGTTCTGCGAGCGACCGACCCACTGTGCGACCGACTTCACGCCGGGGATCGCGAGCAACGTGTCAGAGACCTGCTTGCCAAAGCGCAGTGACTCGACCAGCGACGTGCCGGGCACCGCGCTGACGTGGACGATGTAGTGGCCCTCCTTCAGCGGTGGAATGAACTCGCCGCCCAGCAGCGGAAGCACCCCGAGCCCGGCCGCCATGCACAACGCCGCAGCTGACAGAACGGCCGTGCTGCGGCGCTCGATCGCAAGCAGCAGTCGGCGGTAGCGGGGCTTCATCCAGGCAACCAGCGGCGGATCGGCTGCCGGCAGCGGAGCGTGTCTGAGCAGAAGCAGCGACATGGCCGGAGTGACCGTCAGCGCCACCACCAGCGAAGCGATGATTGCGGCGATGTAGGCCAACCCCAGGGGCGCGAACAGCTTGCCCGCCACGCCCGACAGTGTCAGCAGCGGTGTGAAGACGAGCGCCACGATGAACGTCGCGTAGACCACCGACGAGCGCACCTCCATCGAGGCGTCGAACACCACTTTCGCGGCAGCGCGAGGCTCTGCCAATGCCCGGTTCTCGCGCAGCCGTCGAAAGATGTTCTCGCAGTCGATGATGGCGTCATCGACGACCTCGCCGAGCGCGATGGCGAGTCCGCCGATGACCATGATGTTCAGCCCGATGCCGAAGCTCTGGAGCGTCAGCACTGCAGCGATCAGGGACAGCGGTATGGCCACCGCAGACACGACGGCGGTGCGCAGGTTGAACAGGAAGAGGAACAGCACGGCGACGACCAGCGTTGCGCCGATCAGGACGTCGCTGCGCACGTTCCCCACGGCGGTTTCGATGAAGCTGGCGGGGCGGAACAAGTCGAGGTGTACCTTCGCGCCGGCGCGCTCGAGCACCGGCTGGATGTGCGCTATCGCAGAGTCCAGCGCGCGCGTGGTGTCTCGTGTGTTCGCCCCGAGCTGGCCCTGAACCATCAGGAAGACGCCGGGCTGCCCGTCGATCTGTGCCGCGTTGAACGCAGGAGCCCCGCCTTCGGCCACCACGGCCACATCGCGCAGCAGCACCGCCCGGCCACCGTGCTGACCCACCACCGTCAGGCTCAGCGAGTCGATCACCGCAGCGGCCGGCGTGCCCAGCTCGGCGCCAGGCGGCTCCATCGTCAACGCGATGCGCTGGTTGTCTGCCTCGATGAAGCCCGCGGCTCGCACACCGGTGGCGCTGCGCAGGGCCGTGGCCAGATCGGTGAGCGAAAGGCCCGTCTGCGCGAGCCGCTGCGCATCGACCTGGACCTGCCATTGCCGCAGCGCGCCGCCGAAGACATTGACATCTGCGATGCCCGGCACCGCCATCAGGTGCGGACGCAGACTGTCTTCGACCAGCGCGCGCAGCGCGATGGGGTCGAGCTTGGTCGAGGTCAGCCCGATGCCCAGTACCGTGCTGGCCGACGACGTGAGCGGCGTGATGTTCGGCACCACCCCTTGTGGCAGAGACGACGCGGCCTGCGCCAGTCGCTCCGCGACGCCCTGCCTGTTTTGATGCAGGTCGGACGACTCGCTGAACAGCGCAGTCACCACCGACAGACCCGGAATCGATTGCGAGCGCAGCGAGGTCATGCCGGCCAGCCCGGCGATCGCCTGCTCGACCGGACGGGTGACCTGCACTTCGACGGCAGCCGCATGCAGCCCCGGTGCTTCGGTCTGGATCACGACCTGGGCCGGCGCGAACTCGGGGAAGACGTCGAGGCTCGCCCCCGTCATTCGCAGCACGCCGAACCCTGTCAGCGCCACCGCCAGCCCGAGAACCAGGCCGGCGTGACGCACCGAAAAGCGAACGATGGCAGCGAGCATCCCGGGGTCAGTCGTCGTTCTCGTTCTTGAGCTGGGACTTCAGCTCTTCCGACAGCAGCAGTTGGGCGCCTCGCACCACCACCGGGTCGTCGGTCTCCAGCCCGGGCACGAACCACTGGTCACCCAGGCGCACCGCATTCGGCAGCCCGCGACGCTGGAAGCTGTCGATGCGTACCGCGGAGGGGCTCGAGGCAGCTGCTGCGGGCTTGGCGCCGTATCCGGCAGCCTCGTCGGCCTCGCCCGCCCCGCCCTGCGCCTCGCGCACATAGATCCAGGCCTGTCCTGCGTGCCAGATCACTGCGCTGGCGGGCACCAGCGCGCCTTCGCGGGAGGCTTCGTCACCGCTGCCCGGACTGCGAGCCGACAGCCTCATGCCGGTGGCGAGGCCCGCTCCCGGAGCGAGAAACAGCAGATGTCGCCCTCCCGCGGTTGCTTCGGCGGCGCCCGGTGCGACCGTGCCCAAGCCGCGTGCCGTGACCGGTTCGCTGCGGCCGGGCGGTGTGAGGTTCAGCCGTGCCGGGGTGCGGGCAGTGTCGTCGGCGCGCAGCGCTGCGCGCAACAGCGCCTCGCGACCCGACAGGACCCGCTGCAGGGCCGTTCCGTCGGCTGCCTCGAGCCAGCCTGCGACGATCGGTCCCCAGGTGGCACGGGCACTGTCGCGCAGTGCGATCACCTGCGATTGCGCACTGCGTTCCCGCGCTGCATCGGTCTGTGCCAGCGCGTTCGCGGTCTCCAGCGCGCGCTGCGATGCGCTGCGGTTGTCGTCGAACAGCGCTTGCACCCGAGACTGCTCGAGCCGGCTGGCGTTGGCAGTGGCGCGTGCTGCCGCCAGCTCCTGCAACGCCGTCTGCAGGCGCCCGCGCCACTCGGCCAGAGGCTGCGGATCGACCACGGTCACCGCGAGGTCGGCACCTGACGCACCGCCGTTCAATGAGGTCGCCGTCGGCAACTGCAGCTCGACGCCGGCCTGTCGCTGCGAAGTGCTGTTGAGCCGCACCTCGGGCAATCGACCGGCTTCCTCGTCGGCCAGCAGAGAGGGCGCGGGTAGATCTTCCTCCTCGCGTCCCACTGCGAGCCGGAATTCGTCTCGTCCCAGGTAGACGGCGGCCCAGCCGAGAAGCACCATCAGCACGGTCTGTGCGACGAGCAGGCGAACGAGGTTGCGGTGGGTCATCGGGTGCGGTCCGGGGGTTGCGGAGTGTCGGACAGGCGAGATGGAGACTGGGCTGTGGCCGTGCGGTCCGTGGTCGCGAGCGTGAGGGCCGCTGGCGGGAGGGGCCGCTGAACGACATCCTCGATCCCGGCCTGCGCGTTGCCCAGCGCGGATTGAGCGTCGAGCAGCGCATGGCGGGCGTCGAGCAGCGCACGGCGGGAGGCGATGTCTTCAAGTCGATCCGTGTCGCCCCGCTCGATCCGGCGTGTCACCAGGTCTGCGTGTGATCGCGACGCCTGCCACTGCTGTCGCGCCTCCAGCAGCTGCGCTTTCGAGGCCTCGGCGAGCACTCGGGCGGCATCGAGCTCCGCGATCGCTCGCGCCTGCAATGCGTCGAAACGTGCAGCCTCGGCCGTGCGCCGCGCGAGCGCCTCGGCGATCGGCCCGTCGTTTCGATTCGACAGGGGCAGCGCGTAGCCTATGCCCAGCGACCAGCGGTGGTCGCCCTGATCCCAGGCATAGCCTGGCTTCAGTGCCAGCTCGGGTATCTGGCGCGCAATCTCCAGCCGCAGTTCTGCATCGGTGGCTGCATAGCGCGCCAGTGCGATTCGCACGGCGATGTTGTTGAGCAGGGCAGAGCGCTGCAGCTCCAGCGGTTCCAGGACGGGCGCAGAGGCTGTCGCCGACTCGGTAATCGCCCGCTGATCGGGCTGAGGTTGACCCAGCGAGTCGAAGCGAATGGTCATGCGCTGCAGCTGCTCCAGCGGCAGACCGATCGCCTGGGCCAGTGCGACACGCGCCTGATCCACCGCCAGGCGAGCCTGGTGCGCCCGCTGACGGGCAACCGCCTGTCGCTGCTGCGCCGGCAGCACTTCGGGAGCACCAGCGGCGCCCAGCGTCATGCGTCGCTGCCACAGCACGCTTTCCTCGCGCTGCAGCGCCAGCATCTCGTCGGCCAGGGCCGACTGCCTCTCGGCATCGTGAAGCGCACGGTGGCTGTCGCGCACGCGGCGGTGCAACTGCCAGGCGACCTGAGCGGCGCGCTCGACCGCTTCGAGCTGCCGGGCATCGGCCAGTTCGGTCAGGGCCGCGCGGCGGCTCTGGCCCAGCAGCCACTCGCCGACCAGCGAGTCGAGTGCGATACCGATGGTCCAGGGCGAGTCGCTCTGGCCGGGCGTGCTGTGGTGCTCCAGGCTCAGGTCTATAGACGGGTTGGCACGTTGCCGAGCCGTCTGGCCTGCGGCCTGCGCCGCGGCGATCTCGGTGCGCGCGACTGCCAGTTCGGGGTGTGATGCCAGGGCGAACGCACTCAGCTCGGGCGCGTCCCACGCCGGCAGAGGCCAGATCGTGGTGTCCACTCCAAGCCGCGACATCGCCTCGCGCCATGTCGCATCGTCGGCCCGGCGAGAAAGCTGCGCGGACTGCGAAACTGCCGGATCGAGGGCGAGAGGCTCGTGCCTCTGGAGTGCACAACCCGTCAGCATGACAGTGCAGATACCCAGTGCGACCACGCGGTGAGGGGCAGCGCGACGCAGGGTGTTGGTCAGTGCGGTCATCGAGGCAGGCGCGGGCAGGTGCAAACGGGCAGGCAGTCCGACCGGGATCGGTGGCGTCTGGCCGGGCCCGGGCGGGCTCCGATCGTAGTCGGGAAACGTTCCCGGCCGACCGGGCGAAACCCGTTTCATGCTGCGTTCGCACCAGCGCTGGCATGCTTCTCGCGCTGTACTCTGCCGTCATGCAGCACGCTCGTTTCATGAAGGATCCGCGACATGGCTTCGAAGATGGCAATGCACCCGGCTGAGGCGCCCTGGCTGGTTGCCGACATCGGTGGCACCCACGCCCGGTTCGGTCTGGTCGTCGGGCCGGGCCGTGCAGTCGAGCATGTCCAGCGCCTGCGTGCCGACGAGCATGCGAATCTGGTCGATGCGGCGCGCTGTTACCTGGCATCGGTCGCGTCGTTGTGTGCCGCACCGACCTGCGCCTGCTTTGCCGTGGCCACACCGCTCGATGGCGATGAGGTGATCTTCACGAACAGCCGCTGGCGGTTCTCGCGCAATGCGTTGCAGCGCGACCTGGCCCTCGACCATCTGCAACTGCTCAACGATTTCGAGGCGCTGGCGCTGGCGCTTCCGCGACTCGCTTCGGACGGGTTGCGCGCGCACGCCGCGGCCCCCGAGCCGCACGGCACCCTCGCGGTCATCGGTCCGGGAACCGGCCTTGGCGTGGCCGGGTTGCTGGAGACAGCGGCCGGCTGGCAGCCCATTCCCTGCGAAGGCGGGCATGTCACGTTGTCGGGTGCCGACGATTTCGAGTCGGCGGTGCTGAGCTTTGCTCGCCGCGAGCTGGAGCACGTGTCGGCCGAGCGGCTGCTGTCCGGCATCGGCCTGCCGCTGCTGCATCGCGCAGTGGCTGCCGTGTCGGGGCGTCCGGCCGATTCGCTTGTCACCGAAGTGATCATTCAGCGTGGCGTCGGTGGCACTGACGCGGGCTGCGCGCAGACACTGTCGGTGTTCTGCGCGATGCTCGGCTCGTTCGCCGGCAATGTCGCATTGACGTTCGGTGCGCGCGGCGGCCTGTACATCGGGGGGGGCATCGTGCCTCGCATCGCCGAGCTGTTCTTTGCCTCGGCCTTCCGCGAGCGCTTCGAGGCCAAGGGCCGCTATCGCGGCTATCTGCAGGCGATCCCGACCGCACTGATCCTCGATCCGCAGGCGGCTCTGGCTGGCGCTGCGCTGGCACTGGAGATGAAGCAGGCCGGGGAGGGCGTGGAATGAATCTGACGGAACGAGCCTCTGGCGTGCTGTTGCACGTCACCTCGCTGCCGGGCCCGCATGGCAGCGGCGATCTCGGGCCGGCGGCGTATCACTACATCGACTGGCTGCACGACGCCGGCCAACGCTTGTGGCAGGTGCTTCCACTGACGCCGATCGGACCTGGGGACTCTCCCTACCAGAGCGTGTCCGCGTTCGCTGGCAGTCCGCTGCTGGTCGCTCTCGAGCCTCTGGTCGAGCGTGGCTGGCTGGCCGCCGACGCGCTGGCCGCGGCGGTGGTCGAAGCCGACTTCGACGCGTCGCGCGTCGATTACGCCAAGGTCGTTCCCTGGCGCGATGCGAGGCTGCGCGAGGCTGCCGCAGGCTTTGCAGGACGGGCCTGCACTGCCGACCGTCAGGCTTTTTCTGAGTGGTCCCGCGCGCAGTCGCACTGGCTCGATGACTACGCGCTCTTCATGGCGCTCGAACAGTCCCAATTCCGCGATGGCGGCTGGCGGGCGTGGTGGGACTGGGACCCGCCGCTGGCCCGTCGCGACCCCGACGCACTGGCGGCAGCCAGCGCAGCGCAGACCGACGAGCTGTTCTTCTGGCGCTTCGTGCAGTGGTGTTTCGACACGCAGTGGCAGGCGGTGCGGGCGCACGCCCGTCGACGCGGTGTGGCGCTGATGGGCGACCTGCCGATCTTCATCGCGCAGCACAGCGCCGACTGCTGGGCGAGGCCCGACCTGTACTGGCTGGACGACGCTTTCCAGCCGACGGTGGTGGCCGGCGTGCCTCCCGATTTCTTCAGTGCGACCGGACAGCGATGGGGCAACCCGCTCTACCGGTGGGACCGAATGGCCGACGAGGGATACGCCTGGTGGATTGCTCGCGTCCGACGCGCGCTCGATCAGGCGGATGTGTTCCGCATCGATCACTTCCGCGGCTTCGCTGCGTACTGGGAGATACCTGCCGACTGTCCGACCGCGATCGAGGGCCACTGGGTGCCCGGCCCGGGCCGACCTCTGTTCGACGCGATCGAGCAGGCGCTCGGTGTGCTGCCCATCGTCGCCGAGGACCTGGGCGTGATCACACCCGATGTCGAGGCCTTGCGCGACGGCCTGGGTCTGCCCGGCATGCGCATCCTGCACTTCGCATTCGGCGGCGACGCCAGGAATGATTACCTGCCGCACCGCTATGTCCCGAACACCGTGGCCTACACCGGCACGCACGACAACGACACCACGCGCGGTTGGTGGCAGTCGGCCAGCGCGGCCGAGCGGGCCTATGCCGGGCTGGTCTTCGGGCTTGATGACTGCGACGCCGCCGAAGCAGACACGCGCGTGGCCTGGGCCGCGATCCGTGCGGCCAGCGCGTCGGTGGCGAACCTGTCGGTGTTTCCGATGCAGGACGTGTTGAACCTCGATGCCTCGCACCGCATGAACACGCCCGGCACGGCGACCGGCAACTGGACCTGGCGCTTCGACTGGCCGATGGTCGGCGCGCAGCCCGCACCGCGGCTGCGCCGGCTGAGTGCCGCGTTCGGACGCTGCCCGTTCGGTCCCTTGTCCAGCGATTGACCCCGGGCGAGGCGATCCGCCCGAAGTGAATCAGGTCATGAACCCGAGGTCGGCGTCGAAGTTCGACAGCCTCGGAAAGACATCGTTCAGCGATGCCGCGGCGCCGAACCAGCGGCCCAGTGTGGCGCCGAGCTGATCGACAGACGTGGTCGGGATCCACTTGCCGTCGCCGGCGTCGTCCGGCCCGTTGACGATCAGTTCGGGATAGCGGCCGACGATCTGCCCGCCCTTCACCGCGCCGCCGACGACGAAATGGTGGCTGCCCCAGGCGTGGTCCGAGCCCTGGCCGTTGCTCTGGAAGGTGCGACCGAAGTCCGACGCCGAGAACAGCGCGACGTCGTTCTGCACCCCGAGTGCCACCGTCGCCTCGTAGAAGGCAGTGACTGCCGTCGAGATCTCGCCCAGGAGTTCGGTCTGCCGTTGCAGCTGGTCGTCGCCATGGGTGTCGAAGCCGCCAATCGAGCAGAAGAAGCACTGCCGCGACAGGCCGAGCCGGCTGCGCGCCGAGATCAGCCGGGCGATCATCTGCAGTTGCTGGCCGAGCCCGGTGCCCGGGAAGACCGTCGTGAGCTCGCTGCCCGACAGGGCCTGCGTCAGGATGCGCTGGTTGTCTATCGAGCGGCTGACCACATCGGTCCAGGCCTGTTCGAGCAGGTGGCTGCGGGGTTCGGAAAGCGTGTCGCTGATCGCGGCAGACAACGGGTCGCCGCCGCTGGCGTCATAGAAGTCGAAACCGAAACGGCCCGCCGATGAGACCTTGTAGGCCGCCAGCGAACGGTCGCCGTTCTCCCAGAGGTTGCCGCCGGCCACCGACACCAGGCCGTAGCCGCGATTCGCGGCCTCGGCTGCTATCAATCGCTCGATCATCCGTCCTCCCCAGCCGCTGCGCGGGGGAGCATCGACGATTGCGCTCTGCCACTGCGCCTGCTGGTCCGAATGCGAGAACAGGTTGTCGGGCAGGGGCACCGACCTCGCCTCCCATTGCGCCTTGCTGGTGGGCACCGCCAGCGACCCGATGTTGGCCAGCATCGCGGCCTTGCCCTGGGTGAACAGGCCCTGCAATCCGGCCATCGCCGGGTGCAGGCCATAGCGCGCGCCGCTGGTGTTGGTCGGTGCGATCGGCAGCAGGCTGTCGCGGTCCAGCGCGAGGTTGGTGCGCGCGCGCCGGTAGCCGTCGTAGGCCGGCAGTTCGAGCGGCACCAGCAGGTTGTTGCCGTCATTGCCGCCGTACATGAACAGGCACACCAGCGCCTTGTAATCGCCGACGCTTTGCGCAGAAGCCGACAGGTGCGCCAGGGTGCCCAGGCCCAGGCCGCCGGCGGTCGCGGCACCGGCAAGCTTCAGGAACTGTCGTCGGCGCAGGGCGGAGGAGGGCATGGCGTTGGCCTTCATTTCTGGATCACGAAGTCGGGCGACAGCGAGACGACGATCAGTGCAGCCTTGACCCGCTGCGACAGCTCGTACTCCGAGGTCCCGGGCAGCGACTCCAGCAGACGGGTCAGCCGTGCCCGCGTGCTCTGGCGCATCTGTTGTGCAAAGAACAGTGCGTCTAGCCGGTCGATCAGCGCAGAGGGCGTGGCAGCCAGCGCAGCCAACGGTTTCAGATCGAGCACCAGCCGGCTATTGCCATCGCCGTAGCCCTCGCTGTTGAATAGATCTGCGAAAAAATTCAGTGAACCGACCACCGAGGTTTCGGTCGTGATCTGGAACTCCGGCGAAAACAGCCCCGCCCTCGCGATCGCACCGGGCTGACGGAAGTTGGGCGAGTAGAAATTGAAGACCGATGGCGCCAGCAGCGGGCTCTGCCCGAGGCCGTTGTCCGCGCTGTCGAGGTAGTGGATGCTGTTGATGCCGTTGCGGCTCTTTGCTCCGAGGGCGCGCAGGAAGCTGGCGAAGCGAACCACCGGCTCACGCTGCTTGCCGTAGCGGTCGCCTGCAGCCAGGGAGACATCGCGTGCCTCGGGGTCGAGCAGGATGGCTCGCACCACCGCCTTCAAGTCCCCACGCACCCCGGATCCGTTGTCGTTGAATGTGCGCGCCACACGGGCGACGTAGGCCGGACTCGGGTTGCTGGTGACCAGTCGCTGGATCAGCTGCCGCCCGATGAAGGGCCCGACGTTCGGGTGGTTGAAGATCACATCGATTGCATCGTCGAGATCCTTCTCGGGTGTTTGACCCGCGGGTAGCGTGACGCCGTTCAGCAGCGCCTTGGGCCCGGGCGAGTGCGCGCTTGCGAAAGCCCGCATCGGTGTCGTCCAGTTCGAGTCGAGCTCCTCGTTGGCGTCGTGGAAGCTGTCGGGCTGCGACGGGTTCTGCGACGCGAAGGTCCAGCCGGAGAACGCCTTGGCGAATCCCTTCACCTGCGCCTCGCCGTAGGTCGCGAGCGGCTTGCCATCTGTGCCGACCTTCGGCGTGCCGTCGATGTTGAGCTGCACCAGTCCGATCGAGAACAGTTGCAGCACCTCGCGTGCATAGTTTTCGTTCGGGTGAATGCCGCGCGCCTCGTCATCCTTTTCGCTCTCGATCATGTTCAGGTAGTAGCCCATCGCCGGGTGCAGCGTGACCTCCCTGAGCAGGGTGCGGTAGTTGCCGAAGGCGTTGCGGTTCAGCAGGTCCATGTACGAGGACATCGCGTAGGGCCGGATGTCGGGCGCGATGTTCGAGATCACCAGGATCTGGCCCAGCGCGAAGGCGGTGCGCGCGCGCAGCTGATCGGCACCCGTGAGCCACTGCTGCCAGACCGCTTCGTAGCTCATCTCCTCAGTGGCTTTGCGATTCTTTTCTCGACCCTTCTGCGCGTCCAGGTATCGGGTGTGCAGGGCAGCTGCTGTGTTGAATTGCGTCCAGAGCCAGCGCTCGTAGCCGTCGGTGCGCACGGACTCGATTTCGCCCACCGATGTGATCCCGAACGTCGCCTGTGTCAGCAGTCGAGCCGCGTCCGTCGGCTGTGGCCTGTCTTCCGGCGCCGGACGCGCCGGGGCGCTGCCCCCGGTGGCGGATGTCGGGGGTGGCGTCGTGCCCGAGCTGTCCGGATTCGATGCCGTGGCGCCGCCGCCCCCACCTCCGCCACCGCATCCTGCCAGCGACAGCACGGTAACGAGGGCCAGGGCGCTGAGCGCGGCGCGCGTGGTTCGGCTTTTGATGGTCTGATCGAGAAGTGCTTGCATGGGGTGCCGGCAAATGCCATCCAGTGGTCCCGATCCGAGACCCTGTTCCTGCCGTGGGCTTGAGCTTCGCTGCTGCGCACGTCGGGCGGTGTAAGCGATTTGCAACCTGTGCCGCCATCCGTGTCTTTGGGCGCCAAGGCGCCATCAAGGCCGCTCGCACGAGGCGCCACCGTACAATCCCGGGGTTTTGCCCGTGGCGTTTCACGAGGCCCCTCAAGAGGAATTCACGTGTTCATTTCGCAAGCCTTCGCACAGGGCGCGCCGGCAGCCACCGGCAGTCCCGACATGCTGGGCAGCATCGGTTCCATGCTGCCCCTGATCCTGATGTTCGTGGTGCTGTACTTCGTGATGATCCGCCCTCAGATGAAGCGGCAGAAGGAGCACAAGGCCATGATCGATGCGCTCGCCAAGGGCGACGAGGTGGTCATCGGCGGTGGGGTTCTCGGCAAGGTCGCCAAGATGGGCGAGACGTACCTCGGTGTCGAAGTGGCCAACGGGGTCGAGATCCAGGTACAGCGCTCGTCTGTCGTTCAGGTGCTCCCCAAGGGAACCTTCAAGTAGGGACTCCGTCAGTCCACTGCTCGGCCGACGCAATCCCGGCCGTCGCTCGGCGCTCACCGGGCTGACCGCCTTCCGATCGACCGCCAGAAAGACGTCATGAACCGTTATCCCCTCTGGAAGTACGCGATCCTCCTGGCCGCCTTGGTGGTCGGCCTGATCTACACGCTGCCCAATCTGTTTGGCGAGGCGCCTGCAGTTCAGGTCAGCAGTGGCCGTGCCACTTTGAAGATCGACAGCAGCGTGGCCACACGCGTCGAGGAGTCGCTGACGAAGGCCGGCCTTCAAGCCGACTTCGTGCAGTTCGAGGGCAACTCGGTGAAGGCGCGATTCGCCGATACCGATACGCAGATCAAGGCCAAGGACGCCATCGTCAAGGCATTGAATCCCGATCCTGCCGATCCCAGCTACATCGTTGCGTTGAACCTGCTGTCACGTTCGCCGCACTGGCTTGCGTCGCTGCACGCGCTGCCCATGTCGCTGGGTCTGGATCTGCGCGGCGGGGTGCACTTCCTGATGCAGGTCGACATGAAATCGGCGCTGACCAAGAAGGCCGATTCGCTGACAGGCGACGTGCGTTTGATGCTGCGAGACAAGAACCTGCGCCACGCGGGCATCGTGCGCGAGGGCAATGCGGTCGTGGTTCGCTTCCGCGATCGCGAAACGCTGACCGCGGCGCGCCAACTGCTCGAAGACGAGTTGCGCGATCTGCAGTGGACCGAAGTCCCCGATGGCACCGATATCAAGCTGGCAGGTGCACTGAAGCCCGAGGCGTCGCGCCGTGTGCAGGAGTCCGCGGTCAAGCAGAACATCACCACGCTTCACAACCGGGTCAACGAGCTTGGCGTGTCCGAACCGGTGATCCAGCAGCAGGGCATCGACCGGGTCGTCGTGCAGCTCCCGGGCGTGCAGGACACCGCGAAGGCCAAGGACATCATCGGCCGCACGGCGACGCTGGAAGTGCGTCTCGTCGACGAAAGCACCGAAGCCGCGGCCGCAGCGGGTGGAACCGGCCCGGTGCCGTTCGGCACCGAGCGTTACACCGAGCGCAACGGTGCGGCGCTGATCCTCAAGCGGCAGGTCATCCTCACGGGGGAGAACCTGACCGATGCCCAGGCGGGCTTCGATGGTCAGACGCAGGAACCCACGGTGAACCTGACGCTGGATGCCAAGGGGGCGCGCATCTTCAAGGATGTGACGCGCGACAACATCGGCAAGCGCATGGCCATCCTGCTGTTCGAGAAAGGCAAGGGCGAGATCGTGACCGCACCGGTGATCCGCGCCGAGATCGGCGGGGGTCGGGTGCAGATCTCGGGCCGCATGACGACGACCGAAGCGGCCGATACCTCGCTGCTGCTGCGCTCCGGCTCGCTGGCCGCGCCGATGGACATCATCGAGGAGCGCACGATCGGACCGAGCCTCGGCGCCGACAACATCTCCAAGGGTTTCAACAGCGTGCTGTACGGCTTCGCGGCGATCGCGGTCTTCATGTGCCTCTATTACATGTTGTTCGGCATCATCTCGACACTGGCACTGGCCTTCAACCTGCTGTTGCTGGTGTCGGTGCTGTCGATGTTGCAGGCCAGCCTGACGCTGCCGGGCATGGCGGCGATCGCGCTGACGCTCGGCATGGCGATCGACGCCAACGTACTGATCAACGAGCGCGTGCGCGAGGAACTGCGCAGCGGCGCATCACCGCAGTCGGCGATCCACAACGGCTACGAGCGTGCCTTCACGACCATTCTCGACTCCAACGTCACGACCCTGATCGCAGGGCTCTCGCTGCTGGCGTTTGGTTCCGGCCCGGTGCGCGGCTTCGCGGTTGTCCACTGCCTGGGCATCCTGACGTCGATGTTCTCGGCGGTGGTTTTCTCGCGCGGCCTGGTCAACCTCTGGTACGGGCGTCAGAAGAAGCTCAAGGGCGTGTCGATCGGTCAGGTCTGGAACCCGGCCTCCGATGCGGGCGCGAAGGGCTGAGCGCAGCCCGAGGCAGAACAAGGAACGCGGATGGAATCTTTGGCTTCGGCATCGCCTGCGTCTTGCGCAGTTGTGAGCCGGTTCTGAAGACTCCAAGCAAAGGAATTCAAGATGGAGTTTTTCAGGATCAGGCGTGACATCCCGTTCATGCGCCACGCGCTGGTGCTCAACGTGATTTCGGCGCTGACTTTTGTTGCGGCGGTGTTCTTCATCGCGACGCGCGGATTGCATTTCTCGATCGAATTCACCGGCGGCACCGTGATCGAGGTGGCCTACGCGCAGCAGGCTGACATCAACCGGGTGCGCACCACTGTCGAGTCGCTGCGGTTCGGCGAGGTTCAGGTGCAGAATTTCGGCACCTCGCGCGATGTGTTGATCCGACTGCCGGTGCGAGCTGATGTCAAGCAGGCCGAGGTGGTCGATCGCGTCTTCGTGGCCTTGTGCAAGGCAGAAGGCGGCACGGTCACAACCCAGCTCATCAAGTCGGACAAGGGCGCCGAATCCTCCGCCCCGGTGTGCGGCGAGGTGGGAGCCGAGAAGGTGAAGCTGCAACGCAGCGAGTTCGTCGGGCCGTCCGTCGGTTCTGAATTGGCGCGTGACGGGGCGCTGGCGCTGGCGGTCACGATCGCCGGCATCATGATGTACTTGGCGGTGCGATTCGAGTGGAAATTCTCGGTCGCCGGCATCATTGCGAACCTTCACGACGTGATCATCATCGTCGGCTTCTTCGCGTTCTTCCAGTGGGAGTTCTCGCTGTCGGTGCTGGCTGCGGTGCTGGCGGTGCTGGGCTATTCGGTCAACGAGTCCGTGGTCATCTTCGACCGAATCCGAGAAGCTTTCCGCAAGTACCGCAAGATGACTACCCCGCAGGTGATCGACCACGCGATCACCAGCACCATCAGCCGCACGATCATCACCCACGGTTGCACTCTGATGATGGTGGTGTCGATGCTGATCTTCGGGGGTCCGACGCTCCACTACTTTGCCGTCGCGTTGACCATCGGCATCTTGTTTGGCATCTATTCATCGGTATTCGTGGCAGCAGCCATCGCAATGTGGCTGGGCGTCAAGCGCGACGATCTCATCAAGCCGACGAGCAAAGAGCTCGACCCCGATGATCCGAACGCCGGAGCGGTGGTGTAGAGTCAAAACGCATCCACCCCCGAAGGCAGCTCGAACACATGGCGTCCACCGCCCAAACGATGGCATTGGCCACCCAGGCCCGCCGTTCGTATGTCGAGGGCCTGATCGAAGGGCTGCCGGGTGTCGTCCATGCGGTGGATCACGGCGCCCGCCTGTTGCTGAGCCAGATCAGCGACCCAGCCACGATGATGCGCCGACGCGATGCAGTCGAGGACATCAAGAATGCGTCCGGTTTCTGGCTGCAGGGCGCGATGTCGATGCTTCGAGGCGCGCTGCACAGCGGATTGGTGTCCGCTTCGCGCCCCAACGATCTGCCGATGGCCGGGGGTCGCCAGAATTTCAGCCTGGTCGACAACGAAACCATCGAAGGCGAGATCCTCAGTTCTCGTCTTGCGCTTGCCGTGATGGATCGCGCTTCCTGGGAGTTCACCGACCTGCGCTCGAGAATGACGATGCTCGAAGGCCGCGAGGAGCTCGACGCCAATGACATCCTGCGGCCGCATGTGCTGGCGCGCATCGCCATCACTTCGTGGCGCACCGCGGGGCTCAGCCACGAAGCCTGGCGCACCTTGCAAGGCGTGCTGCACGAGGAGTTCGCGCACTTCAACGAAGAGGCCTATCACGAGGCAAACCGACTGCTGATCCAGCAAGGGGTGTTGCCCGAAATCGATCTGCGTCCGTTGATCCGTCGTTCGCGCAACCAGGCCTTCGTCAACACGCAATCGGGTTCACTTGCCGCCGCCGGCCCGGCAACCGGATTGGGCGCACTCGCCTCGGCCGAGCTGACTGGCCAGCCCGGTGCGGCGCTCGAGGGTTCAGGCCGCCCAGTCGCCGACGACAAGAGCGTTGGAGAAGAGACGCGGATGATGACCCGCGCTGGCGGACTCGGGCGTGGCGGCAGTGATCATGCCGAAGCCGTGCTGGGCCGACTGAATCGACTCATCGGACGGCAGCTGCCCGACTTTGCACGCACCGCGCACGGGCATCTGGCGTCGCCGGGGCTCGATGCGGCGATCACCAGCGCCCAGCAGGGCATTGTTTTGAGGCTCACGCCGGATCCGGGTGCGCGACACGCCAGCGCTCCGATCAGCACGCCGGCGATGCTCGAGGAACTGCATCAGCGCAAGCAGGCGCTGAAGGCGGCGACTTCGTCTCCCGGGGAGCGCGCAACGATCGAGGTGGTGGCACTGCTGTTCCAGAGCATCCTGACCGAGGAGCGCATTCCGGCGTCGGTGCGTGTCTGGTTCGCACGCCTGCAGATGCCTGTTTTGCGCGTCGCAGTCAGTGAGCCCGATTTCTTCGCCACGACCGACCATCCGGCACGACGTCTGATCGATCGGATGGGCGCCTGTGTGATGGGGTTCGATGCCAACAGCACCCGCCTTTCCGGCGGTGCGGTCGAGAAGGAAATCAAGCGTGTCGTGCAGGTTGTCGAGGCCTACCCTGATACAGGCCGCCGCGTCTTCCAGACGGTGCTCACCGAGTTCGAACGCTTTCTCGAGCACTACTTCAAGAACGAGAACGAAGCGTCGCGCAAGGGCGTGTCCCTCGCACAACAGGTCGAGCAGCGAGAAACCCTCGCCATCCAGTACACGATCGAGTTGCGCAAGATGCTCAACGAGATGCCCGTGCAGGAAGGCGTGCGCGAGTTCCTGTTCCATGTGTGGGCCGACGTGCTGGCGATGACCGCGGTCAAGTCCGGGCTGCAGAGCGACGAGATCAAGACGATGAAGCGCACGGCTGCGGATCTCATCTGGTCTGCCAGCGCAAAGGTCTCGCGCGAAGAGCGTGCAGATGTGATCCGTCGCCTGCCACCACTGCTGAAGATCCTGCGCGACGGCATGCAGAGCGCGGGTGTCAGCCTCGGGCAGCAGGATGAGCACATTCAGCGTCTGAACAATTCGCTTGCTGCCGCCTTCACTGCACGTACCGCATCGATCCCCAAACAGCGTCTCGAACAGTTGATGGAGCGGCTCGAGACCCTGGAAGAGTTGCTCCCTGATGCCGAAGACGTCGATATCGATGAGTCTCTGATGCTCGACCTCTCGGGGCATGAAAGCAGTGAACTGGAAGTGGTTTCCGTGGGTGGTTCGATGCCGACGCCGGCCATGGTTGCGTGGGCGCGCGAGCTGCAGGTCGGCAGTTGGTACATGCTCGATTACCGGGACCGTAACGAGTCGGTTCAATTGGCCTGGCAAGGCATGCGTCGGCAGCTTTCACTGTTTGTTTCGCCACAGGGGCGCGGCATCCTGTTCCAGCAGCAACGCCTTGCTGCCTTCCTGCAGGCGGGGCTGCTGGTGCCTGTTCAGGACGAGTCTCTGACTGTGCGCGCCACGCGCAGCGCACTGGCCAAACTCGATGTGGATCCGAGTCGGTTGCTGAACTGAACCTGGGCGTGACCGTATCCGCCATGAATAAAGCCGCCTCTTGGCGGCTTTATCAGTTCGCAACGAGTGATCAGCTCGCGCGATCGATTCAGTGGATCAAGCGGTCTTCCTCGTCGACGAACAGCTCGTCCAGGATCAGCGCGTCAGGCTCCTCACCGAGGCTCCAGAACACCATCAGCACGATGATCTTCAGGTCTTCCAGATCGAGAGGCCCGCCTGGGATCGCGCTGGCGCGATCGATCACCATTTCGCGCATCGGGGGAGGCAGGACGCCGGCGGATTCAAGAAAGCTGATGAATCCTATCGAGGCTTCGCCGAGATGTTCCTGTTCGGCGGGCGAGTAGACACGCAGGCTGTGCTCCCCCTGTTCGCCCACATACGATTCAGCCGCGCTTGCCAAGCCATCAAGCCAAGACAGCGCCTCTTGAATCTCGTCGGATTCGAAGCCGACCGACGAGAGCTTTCGAGTCAACTGCGCATGATCCGGACAGGCATCTGGGCGCCAGTAGTTCTCGTACAAGTAGACAAGCACATCGAACATGAATCCATCATACCCGAGCAGATCGGGCGGCAGATGCGTCTCCAGGCAGGGAATTTCGGGTCGCATGCGACCCGCGGCGTGCGATCTGAATCAGGCGAGCGTGATGCGCTGGAACAGCTGTCCGGGGCGACGTGTGATCTGGCCGCTCAGCTCCAGTTCGAGCAGGCGGACATTCAGTTCCTGTGCTGGCCAACCGGTTCGCGCGACAAGGGCATCGAGCGACACCAGGTCATGACCCATTGCTTCGAGCAGCGGGTCCGTGGTTGCTGACGACGATGTTGCCAGGGCTGACCGCTCAACCAACGATGCTCCCGGTTGCAGCTCTTCCAGCACGTCTTCGGCCGACTCCACCAGCTTGGCGCCTTGCCTGATCAGCGCATGGCACCCCCTTGACTGCGGCGAGTGGATTGAGCCCGGGATGGCGAAAACCTCGCGACCCGCCTCGCTGGCGAGGCGCGCAGTGATCAGTGATCCCGACTGCAGGGCGGCCTCGATCACCAAGGTGCCCCGAGTCATCCCCGCGATCAACCGGTTTCGCAAAGGAAAGTGTGCCGCCAGCGGAGGGGTGCCCAGGGGGTACTCGCTGAGCATCAGTCCGTTCAGGGCGATTCGATGGGCCAACTCGAGGTGGCGCTTCGGGTACACCCGGTCGAGTCCAGTTCCGATGATGGCGATCGTGCCGGCCGCACCTTCGAGGGCACCTTCGTGGGCTGCACCGTCGACACCCAGCGCCAGCCCAGACACAACGACCCAGCCGGCGCTGCTGAGATTCTTCGCGAAGGCTCGCGCGTCCTGCTCTCCCTGCGGTGTGGGGTTGCGACTGCCGACAATCGCGATGCCCTGTGCCGCCAGCAACTCGAGGCGGCCCTGGGCATAAAGCAGCAGTGGTGGGTCCGCGGTCTCGAGTAGCAGGGACGGATACGCAGGGTCACCCAGCGTGATGATTTCCCTGCGCGCTGCTCCAGGGCCGACGTCACCATCCCTCAGCCACGCCAGCGTGGCTTCTACCGAGGATTCCAGGTCGGGAGGGGGCGTCGCCAATGCTGACGCTGCGGCTTCGGCGATCACCTCCCGGCGCGCATGCACCGTTGCATGGACTGCAGCCTGGGGGGAGCCGAAGCTTGACAGCAACCGACGCGCTGATGCTCGACCCAGCGCCGGGGTTCCGAGCAACCGCAGCCAGGCTGCCAGCTCGTCGCGTTCCATCACGACGCCACCGGCAGCTACCCGGTCAGGGCTGGGTGAACCTGTCGCCGATGCGCACTGGTTCCTGCACCGACAGGATCAGAGCGTATGACATGCGCTCAAACACCCTGAACACGAAGAGGACGCCGTGCCGCTCATCGGGCAGGGTCAATTCGGTGAGTCGGTTGTCCGTGCGATCGATCGCCTTGCTGCCGTCGTGCCACAAGGCCAGGACGTGGCCGCGCTCGACGCCGTCGCTCTTTCCGCGGTTGAGGGTGACGATCTGGTTCTGTCCCGCGGACACTGCCGTGCCGTAGACCGAGACAATCTGCCCGGACAAAGGCGCCTGCGGGGCGTGCGGGGCGTAGTTGTCGTATTCGCGTCCGGTAACCGGGGCAAGCCGGTCGCCGATGTTCGCTTCTTCCCGAACACTGGTCACGATGAACGTGTCGGGCACCGTTTCGGCGGAGCTCGAACTGGCCACCCGGCTGTTGACTCCCGAGCGAACGAACTCGGCTGTACCAACATAGGGGGCTTCGAACCCGAGAATCTCTTGCGTCGTCGGGTCTTTGAGTGGTTTCGCTTCTCGGAAGATGCGGAAGACGGTGTCCTTGCCGATTTCACCCCGTACATAGGCCTTGTCGCCGCGGGTGAGGAGCACTCGGCCCTCCTGGGTGGCCACGATGCGGGGCGCTGCATCCAGCACGTTGCCCTCGAAGATCACGGCTTCGTTCAGAAATGGCTCGATCAGGCTGAACGGGATTGACGCGATCGCTGCATTCGAGAGGGGTGAGCTGCGCACCGTTGGCTTCAGCTTCACGACATTGCCCTCGATCGCCTTGCCCAGTCGCAACCGTGCGCGTCCGTCGGAGGTGTCGAGATAGAGCGTCTGGCCCGGATAGATCAGGTGCGGGTTGCGGATCTGATCGATGTTCATTCCCCACAGCTCCGGCCAGCGCCAGGGAGACTTCAGGAACAGGCTCGAGATGCCCCAAAGGGTGTCGCCGCGAACGACGGTGTGCGATTCCGGCGCATTGGGCGCCAGTTCGGACAATGCAACGCCGGCCGATGCCACTTTCTGGGCCGTGCCTCGTTGTTGCTCGGTCACGGGGAAGTTCGGAGCTGCCACCGATGGCACAGTCCAGCTGAAAGTCAGAACCAGACCAAGGCCGAGGGCGGCTGCAAGCGGCCGGCGACGAAGCGCGGAAAAAATGGGACGCGTCATGGGGTGAAATCTCCGGACGGGGCGCTCGCAGCGTCGCGTCATGGGTTGGCCGGGGGAGGGGTGCCGAATACTCACATATCCGTATCGGCCGACGCGGCCGGAAATTCAGCGAAAATCTTCAAACTGTTTCGAAGATTCTGCCCCTAAACCCTTGATATCGCAACGAAAGTAGGGCCTTACTGCGCCTCTGGAGCAAGTCAGTACAGGGCCTTGCGTTGTAGCGAATCCACATCCCTGTTCAGCCGGGTGGCCTTGACCCGCCGCGTCGTCGTCTATCGCACCACACCATGTCGAAGCTCACGATTCTTCGCTTCCCCGACCCCCGGTTGCACACCACAGCCAAGCCCATCGAGCAGGTCGACGACCGCATCAGGCGGTTGATCGACGACATGTTCGAGACCATGTACGCCGCCGAGGGCGTGGGTCTCGCGGCGACCCAGGTCGATGTCCATGAACGATTGATCGTGATCGATACGTCGGACCAGCACAACGACCAGCGGGTTCTGATCAATCCGGAGTTGGTCAGCGCCAGCGACGAGCAGGTGCTGGGCGAGGAGGGGTGCCTTTCGGTGCCAACGGTCTACGACAAGGTGCTGCGACCGGCCCGGGTTCGGGTGCGAGCTCTTGGTCGTGATGGCGAGGTGGTGGAGTTCGACGCTGAGGGTCTGCTGGCCAAGTGCGTGCAACACGAAATGGACCACCTGATGGGCAAGGTATTCGTCGACTACCTGAGTCCGCTCAAGCGCAACCGAATCAAGACGAAAATGATCAAACAGGCGCGTGATGAAGGACGTTGAGCACTGTTCAATGAAATTTGTGATATTTCTGGCTCAGCGTCCATGAGGCTGGCTTTTGCCGGTACGCCTGAATTCGCCCGCGTTGCCCTGGCGGCGCTGCACCAATCCGGGTTCGAGGTCGCAATCGTGCTGACGCAACCCGACCGTCCCGCCGGGCGCGGCCAGCAGCCGCAGCCGTCTGCGGTCAAGGGATGGGCAGTCGAGCGCGGGTTGACGGTGATCCAGCCGCAGGGGCTGCGCCTGGACGGCCGCTTTGCCGACGACGCATCGGCTGCGCAGGATTCGCTGCAGGCGGCCCGGATCGATGCGATGGTCGTGGCCGCCTACGGATTGATTCTTCCGGAATGGACCCTCGCCTTGCCGCGGCTGGGCTGCCTGAACATCCATGCGTCGTTGCTGCCGCGCTGGCGCGGAGCAGCGCCCATACACCGGGCGATCGAGGCGGGCGATGAACGCACGGGCATCACCGTGATGCAGATGGACGCGGGCCTCGACACCGGGCCGATGCTCATGGCAGAGGCCACGGACATTTGCGACGACGACACCACCGGCTCGCTTCACGACCGGCTTGCGGTCCTGGGCGGCCGGTTGATTGTCGAGGCGCTCGAGCGGGCTGCCCGTGGCCTTTTGCGCCCGACGCCGCAGCCGACGGACGGCATCACCTACGCAAAGAAGGTCGACAAGGCAGAGGCACTCATCGACTGGGCCGCCGATGCATGCCGGGTCGCGCAGCGCATCCGCGCATTCAACCCGGCGCCGGGCGCGGTGACACATTGGCGCGGCGCGACGCTCAAGGTGTGGCGGGCTCAGGCGATCAACGCTTCCGACGCGGGCCTGGCGGTGCCCGGCACTGTGGTGGCTGTGTCAGCCGATGGCATCGAGGTGGCCTGTGGATCCGGTGCAGTGCGCCTGACCGAGATGCAGCGGCCTGGCGGCAAGCGGATGGCCGCTGCGCAGTTCCTGCAGGGGCATTCCGTGCAGGTCGGCGACCGCCTGGAAGCTGTCGCAACCTGAAAGGCGCCCCGGCCGGGGTTCGAGCGGTTCTCAAGTCGTCTGTATTGACGCCGATATACCGAACAGGTCCAAAGACTCTTTCGCACTGCCGAAGACATCCACCATGTTGCGTCCTGTCGTGTCTGCGCTGATTTCCGTTGCCGCCCTCTTGCTGACGGGCTGCGAGCAGCTGGGCATTGAATCGCCCGAAAAGATCGCGGCGGCAAAGCAGGCCGAAGGAAGCGCTGTCGGTGGCGCCTGCCGGCATGCCGGTCGCGCGATCGAGGACTGCTATGCGTTGAACAAGCGTGCCGACAAGGCTGCGGTGTTCGCTGGCTGGCGCGAGATGAACGATTACATGCGTGACAACAAGATCGAACCGGTGCCGCCGCAGCTGACCACCGAAGTTGCCAGCGCCAAGACGACGGACGCCGAATCCGTCGATGCCGAGGCCCCGCCCGCCAAGCCTGCCAAGGCGGGAAAGGACGCGAAAGAGCCCAAGGCGCACTGATGACCCAGGCCGGATAGCGAACCGGGCGGGGTTCCTCGCAACCCGCTGGCAGGAGCGTGTGCTCCACCTGCCTGCGGGACGCAAGCCCCGACAATGGTTCGATGAATCCAGCGGCCCGGTTGCTAGGCGACCCCGACTTTCGACGCGGTGCCCGCGACATGCTTGCCATGGCACCGGGCATCGGTGCCTGGGGAATGGTCACCGGTGTGGCCATGGTCAAGGGGGGCCTGAGCGTGCCGCTGGCCGTGCTCATGTCGTTCGCCGTCTACGCAGGCAGTGCGCAACTGGCTGCCTTGCCGTTGCTGGCAGCTGGCGCGCCGATGTGGGTGATCTGGGCTGCTGCGTTCTGCGTCAACTTGCGCTTCGTCATCTACAGCGCGCAGTGGAGGCCCTACTTCGGGCACCTTCCGCTGCGCCAGCGCATGGCATTCGGGTACCTTGCGGCCGATCTGAACCTGATCGCCTTCCAGCGCGCCTATCCGTCCGGGCTCCAGGGCCCGCGTCGGGAGCCGGGCCAGATCCCTTACTACCTGGGCGGTGTGGCGGTCCTGTGGAGCGTGTGGCAGGGGCCTTCGATGCTGGGCATTGCTTTGGCGAACTTCGTCCCCACCGCCTGGGGCCTGGGATTCGCAGGCACGCTGGCGATGGTGGGTCTGACCTACGGGCTGCTGTCCGACCGATCCACCTGGGTGGCAGCGGTTGTCGCCGGCACCGCAGCCGTTGCCGCGTTTTCGCTGCCGCTCAAGCTGAACATCATCGTCGCGATTGCCTCGGCGGTGGCTGCCGGCCTGCTGATGGATCAGGCTGACAAGGCCAGTCGGCGATTGCGGGGGAATACAAAGTGAATGGTTCGGGCGATGCTGCGTATGTCGCGCTGACCGTTGCCGGGCTGGCCATCGTCACCGTGATCACGCGGAGCTTCTTCTTGCTGCCCGAGCGCGAGGTGCCGATACCCGATTGGCTCAGGCGCGGCCTCAAGGTTGCGCCGCTGGCCGCGCTCACCGCGGTCATCGTGCCTGAGATCGTGATGACGCAGGGGCGACTGATCGACTCCTGGCAGGATGCGCGGCTGCCAGCCGCGCTGGCGGCCAGCGTCTGGTATGCCTGGCGACCCGGCGTGCTCGGGCCGCTTCTGGCGGGCCTCGCCGTGTTTCTGCCATTGCGGCTGCTGTGGGGTTGGTAAGCACCGCCCAGCCGCCGAGCGGGCACCTTTAAACTCGAAAATCCCATCCATCCGACTCACCATGAACGCCATCAGATTCACCGATCTCATCGCCGCCAACCAAGTCGCTGGCAAGCGTGTCTTCATCCGCGTCGATTTCAACGTGCCTCAGGACGCCGATGGTCGCATCACCGACGACACCCGCATCCGTGCCTCGTTGCCGTGCATCGAAGCAGCGCTGAAGGCGGGCGCTGCGGTGATGGTCACTTCGCATCTCGGTCGGCCGAAGGAAGGCCAGTGGACGGCTGAAGACTCGCTCGCGCCGATCGCTGAGCACGTCGGCAAGCTGCTCGGCCGCAAGGTGCCACTGATCGCCGACTGGGTCGATGGTGTGACGGTCGATGGACGCGCACTCGCCTCCGGCGATCTGGTGCTCCTCGAGAACTGCCGGCTGAACGTCGGTGAATCGAAGAACAGCGAAGCGCTCAGTCGCAAGATGGCCGCGCTGTGCGACATCTACGTCAACGACGCGTTCGGTGCTGCGCACCGCGCGCATGCCTCCACCCACGGTATCGCGCAGTACGCGCCGGTCGCCTGTGCCGGCCCGCTGCTGGCCGGCGAGGCCGACGCGATCACGAAGGTGCTGGCCGAACCGAAGCGCCCGCTGATCGCGATCGTTGCCGGGAGCAAGGTCAGCACCAAGCTGACCATTCTCGAGGCACTCTCCGCCAAGGTCGACGGGTTGATCGTCGGCGGCGGCATCGCGAACACATTCATGCTGGCGGCGGGCCTGCCCATCGGGAAGTCGCTGGCCGAGGCCGATCTGGTCGACAAGGCGAAGGCCGTCATCTCGTCGATGAAGGCGCGCGGTGCCGAGGTGCCGATACCGGTCGACGTCGTCACCGCGAAGAGCTTTGCGGCAGACGCAACGGCGACCACCAAGGCGGCCGCAGACGTGGCCGACGACGACATGATCCTGGACATCGGGCCGAAGACCGCGGCAGTGCTTGCCGAGAAGCTGAAATCGGCCGGCACCATCGTCTGGAACGGCCCGGTAGGTGTCTTCGAGTTCGAGGCGTTCTCGCACGGCACCGAGGCAATTGCACATGCCATCGCCGCATCCGACGCGTTCAGTATTGCCGGCGGCGGCGATACGCTCGCAGCCATTGCGAAGTTCGGCGTCGAGGCCGGCGTGGGCTACATCTGCACCGGTGGCGGTGCTTTCCTGGAAATGCTCGAAGGCAAGGTGTTGCCCGCCATCGAGATCCTGGAGCAGCGGGCGCGTGGCGCGATGTCCTGAACAGCGGCGCCCGAAGCCGGGCCCCGACACGGCGACGCCGCAACCGCCGGTGCGCTGATCTTTCCCCAGCCAGACCCTCCCGGAGATTCCTTTCATGCCTCGTGCCACCAAGATCGTCGCCACACTGGGGCCTGCGTCCAGCTCACCCGAGGTGCTCGAGCGGATGATCCTCGCCGGCGTCGATGTCATGCGGCTGAACTTTTCGCACGGCAAGGCCCAGGACCACATCGAACGCGCGGCGATGGTGCGGGAAGTGGCGAAACGGGTCGGCAAGGAGGTCGCGATCATGGCCGACCTGCAGGGCCCGAAGATCCGTGTCGGCAAGTTCGACGGCGGCAAGACGATGCTGGAAGCGGGGCAGTCGTTCATCCTCGACGGCGAAACCACCGAGCTCGGCACCAACGAGCGGGTCGGCCTCGACTACAAGGAGTTGCCGCGCGATGTGCGACCCGGTGACACCCTGCTGCTGAACGACGGATTGCTCAAGCTCACCGTCGACGCGGTCCGCGGCGCCGAGGTCCACACCACCGTCGTTGTCGGTGGCGAACTGTCCAACAACAAGGGCATCAACAAGGCCGGCGGCGGCCTCACCGCGCCGGCTCTGACCGCCAAGGACATGGAGGACATCAAGACCGCGATGAGCTTCCAGTGCGAGTACCTGGCCGTGAGCTTTCCCAAGAATGCCACCGACATGGAAATGGCGCGCCAGCTCGCCAACGTGGCCGGCGAGCCCTTCAAGCACAAGGCCGCGCTGATCGCGAAGATCGAGCGCAGCGAGGCGATCCCCGTGCTCGAAAGCATCCTCAAGGCCAGCGACGGCATCATGGTCGCGCGTGGAGATCTGGCCGTCGAGGTCGGCAATGCCACCGTGCCGGCGCTGCAGAAGAAGATGATCAAGATGGCGCGCGAACTCGATCGCATCGTGATCACCGCGACGCAGATGATGGAGTCGATGATCGTCAATCCCGTGCCCACCCGGGCCGAGGTCAGCGACGTGGCCAATGCGGTGCTCGATGGCACCGATGCCGTGATGCTCAGCGCCGAGACGGCGGCCGGCAAGTACCCGGTCGAGACCGTCGAGATGATGTCGACGATCTGCATCGAGGCCGAGCGCGCCGAGGAGATCTCGCTCGATGCCGGCTTCACCAACAAGCATTTCGGACGCATCGACCAGTCGATCGCGATGGCCGCGCTGTTCACCGCACACCACCTGGGGTGCAAGGCGATCCTCGCGCTGACCGAGTCCGGCTCGACCGCTCTGTGGATGAGCCGGCACAAGGTCCATGTGCCGATCTACGGGCTCACCTCGCAGGTCAACAGCCAGCGCAAGATGGCCCTGTATCGCAACGTGCGCCCGCTGCTGATGGCCAGCTGCACCGACCGTGATCAGGCTCTGGCGCGTGCCGAAGCCCTGCTGGTCGAGAACGGAGTGCTGAAGCCCGGCGATACCTATGCGATCACCGTCGGCGAACCGATGGGTTATCCGGGCGGCACCAACATGCTGAAGGTCTGCCGGGTCGCCTGAGTTTTCTCAGGCGGTGACGATGCTGTCGACCATCGCGGCGACAGCCGGGCTCATGTTGATCGGTGACAGGTTCAGCGTCGGCTGGTGCTGAGGCAGCACACGGAACAATTCATCAGCGAAGCTGTGTCCGATGTGCGGGATGCCGCTGAAGTCGAGCTCCGCGAGCCTGAAACGTGTCAGCCTCGCGGCCACCAGCCGGGCCTGCGCGCGCGATTCGAGCCCGGCCTCCGGTGTCGCCGCTAGCTGCAGCGGGACGGCGGTGCGTTCGAAACGAACGCCGGTGCCGTCCAGGCTGTGCGCGTTCATCACGGATTCCAGCGTGCGAGGCGTGTCGAGAGCGATCGACAAGTACACCGAAGTGCCCAGCCGGTTCATCGGCCGACCCGGGCGCCAGCCCGTGCCCTCCCAGCTGCGATGCTGGAACGCATGGTCGTTGGCATGCAGGTCGAACACGTCGGCCAGCCGGGAAGTGAAGTACAGGCCGTGGCCGGTGTGACGCTCGGGCTGCGTCGTCAGCTTGCCCTTGCTCAACTCGAGCATGGCGATCTGCGGATCTTCCAGCGCGAACGTGTGGCAGATCTTGTCGAACACCCCGCAGCCGTCGTCCGACACCAGCAACTGGACGTGGCTCGGAGTCTGTCGCAGCGAGACGGTGACGCCTGTGCCGTCGCTGTGGTCGATGGCGTTGTTGAGCAGTTCGCAGAACGCGTGCTGGGTGAGGCGCTGCACATTGGGTGGCAAAGCGAAGTAGCGCGCGAAGTCACGCGACCAGGGAAGGTCTTCCGCGAGGCCGTCGAGCGCATAGTGCCGCACGATCTGCCGCAGCAGGCCGGGGGCATAGCGAACGTCCTTTCCATGTCCCGTGCGAGTCAGCCACTGCGAGTCGATCAACTCGCCGAGTCGCCTCACGGCGGTCTGGCGCTGAACGCCAGCCAGCCCGGCGAGCATCTCGGGCAGGTCCCGGGGATGGTCGTGGGCAGCGGCAGTGATCCAGGTGGTCAGTGCGGTCAGATCGATACGGGCCATGGTCAGCTCCAGCGTGATCATTGAACAAGCGCTTACAACTCCAGTGTGGCCCCTGCAACCCACGCCATCCGCCCGAAAAGCACGGGCTTTCGCGCGCATTTCGGGGCGGTCGGCGGCCGTGCGGCCACAGGACAGGCCTCGATACAATGCGGGGATTGCAGGGGGTCACCGCCGCAGCTGTCCTGGCGGCCGCGCTGCCGACGGCTCGCAGGCGCACCTCTCGGGTTCCACAACTCCACCGGATACGACCATGCCTCTCGTCTCGATGCGCCAATTGCTCGACCATGCCGCGGAAAACTCCTACGGCATCCCGGCCTTCAACGTGAACAACCTCGAGCAGGTGCAGGCAGTGATGTCCGCCGCCGACGAGGTGGGTGCGCCCGTCATCCTGCAGGCCAGTGCCGGAGCCCGGAAGTACGCGGGTGAACCTTTCATCAAGCACCTGATCCAGGCGGCTGTCGAAAGCTGGCCGCACATTCCGCTGGTGATGCACCAGGATCACGGTCAGAGCCCCGACGTCTGCCAGGGCGCCATGAATCTCGGCTTCAGTTCGGTGATGATGGACGGCTCCCTGCAGGCCGACGGCAAGACGATCGCCAGCTACGAATACAACGTCGACGTCACGCGCAAGGTGGTCGAGATGGCGCACAAGCTCGGCATCACCGTCGAAGGCGAACTCGGCTGCCTGGGATCGCTGGAAACGATGAAGGGCGACAAGGAAGACGGCCACGGCACCGATTCGACGATGACCAGGGATCAACTGCTGACCGATCCCGAAGAGGCGGCCGACTTCGTCAAGAAGACACAGCTCGACGCGCTGGCGATTGCCATCGGTACCAGCCACGGTGCCTACAAGTTCACCCGCAAGCCCACCGGCGACATCCTGGCGATCGAGCGCATCAAGCAGATCAACAAGCGCATTCCGAACACCCACCTGGTGATGCATGGCAGCTCGAGCGTCCCGCAGGACCTGCTGGCGATCATTCGCCAGTACGGCGGCCAGATGAAGGAGACCTATGGCGTCCCGGTCAGCGAGATCCAGGAGGCCATCAAGTTCGGTGTGCGCAAGATCAACATCGACACCGACGTGCGTCTGGCAATGACCGCCGCAACCCGGAAGTACCTGTTCGAGAACCCCGACAAGTTCGACCCGCGCGACTTCCTGAAGCCGGCGCGCGAGGCAGCCAAGCAGATCTGCAAGCAGCGCTACCTCGAGTTCAATTGCGCTGGACAGGCCGCGAAGATCAAGCCGCAGACGCTGGCCGTGGTGGCGGCGCGCTACGCCAAGGGTGAACTGGCGCAGACCGTGGTCTGACCTCGCCTCTCAACCCCCGGGACGAACAAGCCTCGCGATGACCCAAGCCCTGCTCGAAAGCCGACTGCACTCCCTGCCCTTGCTGGCGCGCGGCAAGGTGCGCGACAACTACGCCGTCGGAACCGACCGTTTGCTGATGATCGCGAGCGATCGCCTCAGCGCCTTCGACGTGGTGATGGGCGAGCCCATTCCCGGCAAGGGCCAGCTGCTGACCGAGATGGCGCTGTTCTGGTTTGAGCGCCTGAAGGACATCGTGCCGAATCACCTCACCGGGGGCGCGCCCGAGAGCGTCGTTGCCGCCGATGAGCGCGCCGAGGTCGTCGGCCGATCCATGCTCGTCAAGCGCCTGAAGCCGCTGCCGGTCGAGGCCGTGGTGCGCGGCTACCTCGCGGGCAGCGGCTGGAAGGAATACCAGCAAGACCGCTCGGTGTGTGGCGTCGCGCTGCCCGAGGGACTGGTCAATGCGTCGAAGCTGCCGCAGCCGATCTTCACGCCCGCGACGAAGGCCGAGATGGGCGATCACGACGAGAACATCTCGTTCGAGCGCATGGTCGAGATCGTCGGTGCGCCGTTGGCCACGCAAGTGCGCGACGTGGCCATCGAGCTGTACCGCAGTGCAGCCGAGTTCGCGCTGACCAAGGGCATCATCATTGCGGACACGAAGTTCGAGTTCGGCCTGGACGCCGATGGCACCTTGACGCTGATGGACGAAGTGCTGACACCCGACTCGTCGCGGTTCTGGCCTCTGGAAGGCTATGAGGCGGCGTTCAGTGCAGGACTCAACCCGCCGAGCTACGACAAGCAGTTCGTGCGCGACTGGCTCGAACAGGCCGTGGTGAACGGCGCTCCCTGGAACAAGCAGGCGCCGGCTCCCGCGCTGCCGGCGACGGTGGTGGACGCCACCGCCGCCAAGTACCGGGAAGCGCTGCAACGTCTGACCGCATGAAGGCACCAGCTTCGCCGATGCTGGCGCGGCTCGATGCGGCGCTTGCGGCGTCTGTGCACCCGATCGATGTGGCATGCGCCCGGGCCGAGCGAGCCGGTTTTCTGGCACGGCAGGGGTTCTTCGACCAGGCGAACGAGGATCTCGCGATCCTGCGCAGTCAGTTTGCGCAGAGGCCGGTCGCGCTGGTGACCGTGTGGATCTGCATTGTCGAAGCCTGGATCGAACAGAACAGCGGAAGGCTGTCTGCCAGTCGCGACAAGATGCTGCGGGCGCAGGCGTTGAGCGCGGCCGCCAGGCTGAAGCCGCTGCAGGCGCTGAGCGCCGCCTGGCTTGCGCACATCAGCTTCGTTCAGGACGACATGGACGACATGGCGAAGTACCTGACGCTGGCGCTCGAACTGGCGGCGCCCGAGCATCATGCGGCCCATGCCAGGGCTTCCATGGTCGCGGCATCGGCTTACCACTTTGCCAACCGGCTCGATCTTGCCCAGCCCTGGTACGTCCGCGCCCGTGAACACGCACTGGCTGAATCGGACGATGCGGCTTTGGGTGTGATCACCTTCACCATCGCCGGGCACCGCAGCAATCATGCGCTGAGGGCGACGATTTTCGGCAGTGTCGATACCGACGAGGCGCGCCGCGCCGAGGCCTGGGTGGCGGCTTCGTTCAATTTCGACCAGTGGGTGGGCACGATCTACCAGGATGCCTACGTTCAGATGCTGCGAGCGGCGGTCTATTCGGCACAGGGCGAGCACGCGAAGGCGCTGCAGGTCTACGAGGCGCACCTGGCTGACGCCGATCGCCAGGGGCTGGCGAACATGCGCGCAACGCACCTGGCCGATCAGGCATGGTGCCGTTGGCACACCGGCGATGCGTCGGGCGCGCGCAGCGATGCCGATGCATCGGTCGCATTGCTTGATCCCGGGATGAACCTCGAAGATCTGGCCGTGGCCTGCGGTCGGCTGGAACAGGTGTTCCAGGCGCTGGAAGATGTCGATGCGGCGCTGCGCTACCGGCAACTGGCGCGGGATCACTGGTCCCGCCACAAGGAAATGCAGACTTCAGTGATCGAGCTGCTCGATCGGGCGCTGAAATCCAATCCGCATTGAGCTTGCGCGACCAGGAAGCTGCCGGGCCGGCAAGTTGACCGTACTGATCAGAACAGCGCCATGCTCAGCTTGCGCCGGTACTGGTCGACCAGCGGATCGGCGGGAGTGGTGTTGACTTTCCCGGCCAGTTCAAGCGTGCCCTTCGGCGCGCTCGATTCCGACTTCGTGGCTGGGGGCTTGCTCATCATGGTCAGCACGGCGACGTAGGTCTTGCGCGCCAGCTCTTCGTTCCAGGCCTTGTCGCGCATCACGATTTCCAGCAATTCATCCATGGCGTCGGTGAATCGCTGGGCGGCGAAATGCAGCTGCGCCAGCTCGAAGCGCGCATCGAAATCGCGGCGATTCGCAGCGATGGCGGCAGCCAGTACCTCGGGGGAGCGCGAAGCCACGGCCTTTTCGCAGGCATCGAGCCAGAGTCCGCAGGCGACGAGCCGGGCATCCAGCAGCATTTTGCCGGCCACTGGATCGAATGTGGCGCGGGCGTCGTCGATGCGTCCGGCCATCAGCAGTGCGCGCAGGCAATCGAAGCGCGCGTTGTCGTTGCCCGGATTGAGCGCAACGGCCTCCTGCAGCTTCTCGATCGCCCCGTCGGTCTCCCCTTCGGCCAGCATGGCTTCGGCGGCTTCCACGTCCTCCTCGGCTTCCAGTTCCTCCGGTGTCGGCACGTGCTTGTCGAGAAACTGCCGGATCTCGGCTTCGGCCAGTGCGCCCACGAAACCGTCCACCGGCTGCCCGCCCTTGAACATCACGCACAGCGGAATGCTGCGTACGCCGAACATCTGGGACAGCTGCCCGGCAATGTCCGGCTCGGTGTCGGCGTTCAGCTTCGCGAGCTTGAAGCGGCCCGCGTAGGCGACCTCGAGCTTTTCGAGCACCGGACCCAGGGATTTGCATGGGCCGCACCAGGGCGCCCAGACGTCGAGCAGGATCGGCTGGTCGACGCTGGCGTGGATCAGGTCGGCTTCGAAATTCTGGAGGGTGATGTCGATCATGGCTGGGTGTCGGGTGCGTCGCGGCGTGTCTTGCCACATCCGGAGATGAAGCCGCGCCGCCTACAATTCAAGGCTTCGAAAAAAGCGGAGCAAGGCCATGAGCGCGCCTGCAGTGGTGGGTGTGGTGATGGGGTCGAGCAGCGACTGGGAGACCTTGCGCTCGGCCACCGAGATTCTGACCGAGTTTGGCGTTGCGTTCGAGGCACGAGTCGTCTCGGCTCACCGAATGCCGGACGACATGTTCGCCTATGCCGAGTCGGCCGCCGCCCGCGGATTGAAGGCCATCATCGCCGGGGCGGGAGGCGCGGCCCACCTGCCTGGCATGCTGGCTGCCAAGACCACCGTACCGGTGCTTGGCGTGCCGGTCGCCAGTCGCCACCTCCAGGGCGTTGATTCGCTGCATTCGATCGTGCAGATGCCCAAGGGCATCCCGGTGGCGACGTTTGCGATCGGTACCGCCGGAGCTGCCAACGCGGCCCTGTTCGCGGTGGCGATGTTCGCCGTCGGTGACGAGGTCTTGCTCGCACGGCTCGTTGCCTATCGTGCCCGGCAGACCGAGGCGGCGCGTGCCATGACGGCTCAACTGACATGACTCCCTTCATCCCGCCCGGTGCGACCCTGGGCGTCATGGGCGGTGGACAGCTCGGCCGCATGTTCGTGCATGCCGCCCAGCAGATGGGGTACTTCGTCGTGGTGCTCGATGCCGACCCTGCGAGCCCCGCCGGCCTGGTCGCTCAGTACCACATCAAGGCCGGCTATCTGGACGAGCAGGGCCTGGCGCAGCTGATGCAGCGCAGCGCCGCGATCACCACCGAGTTCGAGAACGTGCCCGCCGAGGCGCTGATGACCCTGGGAGCGCAGCGCCTGGTGGCGCCTGGCGCGGAGGCGGTCGCGGTGTGCCAGGACCGTGCGGCCGAGAAGCAGCACTTCGCGCGTTGCGACGTGCCGTGTGCGCCGCATGCGGTGATCGACAGTGCGGCAGGGCTCGATTCGGTCCCCGACCACCTGTTGCCCGGCATCCTGAAGACCACCCGCCTCGGCTACGACGGCAAGGGGCAGGTTCGCGTGGCGACACGTGCCGATCTGGCTGCCGCCTGGCAGGCGCTGGGCGGCGTGTCCACGGTGCTCGAGAAGCTGCTTCCTCTGGCTTTCGAGGTCAGCGTGATCGTCGCGCGCAGCGCGGCCGGGCAGATGGTGCATTTCCCTTTGCAGCAGAACCTGCACCGCGACGGCATCCTCGCTGTCACCCAGGTGCCGGCTCCCGACCTGACGCCTGCCGTGCAGCAGCGTGCCATCGATGCGGCTGAGCGCGTGGCCGAATCACTCGGATACGTCGGCGTGCTCTGCGTCGAATTCTTCGTGCTGCAGGACGGCAGTGTGGTTGCCAACGAGATGGCGCCGCGCCCCCACAACTCCGGCCACTACACCATCGACGCGTGCGACCTGTCGCAGTTCGATCTGCAGGTGCGCACGATGACCGGCGCCCCGTTGGCGGAACCTCGGCTGCATTCGCCCGCCGTGATGCTGAACCTGCTCGGCGACCTGTGGTTTGCCTCCGGCGCTGACGCGCAGGACGACCGGGTCCGCGAACCCGACTGGGCGCGGGTGCTCGCGCTTCCCGGCGTGCATCTGCATCTTTACGGCAAGGCCACTCCGCGGCGCGCCCGCAAGATGGGCCACCTGACGCTGACCGCCGCCTCCGCGGCCGAAGTGCGCAGCGTGGCATTGCAGGCGGCTGCCATCCTCGGTCTGGCCGCGTTCTGATTGCGCCCGAAGCCCGGCATCGCAACATGTTGCTGGATGGACACGATCCCGCCGCGATAGCCGCGGCAGCCGACGCGCTGGCGGCCGGTGAACTGGTGGCGTTTCCGACCGAGACGGTCTACGGTCTGGGCGCGCGCGCCGACGACGACCGGGCGGTCGCGCGGATCTACGCGGCGAAAGGCCGGCCGGTCGGCCACCCCCTGATCGTGCACGTGGTCGACAGCCAGGCCGCCCGCTTCTTCAGTGACGGCTGGCCGGACCTGGCGCAGCGGCTGGTCGGTGCTTTCTGGCCGGGCCCCTTGACCGTGATCGTGCCGCGGGCGGAGGGCGTGGCGTCCGCCTGTGCCGGTGGGCAGCCGACCATCGGCCTGCGATGCCCGGCTCACCCGGTGGCGCTGGCCTTGTTGCGGGCCGCCGCCGAGCGTGGGGTGCCCGGCATCGCGGCTCCCAGTGCCAATCGCTTCGGGCGTCTGAGTCCGACGCAGGCCAGCCATGTCGTCGCCGAACTGGGCACGGAGTTGCAGGTCATCGACGGCGGTGCGTGCGAAGTCGGCATCGAATCGACCATCATCGACTGCTCGCGCGACCGCGCCGTGCTGCTTCGGCCCGGCACGCTGACTCGATCGGTCATCGAAGCGGTGCTCGGCAGCCCGCTCGAGGATCGCGATGCTGCCGCCCCCCGGGCTCCCGGCACCCTGGACTCCCACTACGCCCCGCGCGCCCGGGTCCGGTTGATGAGCCCCGACATGCTGCGCTCGTCCCTGACGCTGCTCGCCTCGGTGCCTGCCGACCCGGCGAGTGAGGCGCCTCTGAAGCTGGCGGTATATTCGCGCCTGCTTCCGCCGGCTGGCGCGGTGGCATTTCACCAGGCCATGCCAGCGCGAGCCGATCAGGCCGCCCACGAACTGTTCACCGTGTTGCGTCGATTCGACGACCTGGGCGCGCAGCTCATCTGGGTGGAAGAACCTCCGGCCACCGCCGAATGGGACGGGGTGCGAGACCGCTTGCTGCGGGCTTCGGCCTCGTGAGGCACCCCGGCCGACCTAATCCTTTCTCGTTGGAGACCGCATGAATTTCAGAGTCGATCGATGGAGCGCCGCCGCACTGCGCAGCTGCGTGCTGGCCGTGACGGCAGCAAGCTCGCTGCTGCTCGCTTCCTGCGGTGGCGGCAACGGCAACGAAAACCAGTCCGTGAAGTTCAGCGCGCAGCGGCTCTTCGTGTACGGGGACGAAAGCAGCCTGTTGCTGCCACCGTCGACCCCGACCGCGCTCGACGCTCGGAAGTACTCCACCATCGGGTTCACTGCCAACACCACGCCGGCCAATTCGGTTCGTGACTGCCTGGTCAATCCGATCTGGGTGCAGTACGTGGCCTTCAAGTACGGGCTCGTTTTCGCTGAATGCAACCCGAACGGCGCTGCCGTCACGGCGCAGATGCGCGCGACCTACGGCGCGAAGGTTGCGGATGTGGTCGCCGCACTCGACGCCTTCTTTGCCGCGGGCGGCAGCCTCGGCAAGCGGGACCTGGTCACCGTCATGGTCGGCACGCACGACATCCTCGAGCTCTACGGCAGCGTGTCCACCGGGGCACTCACCGAAGCGGCAGCCCTGGCCGAGGCGAAGCGACGCGGCGAACTCCTCGCCGTCCAGATCGATCGCCTCACCAACAAGAGCAACACCGCCGGTCGTGCCATCTACGTGCCGGTCCCCGACCTCAGCGAGTCTCCGTTCGGCATCGGCGTGGAAGCCGGCCGCACGGAACGTGTCCGACTGCTGAAGGTTGTCTCCGAGTCGTTCAACAACGCGCTCCGCGCCAAGGTCACCAACAACGGACGCAGCATCGGCCTGCTCAACGCCTTCCAGCGATTCCGCAACATCGTGCGCGCGGTGGACGACGGTGACACCCCGTTCGACTTCGTCAACGCCACGCAGGCTGCCTGCACGACCGCATTGCCCGATTGCACGACGCTGACCCTGCAGCCGGCAAACGGCACCACCGAGGCCGCGAACGAATTCACCTGGGTGTGGGCAGACGACTTGCGACTCGGCGCGGGGGCGCACGACGTGCTCGGACGCGACGCCATCGATCTGCTCGACACCCTGCCGTTCTGATTCGGGCGCGCCTCACCGAGGCGGGGCGGTCCGGTTGCCGGTCCGCCCGCCGCGCAGTTTCATCAGCAGAATGGAAACGGCCAGCACGAGGGTGATCGCATTGGCCACCACGATCGGCCAGGCGCCAAGCACCACGCCGTAGGCCAGCCACAGGGCCACACCGATCGTGAAGCTCGCATACATGCCGAGCGAGATACCGCTGACATCCCCGGTGCGAAAGCTCAGCCAGGCCTGGGGCACGAAGGAGGCCGTCGTCAGGGACGCTGCCGCGTAGCCGAGCAGATCGATCCAGTCGGGCGTGGTCATCGTGGCGTCCTCACTTCATGGCCTCGCCCTCGGCGTAGCCGTCGTTGGCGGTCCACTGGATGAGCGCCTCGAGCGCCGGCCGCGCTGCGCCGGCATTCGGGTGGTTGACCACGCCCACCATCACGTAGCGGCGACCGCTCGGTGCAAGCACGTAGCCGGCCACTGCGGTCACGTCGCGCAGCGAGCCGGTCTTCAGGTGCGCGCGACCAGGCAGCGTCTTGGCGCGTCGCAGCGTTCCGTCCACTCCGGTGACCGGCAGCGATGCCATCAGTTCCGGCATCACGGGGCTGGCCGCCGCGTCCTGGAGCAGCCGGGCCAGCAACAGTGCGCTGACGCGGGCGTCGCGCGAAAGTCCCGAGCCGTTGTCGATCACTGCCGCGCGACCGATGTCGCCGTAGCGTGACGCCAGCCAGTCGCGCACGACCTCGCGAGCCCCGTCCGGTGTCCCGAGCCCGCGCTGGGCCAGTGCGAGCGTCAGGAACAGTTGCTGGGCCATCACGTTGTTGCTGAACTTGTTGATGTCGCGTATCACCTCGGCCAGCGGCGGAGAGGTCAGCTCGAAGGTCGGTGGCGTGGAGGGTGCCGTACCGTCGCGCACGCTGCCGCTCAGGCGGCCCCCCATCTCGGCCCACAGCCCGGACAGCAGCCGGTCGTTGTAGCTGGCCGGGTCGGCATAGGCTGCCGGCCACTGTTTCGAGCCGCAGGCGGGCGAGTAGATGCCCTTGAACCGCAGCCGCTGCGGATCGGAGAAATCAGCCTGCAATGCCGCGCGCCAGTCGGCGCACTGGGTCGCGCCGACGCCCGCAGCCAGCGGCACCCGGGTGTCGGCATGCACGCCGGCCAGCGCCGGCTCGGTGGAGATCAACGCGATGCCGTGTGCCGTGTCGGGCGTGAAGGTGAAGGACACCGACTTGTAGTTCAGCAGCAGCGCGTCGGCGCGCACGTTGTAGGGGCGCAGCGGCTCTCCGTCGAACTCGGCAGGGTTCTGCTCGGGGACTGCGAAGGCACTGCGATCCAGCACGATGTCGCCATGAATGTCGCGCACGCCCAGCTGCTGCAAACGGCGCAGCAGCAGCCACGCGCGTTCGATGACCAATTTCGGGTCGCCACTGCCCTTGATGACCACATCGCCCTCGAAGACGCCGCTGCCCGCGCCTGGCAGCGCTCCCTGCAACCACACCGGCGTGGTCCAGCTCCAGGCCGGGCCGAGCAGATCGAGCGCCGCGTAGGTGGTGACCAGCTTCATCAGCGAAGCCGGATTGACCGCCGCCTGAGCCTGCCACGACAGGCGGGGCGCTGCGCTGCGGGCCAGATCCTGCACCACCACCGACAAAGCTTCGCGCGGCACGTTCGCGCGGTCCAGCGCGGCCGCGACCTCGGCCGGCAGCGCGCGCGTCAGGCCCGGGGATGGGGGCTGCGCGCCTGCGACATCGCAGCCGAAGGCAAGCAGGACAGCAGACACGCAGGCGAACGTCGAGGCACGCAGGAGCATCCGGGAATGATCGCATGGGCATCCGCGATCGGAAGGCACATCCCTGCCGCTGAAACCCGCATGCACCGCAGCTAGACTCGTTGCGTGACCGCCTCCCTGACCTCCTGTCTGGCCTTCGATACCGCCACCGAACACCTGAGCATCGCGCTTCGGGTCGGCGACGCGATCTGGTCGCACGAAGGTCCCGGCGGGGCGCTGGCCTCGGCCACGCTGATCCCCGGCATCATGGACCTGCTGGCGCAGGCAGGCATCGGCTTGCCTGATCTCGATGCCATCGCTTTCGGTCGCGGGCCGGGGGCGTTCACCGGCCTGCGCACCGCCTGCTCGGTCGCGCAGGGGCTGGCCTTCGGCGCAGACAAGCCGGTGCTGCCGATCGACACGCTGCTCGCCGTTGCGGAGGACGCGCGCATCGGGGGGGCGTGCGACGACCTGTGGGTCGTGATGGACGCGCGCATGGACGAGATCTATGCCGCGCATGCCGTGTTCGAGTCGGGACGCTGGCGATACGCTGTGGCGCCGTTTCTCGGCAGTCCGCAGGACCTGAACGAGCGCTGGCGCACCGAGCCCCCGCTCGCACTCGCAGGATCGGCGCTGTCGGCGTTCGGCGAGCGACTCGATGGCGGTGCGGCTCAGCGCTGGCCGGCCGCCCTGCCGCGCGCCCGGGCGATGCTGCCGCTGGCTGCAGCGTTGTGGGCGCAGGGGGGGGGCGTCGATGCGGCGCAGGCATTGCCGCTGTATCTGCGTGACAAGGTCGCCCAGACGATGGCCGAGCGCGCCGCTTTGCAGACCTCGAAAGATGCGCTGGTCGCGGCAGCCGGTGGGGCGGCGACATGAACGCCGTGCTGCGCCGCTGGAACCGGTTGCATCCGATGACATTGGTGCACCTCGACGAGGTGATGGCGATCGAGGCTGCGGCCTATCCCTTCCCTTGGACTCGCGGAAACTTCATCGATTCGCTGGCGTCCGGCTATCCGGCGAGGGTGCTTTTCGATGGCGACCGGCGCGATCACGTCATCGGGTATTTCGTCGCCATGGAGGGCGTCGACGAGCTGCACCTGCTGAACCTGACCGTGGTGCCGACCGAACAGGGGCGTGGACATGGTCGCGCGATGCTGGATGCGCTCGCCGCCATGTGCCGCGACCTGCGCTCGCCGCAGCTTTGGCTCGAGGTGCGTGTCAGCAACACGAGGGCCCGCGAGATCTACCGGCGCTACGGTTTCCGTGAGGTCGGTGTGCGGCGCGGTTACTACCCGGCCGCCGAAGGTCAGCGCGAAGACGCCTGCGTGATGAGCCTCGACCTGTCCGGCGGTCAACTGTGACCTGGACCGAGCGACAGCAGGCGATGCTCGCAGAGATGGGCATCCGTGTCTGGGATGCGCCGGTGGTGGATGCCGCGATCGCGCCGGAGGCTGTCGCTTCCGGGGTGCCGCCATCGACGCCGTCGACCGTGGTCGAGCCGCCGACCCGGGGCGGGACCGAACTGGCCAGCGAACGGCCGTTGCAGCCGTCGGTCGATGCCTCGCTGATGGACTGGCCCGCGCTGCGTGAAGCGGTTGCCTCATGCACCGCCTGCAGCCTGTGCGGCAGCCGTCGGCAGACCGTGTTCGGCGTCGGTCATCCGCAGGCGCACTGGATGATCGTCGGGGAGGCCCCGGGCGAAGAGGAGGACCGCCGCGGCGAGCCATTCGTCGGCCGGTCAGGTCAATTGCTCGACAACATGCTTCACGCCATCGGCATCGGTCGACAGGCCGGCGAGACGCCCGATCCAGCGAAGCAGGTCTTCATTGCCAACACGCTGAAATGCCGACCGCCGGGCAACCGCAATCCCTTGCCCGAAGAACTCGCGCGTTGCGAAGGTTTCCTGATCCGTCAGATCGAACTGGTGCAGCCCAGGATCATCCTCGCGATGGGACGTTTCGCGGTGCAGAGCCTGCTGCGCAGCTCGGCGCCTGTCGGCCAGTTGCGCGGGCGTGTTCACCTCTACCAGGGTGTGCCGCTGGTGGTCACGTACCACCCGGCCTATCTGCTGCGCAACCTGCCGGAGAAAGCGCGCGCCTGGGAGGACCTGTGCCTGGCACTCGACACCGTCGAGGCTGGCGCCCGCGCGCCGGTGCACGGCGCGGTCGGTGACTGACCCTGCCGCGCAGACAGCGCGCGAGTTGCGCTGGCTGCTGCTTTCGCCCCCGTTGCTCGACAGCGCGCCCGGCGCACATGCGGCCGCGGTGCAGCAGTTCAGCGCTGCCGAGCATCAGACGATCTCCGGATGGCTCGATGTGATCGAGCGCGATCCCGCTGCGCTGTTCGACTTTGTCCACCGAACGAATCGGTCAGGATCCGACGGCAGCAGCCCAACCGATCAGCCGCGCGCACCTTCGCCGCGTCTGGGGCGGCGTGCCGAACGGCTGATGGAGTTCTTCCTGCGCCACGGGCCGACGCATCGGCTGGTGGCCGCGAACATCCCGCTGCGGCATGTTTCCCCGAAGGGAGACTGCACCACGGTCGGCGAAATCGATTTCCTGTTGCAAGACAGTTCCGGCCGGCCTTGGCACTGGGAGCTTGCGGTGAAGTTCTTCCTGTGCACCGCGACCGGCCGGCAGGCCAGCGCTGCCGACTTCATCGGTCCCGATCGGGCCGAGACCTTCGACACCAAGCTGCGCAAGATGTTCGAGCGTCAGTTGAGCCACCTGCCGCCGCCGCCCTGGGACAACGAGCACTGGACGCCTGCCGCCTGCACGCGAGGCCGCCTTTTCTACCGCCACGACAGGCCGGTGCCCCGCACGCCGGGACTGCATCCCGCGCATCTGCAGGGCCTCTGGATCGAGCACGATCGGCTCGGCGAACTGCTCGGCTCGGATCAGCCGGTGTGGCACGTCGTGCCTCGCCACGACTGGATGCTTCCTCGCGTCCCGCTGCCCACCGACGGGCGCGACCTGGGTGTCCTGGCGGCGCTGATCGAAGCCGACCGTCCCGGCCTCGCGACGATGGTGATGCGCGGCGATGGCCCTGGCGAGCCGCCGGTCTTCGTGCTCAGCCGCGCTTGACCGGCCGCTTCCAGAATGCGGTCGACTGCTGCCTGCTTCTCGCCAGCGTCAGTTGTCCAGCTGGCGCATCCTGCGTGATCGTCGAGCCTGCACCGATCGTGGCTCCGGCACCGACCGTCAACGGGGCCACCAGCACGCAGTTGCTGCCGATCTGCACGTCGTCCGCGATCTCGGTGCGGTGCTTGTTGGCCCCGTCGTAATTGGCGGTGATGCTGCCGGCGCCGAAATTGACGCGTGCGCCCACCGTCGTGTCGCCCAGATAAGCCAGGTGATTGGCCTTCGAGCCTTCGGCCAGCGTCGAGTTCTTGACCTCGACGAAGTTGCCGATGTGCACCGCAGCACCCAGCACTGCGCCGGGGCGCAGGCGGGCAAACGGACCGACCAGTGCGCCGCGTCCGACGGTGACACCCAGTGTGTCGCCGTCGATGTGCGTGAACGGGTGGATGACCGCATCTTCGGCAATCGCCGCGTTGCGGATCACGCAGTTCGCGCCGATCTGCACCCTGTTGCCCAGGCTGACCGTGCCCTCGAAGACGCAGTTGACGTCGATGGCCACGTCGGTGCCGCATTGCAGGCTGCCTCGGACGTCGATCCGTGCCGGGTCGGCGAGCCGCACCCCGGCAATCATCAGTGCATCGGCCTGATCGCGCTGGCACAGGCGTTCGAGTTCGGCGAGTTGCTGGGGACTGTTCACGCCCAACACCTCGGACGCGCGTCGCGGCTGCGCGGCGACCACCGGCACGCCGTCGGCCACGGCGAACGCAACGACGTCCGTCAGGTAGTACTCCCCTTGCGCATTGCTGTTGTCGAGCCGTGCCAGCCAGCGCCGCAGCTGCGCGGTCGGCACCGCCATGGCGCCGGTGTAGACCTCGGTGATCGCACGTTGCTCGGTGCTGGCGTCCTTGTGCTCGACGATTGCCTGGACCAGCGTCGCTCCGGAACCATCGGTGTGTCTCAGGATGCGGCCGTAGCCCGTGGGATCGGCCAGATGGACCGTCAGCAGGGCCAGCCGCTCGCCTGCGCAGGCTTCGATCAGGGCGCGCAGGGTCGCCGCCTCGATCAGTGGCGTGTCTCCGTTGAGAATGAGCGTGATGCCTTCAGCGTGCAGCAGGGGGGCTGCCTGCTGCACCGCGTGGCCGGTGCCGAGTTGCGGGGCCTGGCGAACGAATTGCAGTTGCGGCGCTCTCACGGCGGCTTCCACCTGCTCTGCGCCGTGCCCGGTGACCACGACGATGCGGTCCGCGGCCACCTCGACTGCAGTGAGAAGCACGTGCTCCAGCAAGCTGCGGCCCGCCAGGGCGTGCAGCACCTTGGGGCGGTCCGATTTCATCCGCGTGCCCTTGCCTGCCGCCATGATCACGATGTCCAACGCCATGTCCTGTTCCCCTGCCTCGAATGCACCTGGTGTGTCGGACGCGATTATCGGCGGGGTTACGCACGTCCCTCGTTCTCGGCGATGGGCCGCGCTGAGGCTGGTGATCACGCTGTGCGCCCTGGCGTGGCTGACTGGCTGCAGTGCGGTGCGCCTGGCCTACAACCAGGCGCCCGACATCACCTACTGGTGGCTCGACGGGTATGTCGACTTCAGCGAGCCGCAGTCGTTGCGAGCGAAAGAGGCCCTGGTCGACTGGTTCTCCTGGCATCGGCGCACCGAACTGCCGCAGTACGCGACCTTGCTGTCGCGTGCGCGTGCCGAGGTCTCGGGTCCCGCGACCGCCGAGCAGGCCTGCCGCTGGTTCGATGAGCTCAATGTGCGCTTCGACGCCGCCTTCGAGCGAGCGTTGCCCGGGCTGGCCGACGTGATGCGGCACCTGTCGCCGGCTCAGGTCGCGCATCTGGAGCACAAGTACGCCGAAAACAACGAGACGCTCGCCGAGGACTACCTCCAGGACCGTCCCGAAGCACGTGCCAAGGTGCAGTTCAACCGTGCGCTCGACCGCATCGAGATGATCTACGGTCGCATGAGCGGAGCCCAGCGCGAGCGCATTGCCGCTCTGGCGCTGCAGACGCCCTTCGACCCTCAGCGTTGGCTGGCCGAGCGCAGGCGGAGGCAGCAGGACACGCTGCAGACGCTCACCCGGCTGAGCGGCGATCAGGCCACGGTCGAACAGGCGATGGTTGCGTTGCGGGTGCTGGTGCAGCGCTCGCGCGTGTCGCCGAACGACGAGTACCGCGATTACCAGCAGCGCCTGGTGAAGTTCAACTGCGCATTCGCCGCGCAGGTGCACAACATGTCCACGCCCGAACAGCGTGCCAGGGCGGCCGACCAGCTCAAGGATTGGGAGGACGATGCCCGGTGGCTGGCAGCCAGAGCGGCGCCCTGACTCGGCTCAGCGCGTCAGCGGTGTCGTGACCCTGATCGCCTGGGGTTCGCGGGTCGGGAACGGACGCAGCGCAGCCTGGAACATGGCACGCAGCAGCGCAGGCGTCAGGGGCAGCAGCCCGTCGCTGGTGGCCCGTGTTTCGTAAAGGGCCGTACCCGACTTGCGGTCACGGATCAGGACGGTCACTTCGCGTGCGTAACGATGCAGGCCTTCGTCGAAGCCGATGGCGAAACCGTGGCCGAATCCGAAGCCACCGCTGAAGCCGCCGAATGTTGCGTACTCCAGCCGCGACCGGTAAAGACCGCCGCTGTTCCACAGGGGATCGTCCAGAGCGGACCGGACCATCGCGTCGGCGCGCGCTGCCAGCTGGACCGTGACATCGGCGGTGCCTGCATCGTCGGCCGGCCTGAATCCCGCGCTTTCGAGTGCGCCACGTGCGGCATCCTCGAGCCGTTGCTGGGTCTCAGGTGCGATCTGCTGGGATGGCAGCCGCTCGAACGCGTAGGTGTCGGGCTGGCGATCGGCGGGCCAGCCACCGAAGGTCGACACCTCGCTGCTCAGCGTGGTGCTGGCGCATCCGGCCAGGGCTGAAACGGCGATCCAGGCGATCGCGATCCCGCAGAAACGGCGCATCACGGAACTCCTCCTCAGGATTCGGCGCGCCTCTGCAGGGTGACCACCGCATCGGTGCCTGTGGCGGAAACGGAGCCGCAATCCTCATCGTCATCGAACGCACGGTCGCCATTCACATCGGCAATACCACTCGCTTGGAGCTGTGCGAAAGGGAACAGGTTCCGATCCGCCATGTGCGACGGCACGATGTGTTGCATCGCGCTGAAGACATTCTCGACACGGCCCGGGAAGCGCTTGTCCCAGTCGCGCAGCATCTGCTTGATCTGCACCCGCTGCAGGTTGTCCTGGCTGCCGCACAGCGAGCACGGAATGATCGGAAACTGCCGGTGCTCAGCCCAGCGTTCCAGGTCGGTTTCGGCCACGTACGCCAGCGGGCGGATCACCACGTTCCTTCCGTCGTCACTGACCAGCTTGGGTGGCATGCCCTTCATCTTGCTGCCGAAGAACATGTTCATGAACAGCGTCTGCACGATGTCGTCGCGGTGGTGGCCGAGCGCGATCTTCGTCGCGCCCAGTTCGCCGGCCACCCGATACAGGATGCCGCGCCGCAGCCGCGAGCACAGCCCGCAAGTCGTCTTTCCCTCGGGGATCACGCGCTTCACGATCGAATAGGTGTCCTGGTTCTCGATGTGGAAGGGCACGCCCACCCTGGACAGGTATTCGGGAAGCACATGCTCGGGGAATCCGGGCTGCTTCTGGTCGAGGTTGACGGCAATGAGCTCGAAACGGATCGGTGCGCGCTTCTGCAAGTTGAGCAGGATGTCCAGCAGCGAGTAGCTGTCCTTGCCGCCCGACACGCAGACCATCACGCGGTCGCCTTCCTCGATCATGTTGAAGTCGACGATGGCCTGACCTGTCAAGCGGTGCAGCCGCTTGCTGAGCTTGTTGATCTCGTTCGCGGCCTTCGCATCGGCGGGCGTGTGGATCTCTGGAGGGGAGTCGGTGAGTACGGCACTCATGAAGGTTCCTTCGAACAGACGGCTGCGTTCGTCACTGCACTTCGGCTTTCAGGCCGAACACCTGGCAGCCAACCGACTCGCAGTCTGGATACACGTCGGGCTTCTCGGTCGAAACCAGGGCGGCCTTGACGCGAGGATGCGCCAGCATGGCCGCCAGCAAGTCGTCGCACAAGGTTTCCTGCAACTCGATGTGGCCACGCGCCACTCGCTCGGCGATGACCTTGCGGATGAAATCGTAGTCGACCACTTCGCCAAGCGCGTCGGTGGCAGGCGTCGACAACGACAGCGGCACATACAGCTCGACGTTGAACAGCACCCGCTGCGGAGCCTGCTTTTCGAACGCATGTGCGCCGATGGCGACGGATACGCTGTGGTTGCGCAGGAACAGCCGGCGGCAATCGGCGAGGGTCGGGTGCAGCAGCGGATGCGTCATGGCGATTCAGCGGGGGGCTGTCGGTTGCGCGAGGAACATCACGTCGCGCGGCTGGCCTTGCAGATGCTGCCCGCCATCGACCAGCAGCGTCGTGCCGGTGATCGCCGGGCTGTCGATCAGGAAGCGCACCGTCCGAGCGATGTCCGCCGGAGTCGAGGAGCGCTTCAGGGGCGTCAGCTTGTGGGCCTGCTCGAACTCGGCGTGAGTCATCGTGCCCGACACCATCGTCACGCCGGGGGCGACACCGCATACCCGCACCCGCGGGGCCAGCGCCTGTGCCAGCATCACCGTCGCGGCCTCGAGTGCCGCCTTCGACAAGGTGTAAGAGAAGTAGTCTGGATTTGGATTCCAGAGCTTCTGATCGATCAGGTTGACAACGCAGGCGGGCGGGTCGATCGCGGCGAGGCGGTCCCGGTGGTGATCGTGCAGCGCCTGTGCCAGCAGCACCGCAGGTGCGGTGTTCGCCTTCCAGTGCAGGTCCATCGCCGCGTGGCTGAAGGTGGCTGGCGTGTCGTACTCGAACATCGCTGCGTTGTTGATGACCGCGTCGACCCGACCGAAATGCGCGACGACCTGCGGCAGCAACTCGCGACAGGCGGATTCGATGGACAGGTCGGCGTGAAACGCGTGCGCCCCGGCACCCAGTGACAGCAATTCGGACACCGTCTCGAGCGCCTCCTGGGCTTCTCCACGATAGTGCACCGCGATATCGAAACCGTGCGCTGCCAGATCGAGTGCGATCTCGCGGCCCAGCCGACGCGCCGAGCCGGTGACCAGTGCGACCGGGCGGGTCCCGGGTTGCGATTCGCGCGATACCGGGGGCAAACGATCGGACATGGTTTCTACAATCCGGGCGATGCCCAACGAACAGCCGCCAAGTGTATCGGCGCCCCCCGATTCGCCCAGCGCAGCGATCATCCCGCTGATCCGAGAGGTTCTGGTTCGCCAGGGCGGCTGGTTGCCCTTCGATCGCTACATGGCGCTTGCGCTTTATGCACCCGGCCTCGGCTACTACGCCCGCGGAGATCGCCAGTTCGGCACGCTGCCCTCGTCGGGAAGCGATTTCGTGACTGCACCTGAACTGTCTCCGTTGTTCGGCCAGGCGCTGGCGCAGCAGGTCCGGCAGGCGCTCGACGCCAGCGGCACCGATGAACTCTGGGAGTTCGGAGCCGGCTCGGGGGTGCTCGCGCGCCAGTTGCTCGACTCGCTCGGTGCGCGGGTCGGGCGATACACCATCGTCGACTTGTCGGGAGCGTTGCGTGACAGGCAGCGCGAGGTGCTGCACCTGCATCTCGACCGCGTGCGCTGGGTCGATGCGCTCCCCGAGACGATGCAAGGCGTGATCGTCGGCAACGAGGTGCTCGATGCCATGCCCGTGCAGTTGCTGCACTTCGATGGGCAGCGCTGGCTCGAGCGCGGGGTGGCGGTGGGCGATGCCCGCGAGGCGACCGATGACAGGCCTTCAGGTTCATCGCCGTGGATCTGGGCCGACCGCGAAACCGCGTTGCGGCCGCCGGTCGACGAAGCCGACATGGTCTTCGCGCCTGGCACGGTCACCGAGATCCACCCGCAGGCGGAGGCTTTCATCGCCACCCTGGGCGACCGCCTGGAACGCGGCGCGGCCTTCTTCATCGACTACGGATTTCCCGCAACCGAGTACTACCACCCGCAGCGCAGCGGCGGAACGCTGATGTGCCATCGTGCCCATCGCGCCGACGCCGATCCGCTGGCCGATGTCGCAGCCAAGGACATCACCGCGCATGTCAACTTCACGGGGATCGCCATCGCCGGGCAGGCGGCCGGTCTCGATGTGCTGGGTTACACCAGCCAGGCGCGCTTCCTGATGAACTGCGGCCTGCTCGACCTGCTCGAGGGCGCCGACATCCGCACCATAGCCAACGCGCAGAAACTGCTGACCGAGCACGAGATGGGCGAACTGTTCAAGGTCATCGGCTTTGCCAGGCGGTGCGATCCCGCCTTCACCACTTCACCGATCGGATTCGCCCATGGCGATCGCACGCACACGCTGTGAAGGGCGCCATGGGCATGCCCTTGGCTGCCAAGGGCTGAGGATCGTGCGCGAGTGCGGGGAGCCAACGTGATTCGCTGGCTGATCGCGATCTTCCTGATCCTGATGATCTTCGGTGGACTGCACCGCTGGCTGGAAAAGATCGGCCTGGGTAAATTACCCGGAGATTTCAGATTCCGGCTTTTCGGCAGGGAGTTCTTCCTCCCGATCGGCAGCAGTGTGCTGCTCAGCGTGATCGCGTTGGCTCTGGGCAAGTTTTTCTGACTCGAATCCCGAGCGGGCGGCATCCTTGATGTCGATGCCGCCGGCCGAGGGACGGCTGTGGCGCAACGGTCCCTCGAGCCACTTCACCCGATCAGTACTTCACTGATCTGGATGATCGGACTCAGGTCGGTGTAGTTCGGGATGTCGCCGAGGATCTCGGCGGCGTGAGGGCCGAAACCGGCTTGAAACGCCTCGACGGATTCGCAAAGCAGGTGTCCCGCCGCGATGTACGTCGCCGGGCTGTCCGGCGCGCCGCCAGCGATGCCCTTGTCGACCGAGTACGACTTGAGGTGGCCACCCATCAGCCTGGCCACCATGGGCATGTGCGTCTTGCAGTAGTAGCCGTGGTCGAAATGGCTGCCAGGGGTGTTGGCGTAGAAGACGCTGACCTTGATCATGTTCTTGTCCTGTCGTTGAGTCGTTGTGGTTGAAATGCCAGCAAAAGGCATCCAAGCGCATCGTGCCTCACGAGCCGCCTGTCGGGCAATCGGGTGCTGTCAGGACTTGCATTGGATTCATCCTGAACCTTCGGCGCATGCGCTTGAGTTGTCGCTGCCTCCAAGCGGCAAGCCAAGGCCGAGCTCAAGGCACCTTGGTGCCCATGGCTCGGAGTCAGATTTGCTGCAGGTCCTCAATCGTTCGGTTCTTCGTTCAAGTCGGCATCCACCGCATGCACTCGTGCCGCGTGGACGGCCGCAGCAATAGCAGGTCCGCGTAACCCCTGTAAGGCGGCGAGCGACGCCACGCCTCCCGTGTCGACCGCCGCAGCCCGCCTCAGTGCCTGGCGGAGTCGGGCGTGGGTCGGTTGGCCTCTCGTTGGTGCTTGCGTAGCCTCGGCGCGTTCGATGCAATCGCATGCCAGGAGCATCAGCTCGAACCGCTCACGGCGTCGCCAGGCATCCAGGCGATCCAGCAACTGCACCAGGTCTTCGGCTTGCATGGAGACGCTGCGTCGCACCGCTTCGCGCTCCCGCACGACGCCTTCGGCGACCTCTCGGCAATCGGATGGAACACGCCAGCGCTCGCACAGTGACTGCAGGGCGCTCCGAGCGGCGCCGGTGGCACCACGCTCATGATCCGGCCGATCCAGCCGGTGTGTCAGCACGGCAAAGCGCACCGCAAGGGGTGCGGCGCGCTGCGCGCTGAGGTCGATGGCGCGACGCAGCGGATCGGCGTTACCACTGCAGGCAAGCCAATGTGCGTCGATTTCGGGCATCAGTCTCGAAAGTGCGCCGCACCCCTGCAGGACATCGAGCATCCGCGACGGGTGGGCTTCCATCAGCCCGCGCGACAGCTCCTGCCAGACCCGTTCGGCAATCAGCGCGTCGACCTCTCCGGCCAGCACCATTTCGCGCATCAGGGCATGCGTCTCTGGAGCCAAGTCGAAATCGCCAAAGCGCGCCGCGAAGCGCGCGACCCGCAGGATGCGCACCGGGTCTTCGGCGAACGCAGGAGAGACGTGGCGCAGCAGCCTGGCTTCCAGATCGCGCTGACCGCCGCAGGGATCGGTGATCTCACCGGCTTCGTCCTGGGCCATCGCGTTGATCGTCAGGTCGCGGCGTCGCAGGTCTTCCTCGAGTGTCACGCCCGCATCGGTGTGGAACACGAAGCCGTGGTAGCCCGGCGCCGTCTTGCGTTCGGTGCGGGCCAGCGCGTACTCCTGCTTCGTGGTCGGGTGCAGGAACACCGGGAAATCGCGTCCCACCGGCGTATAGCCGGCTGACAGCATCTCCTCGGGAGTGGCGCCAGTGACGACCCAGTCGATGTCACTGACCGGACGGCCCAGCAACATGTCCCGCACGGCGCCGCCGACCTTCCATGCCTTCATGGGTGCAAGGCCGCCCGATCGCGATCAGCTTCGATGCGCGCGGGCACGCAGCGGTTCGAGGCGAGCCACGCCGGCCTGTCCGGCCAGCAGGGCTGGCATCACTGCCTCGATCGAAGCGGGCCGGATGCCGAGCGCTTCCAGGCCCGGCGCGTCACCATGGAGCACATTCGGCGCGCGCATCGAATCGAGGTTGTCTGCCGACATCAACGGTTCGCCGGGTAGCCAGCCCATCACCCAGGCCTGCAGTCGGGCCACGGCATCGGGCAGCGGCATCACCGGTCGCTCGTGTCCGGCGCAGCGACCGGCGAAACGCACCAGTTGTTCCAGGCTGTAGACCGTGGGTCCGCCGCATTCGACCGTCTGACCGATCGAAGAGGGGTCGTCGAGACAGGCCGCGATGGCCGAGGCCACGTCCTCGACCCACACGGGCTGGAAGCTCGCTGCCGCGCCGGCCAGCGGCATCACCGGTGCCACCGCCTGCAGGCGGGCGAACAAGTTCAGGAACCGATCGTGCTCGCCGAAGATCACCGAGGGCCGCAGCACCGTCAGCTCGAGCCCGGCGGCCCTCAGCACGGCTTCGCCAGCGGCCTTGGAACGCAGGTACATCGAGGGTGCATTGCTCGCCGCGCCGAGGGCGCTGACATGCACGATCCGCTTCAGCCCGCTGGCCTGACAGGCGGCGACCAGCTTGCGCGGCAGGTCGACGTGGACGCGCTGAAAGTCTGCTTCGCTGCCATGCAGGATGGCGACCAGGTTGATGACCGCATCGCAGCCGTCGACCAGCCGGCGCAACTCCGCTTCGCTGTGCACGTCGGCTGGGAGCAGTTCGATGGTAGGCAGCGTGCGGATGTGTTGTGCGCGCTGGGGACGCCTGCTGGGGACCCTGATGCAGCCGCCGGCGCCGCCGGTGCGCTCGACGAGCTTTTCGCAGACGCTGCGCCCGACGAAACCGGTACCACCCAAGATCAGGACGTTCGACACGGGCTGCAGCCCTCCAGCGTTGACTAGAAGCGACCGATTCTGCGCGGTCAGGGCAGATCCCTGTCGATGCCGGGTCCGCCGGCCTCGCGTGGGCCGATCGCCTTGCCCAGTCGGCTGGACAGCGACACCGCGTCGCCGCCCAGCAAGGCAGCGTAATAGGCGGCGTTGGAGAGCACTTTCTTGACGTAGTCGCGCGTCTCGCTGAACGGGATGTTCTCCGCCCACACCGCGGGCTCCAGCGGCGGGCCTTCCCGCCAGCGGCGGGATCGGCTCGGGCCGGCGTTGTACGCGGCGGCGGCCAGTGGCTGCGACCCGGAGAAGTCGTCGAGCACCAGCTTCAGGTAGCCGGTTCCGAGCTTCAGGTTCGTGTCCCGGTCTGAGATCTGGTCATGGCGGTAGTCGAGTCCGATCCGCTTGGCCGTCCAGCGTGCGGTGGACGGCATGACCTGCATCAGCCCCGATGCGCCGACCGCGGAACGAGCGCCCATCACGAATCGTGATTCCTGGCGGATCAACCCGTACACATAGGCCGCGTCGAGACCGATCTCCCTCGTGTGCGCGAGGAGCTGCTCCCGGAACGGCGTCGGGAAGCGCTGCTGCATGTCGATCTCGGTGCGTGTGCGATCGCTCGTGTTGATGCACCGGTCCCACAACTCGCGGTCGCAGGCGCGCTGCGCAGCGGCCAGCAATTCACGGTCGGTCATGCCCAGCAGGCTGTAGTTCCACTCCCGCACGCCTTCGCTGCGCAAGCCGATCGCGATCAGCTGAAGCGCCCGGTTCAGGCCCGGGTGATCAGCGGCCGCCTGGCGCTCTGCGGGGGTGATCGCCAACGGACGTTCCGGCAGAGACACCGGCAGCCCGAGGCGCTCGCTGGCCAGCTTGCCGTAGAAGTGCAGCTGGCCGGCAATTGTCCCGAGCATCTCGTGCGCCTGGTTGCGCAGTCCTTCGCCATCCTGGGAATCCGAGGCCAGCGATTGCAGGGCACGCGCTTTCCAGTAGACCCAGACCGGCTCGCTCTGTTCCGTGGCGGTCATTGCATTGATGCCCTGGACCACCTGCTGCCAACGGCCGGTGCCCTGGTTGGCTCGCAACGCAGCGCGTACTTTCCACCCGAGCATGTCGTCGGGCCATTCGTTGTCTGCGAACTCCGATGCCTTGGCGGAGTCGGCGGCCAGCCGTTCGGCGCGCTGGAACTGTTCAGGCGCGTCGCTCGACAGGCGCATCGCCGACTGCTTTGCCGTGGCGGCCCACGCCCACGCGGCCAGGTCGTCCGGCAGTGCCCGCTCCCAGCGTTCGCGCAGGGCCACTGCAGCGGCATCAGGATCGGCGGCAGCCAGCTTGATCAGCGCCAGTGTCGTCAACTCGGCACTGACGCGTCCGTTGGCCCTCGCCATGTCCGACAGATAGCGTGCCGGTGCATCCAGGAGCACCTGGACGGCACTGTCTGCCTGAGGCTGAAGGAGGGTGACAGCCTGCGCCACCGCGCGCGGCCGGTTGAGATCCATGGAGACACGCGCCTTGCGCCATGCGTCTCCCGGTCGCAAGACCTTGGCCGTCAGCAGCGTGCCGGCGAGCAGCGCACATCCGTCGTCAGCGTCGCGCTGGGCAAACCAGGCGTTGCGTGCGGCATCTCGCACATCATGACCCGCCAGGTGCTCGGTGAGCAGCGCGTAGCAGGTCACTTCGCGATCGTCATTCATGCGGAATCGCGGAAAGTCGGTGCTGAAGTTCACCCAGTCGCGCCGGCGTCCGAGTTCGAGCAGCCAGTCGTTGCGCAACCGGTCTTCGACATAGGTGCCGCTCCAGCGGCTGTAGAAGGCGTCCAGATCGGGCTGCTGCAGGGTGCTCAGTCGGACGTTGGCGTCCCAGTAGGCCACCCACATTGCCAGCGGGTTCTGCGTCGATGCCGTCGCATCGCGCAGGGCAGCCAGCCGCGCGCGGTCGCGCTTGCGGTAGGCGTCGCGAGCTTCGAGCACCGGATCGGGCGCCGATCGCGCGGATGCGCTTGCCGGTGTCTGGGCCTGGGCGCCGGGCAGCCATGACATTGCCCCGGCGATGCCGAGCATCGTCACAAGCGCACCGAACAGCCGGCGACCATGGCGCACGGCGCGGCTTCGGGAGCCGTCGATGCCCGGCTCATATACTGAATTCGACGAAGCCGGAACGCGGCATTTCACCGCGCTGCCCCTGCTGTTGCTCACGTTCGCGTTACTCCACATCCCGCCCATCCATCCATGTCCGAATCCTCCGTCGACGCGCCGGCCGCAGCCCGTCAGGCCCTGCGCGCGCGATTGCTTGCGGCGCGCTCCGAACTGGCCACCCGAACCGCGTGGCCTGCCATGCAGGCCGACCTTGCGGGTCATCTTATGTCGGTGCTGCGACAACTCGTCCCGGAAAGACTCGGCATTTACAGCGCAGTTCGATCTGAATTCGATGCGGCGGCTGCTTGCCTGTCCGATCCGCAGTTGTGCGACACGCCGCTGGCGTTGCCGTTCTCGCATCGCAGCCCGAATCGCATGGACTACCGCCACTGGGATCGCCAGCCGCTGACCCTGCGCGACGAATGCCGCATCCTCGCCCCTGACGGCCCCGCTGTCGTTCCCGACGTGGTTCTCGCCCCGTGCGTCGGCTATACCGCATCCGGCTGGCGGCTCGGCTATGGCGGCGGGTACTTCGACCGCTGGATGGCTGCCCATCCGCATGCCACCGTGGTCGGCGTGGCGTGGTCGGTCGGCGAGATCGACGAGGCCGATTGGGTGCCGCAAGGCCATGACCGTGCGCTGGCATGCGTGGTGACCGAACGCGGCGTGGTCTGAGCCGGCGCCATTTGCCCGGGCCATGGCTGTGTGCCGGCAATCGCGGGATTCAGGTCCGCTTTGCCGTGCGCAAGCGTCGTGCAGTCGGCCTCTTCGCGGTCCGGGCGCGCAGCGCGGCCTCCAGCGCGAGTCTGGCCCATGGCTGCATCTGGGCGGGGGACTCCATCGCCTCTGGCGGCGCCATCCAGTAGTCCATCTGCGTCAGCTTGCCCCGAGCGAGGTACGTGAATCGTTCGCAGCCCGCCGCCTCGAAGGCCGCGCGAGTTGCAGCGTCGGCCTTCAGGAACAGCTGCTCGTCGGCGATGATCGCGATGAACAGGTCGTCGAGGTAGAGCCCGTATCCGCCGAACATGCGCTTGGCGCGCGGCTGGCCGAGGGGCTGCAGCAGTTCCAGGCAGTGTTCGACGAAATCGTTCGCTTGCACAGTGGGATCGGTGTTCCGATGGCGTCCTGACCTGGTTGCCAGTCTTGCACAATCCGCCCATGAGCTCACCTGACCCTGCCGACGTCCCCGACGTCCCCGACGAGCGTGCCGCCCTGCGTGTCAAGTTGATCGCAGCGCGGCAGGCACTGCCCGATCGACTGGAGCGCGCGGTGCAGTTGCAGAGTGTGTTGCGCGTCTGGCTGGTGCACCGCAAGGAAACCGCCATTGGCGGCTACTGGCCGATCAAGGGCGAGTTCGACCCGCTGCCTGCCCTGTACCGCTGGGCCGAGGGCTCGGATGAGAGACGGATCGGTTTGCCAGTGGTGGACCGTGAGGCCGGCGCGCTGAAGTTCCACGTCTGGTACCCGGGCTGCCCGATGGAGCCGGACGCTTATGACATCCCGAAGCCCAAAGGCACCGAGGTTTTCGATCCGCAGATGGTGCTGCTGCCCTGTGTGGGTTACGGGCTCGAAGGCATCCGTCTGGGCTACGGCGGTGGTTTCTATGACCGCACCGTGGCCGCGCTCAAGCCGCGGCCCTTCACGGTCGGCTTGTGCTACTCCAACGGCTTTCTGCCGATGCTGAAGGCACGGCTGGACGATCTACCGCTCGACGCGCTGCTGACCGACGACGGTGTCGTCTGGCAGCGCTGAGCGGATCACGGAGCACTCGATGGCTGCCGTTTGGCTTCAGGCGCTGAAGGTCATCCCCTGGGGCACCGTGATCGATGCCGCCCCGGGGCTGGCCAAGAGCGCGCG
>JAGNWJ010000003.1:0-36890 GCA_017986065.1 Rhizobacter sp. | reverse complement strand
TTCGCAGCGCTCGTGTCGGTGTGATGCGTGCAGTGGCGCTGGGCTTGGCGGCGCTGGCTTCATCGTGCGCCTTGCTGGCTGCGGACCGCAGCGCGATGGCCGATGAACCCTGGGCGCTGCACGGTCAGAACCTGGCCGGTCAAAGACATTCGCCGCTCGAACGCATCAACGCGGCGAACGTGGGTCGGCTGGTGCCCAAGTGGACATTCCACAGCGGCGTGTCGGCCACCTTCCAGGCCACGCCGATCGTGGTGGATCGGGTGATGTTCGTGTCTTTGCCGTTCAGTCACGTGGTGGCCCTCGACGCGGCCACCGGCCAGGAGTTGTGGCGCTACAAGCATGTGATGCGCTGGAAGCAGCTTTGCTGCGGACCGGCGAGCCGGGGTGTCGCCGTGTCCGGTGGCAAGGTCTACCTGGGCAGCGCCGACGGACGGCTGGTCGCTCTCGATCAGAAGACCGGCTCCAAGCTGTGGGATGTGTCTGTGGCGGAGTACGCGGGCAGCACCGAGGCGCCCAGCCAGCTGCGCGCCGAAGACACGATGTCCCGGGTCGCTGCCACCGGCTCGACCGGTGTCGGCATAGGCGCGGCCCCGCTGGTGCACGACGGCCGGGTGTACATCGGCATCAGCGGTGTGGGCTACGGTCTGCACCCGGACCAGGGTCTGTCGGTGGTCGGCGTTTCGGGTCAGTACGGCCAGCCGGGGCTGATGGCGGCTTTCGATGCGCAGACCGGCCGGGCGCTCTGGCGTTTCGACATCACCGGCCCGGGCTGGGAGGGCTCGTTCCGCGATGTCACCACCGACGGCTTGACCACGCATCGCGACGTCACCGACGAGAAGGCCCGCGCTGCCGCCCACGCCGATGCCTGGAAGTTCGGCGGGGGGGCCATCTACGTCACACCGGTCGTCGATGTCGAGCGAGACCTGCTGATCTTCGGTACCGGCAACCCTTCGCCCAACATGGCCGATGCCTCGCGGCCTGGCGACAACCTCTACACCTCGTCCCTGGTCGCACTCGACGCCCGCAGCGGCAAGCTGCGGTGGTACCAGCAGCAGGTTCCTCATGATCGCTGGGGCTACGACGTGGCCAGCCCCCCGGTGCTGTTCGATCTTGACGTCGACGGGCAACGCCTGCCGGCACTGGCCTCGCCGAGCAAGCTGGGCTGGGTCTATGTGCACGATCGGCGCGATGGGCGATTCCTTTACAAGTCCGATGCGTTCGTTCCGCAACGCAACCTGTTCACGCCGCCACAGCCCGGTGACGGCGTGCTGGTCGCGCCGGGCATCGCGGGCGGTGCGAACTGGTCGCCTTCGGCCTACGACGCATCGCTCGGCTTGATATTCGTTCCCGCGACGCACCTGCCCACGCGCTACATCGCGCACGAAGTGACGCGGCCCGATGGCAGCGTTCTTCAGTACGCCAGCACCGAGAACAGCGACGAGCGGGGCGGCACGCTGAGCGCGCTCGACCTGCGCCAGGCCGGCCGCTTGCGTTGGCAGGTGAAGATCGACGAGCCGTTGATCGGGGGCGTGTTGTCCACGGCCTCGGGGCTGATCTTCAGCGGCATCGGCCATGGTGTTTTCGCTGCCATCGACAGCGCATCCGGGAAGCAGTTGTGGTCCCATGCCTGCGAGGCCGGTGTCAATGCACCGCCCATCACGTATTCGATCGGTGGTCGGCAGTTCGTCGCGGTCGCTGCCGGCGGAAATTCGCTGTTCGGGCTCAAGACCGGCGACAGCGTGGTGGTCTTCGGCCTGCCGGACGATCCAGCGAAGTGAGCGGGAAGCCCGTCGATCGGTTCGCGGTCGTCATCGAACCACACGGGTGGCAGTTCGAAGCGCGCGGCGGCGTCTCGTTGGTCGAGTCGGCCCGCACAGCTGGCTACGTGCTGCCCACGTCCTGTCGCAACGGGACCTGCAGAGCCTGCCTGTGCCGGGTGCTCGCCGGAACGGTGCGGCACCTGATCGAGTGGCCCGGCTTGAGCGCCGAGGAAAAGCGCGAGGGTTGCATCCTGCCCTGCGTGGCGACTCCCGAGACCGCGCTGCGCATCGAGGCGCCGGCTGCGACCCGAACCTTCGTCAACTCCTTGCCGAACCCTTGACCAGACGCTGCAGAGCGGCCAGCAGCGTGTCCTCGGCCTGATCGGTGGCACGGTCGCTGATCTCGAGTTCGGACGGGTTGACACCTTGCGAGCTGCGGGTCGATACCAGCTTCAGCTTCAGGCTGTCGCCACGGACCCCGAAGTGTTCTCGCAGGCTCACCGCCCAGATTCGCCGCGCGGCACGAGCCAGCGCGCGCTGGCGTGCGCAGCTGTGCTCGTCGAATGCGATGGCAATCTGCGAAGCGAGCTCAGCCGGCCCGGCTGTTGCCGAATCTCGCTGTGTCGCTTCAAGAAGCGCCCAGCCATCCTTCAGCGCGGCCGCCAGGTACAACGCGGGGTCGGATCCCGTCGTTTCATCTGGAGGCGCACCGAGCGTCACCCGCGCTCGTGACGCTGCGTGGGGGGCATCGCCTTTAGGCGCACCGGGCTCTGCGATTCCCTGCGTGTAGGGAAACTGTCCGGGTCGATTGACGAGCATCAGCCAGCGGATCAGCTCACCGCGGTCATGCGATCCATTCCGGTTCTTGATCGGCGGTTCCGAGTCGAGCAACTGCCGCGCGCCTTCATCCATCCTGGCGAGGCGTTTGGCGGCGATGTCGTTGACGGCTTCGACCGCCTTGGTCTTGTCGGGCTTGTCCTCGAAGAGCATGCGCGCGACTTCCTGCAGGTGCTGGATGTCGCGCGCGAGCTGCGCCTGGGCCAGCACCCGTTCGCGGTAGCGATCCACCGCATCAAGCGCGTCGGCCAGGCTCACTCGACCTTCAGTTTCGAGATCGCAGGGTCGGCCGGAGGCGGCTGCAAATCCAACCCGCGAAGCGCGCGTGTGACCAGCGTGGCGACCATCAGGTTGCGATGCGTCTTCGAGTCGGCCGGCACCACCGTCCAGGGCGCCCAAGTCGTGCCGGTCGCCGAGATCGCATCTGCGTAGGCCTTCTGGTAATCGTCCCAGCGCTTGCGCACCTCGAGGTCGCCAATGCTGAACTTCCAGTGCTTGGTTGGATCATCGATGCGCTCCTGCAGGCGCACACGCTGTTCTTCCTTCGAGACGTGCAGCATGAACTTCAGCACCACGGTGCCCGTCTCGACCAGCATGCGCTCGAAGTCGTTGATGTGGGCGTATCGCTGCTGGGTCTGCTCCGGCGTGATCCAGCCATTGACGACCGGTACGAGCACGTCCTCGTAGTGGCTGCGGTTGAACACGATGATCTCGCCGGCGGCCGGCATGCGCTGGTGGATACGCCACAGGTAATCGTGCGCCAGCTCGTCCTCGGTGGGGGCCTTCCAGCCGACCGCATGCACGCCCAGCGGACTGGTGGCGCTGAATACGCCGCGCACCGTGCCGTCCTTGCCGCTGGTGTCGAGACCCTGGAGCACCACCAGCAGCCGCCGCTTGCGATTCGCGTACAGCAGGTTCTGCAAGGCGTCGATCTCGAGCGCGAGATCGGTCACTGCGGACCGGTCGGCGGCCTTGTCTCCGCTGGAGCAGGGCTTGTCGGACGGGTCAATGCGTTTCAGGTTGAACGGCTTGCCCTTGCCGGCGCCGTCGAACCGGTATTCACCCAGAGCGTTGTCTGATGCAGGCATGGCGTTGGAGTTCGGCGCGCGGGCCGACGAGAGCGGCGGTGTGCGGACAAGTTTAGTGTGCCGACCCACGCTGGTTTGCCGTCACAATCGCCGCCGATGGAACGGCTGAATCAACTCGATCACCTGTGGGTATCCTGCTTCGGCGTCGCCCTGGCGGGCCCGATGCGATGAGCTTCCTTGCCGTCGATGTCGGTAACACCCGACTCAAGTGGGCGCTGTATTCGGCGGCCGAGCCGGGAGCCGAACTGCTGATGCAGGGTGCCGTCTTCCTGGAGACCGTCGACCGACTGGCCGAAACCGACTGGAAGCTGTTGCCACGGCCATCGAGCATGCTCGGCTGCGTGGTCGCAGGCGAGGGAGTCAAGCGGCGCGTTTCGGAGCAGATCGAAGACCTGTGGCATCTGGAGCCACGCTGGGTGGTCTCGACCGCACGGGCCGCCGGCGTCAGCAACGGCTACGACCACCCGTACCGGCTGGGTTCCGACCGCTGGGTTGCGCTGATTGCGGCGCGCCAGCGCGTGTTGGCTTCGGGGGCGCCGCGTGCAGCACTCGTGGTGATGGTGGGAACGGCCGTGACCGTCGATGCCCTGGACGCAGAAGGGCGCTTCATCGGCGGCCTGATCCTGCCCGGCTTCGGACTGATGCTGCGCGCCCTCGAGATGGGCACGGCCGGCCTGAAGGCCCCGACAGGCGACGTCGTTGATTTCCCGACCAACACCAGCGATGCACTGATGAGCGGTGGCGCGCACGCGATTGCAGGTGCGGTCGAGCGCATGCACCGTCGCCTGCTGGAGCTCTCGGGGCACGCCCCGATGTTGTTGATGGCAGGTGGCGCGGCCGTGAAGCTGGCGCCGATCACCGACCTGCCCTTCGAGACGGTCGACACGCTGCTCTTCGAAGGACTGCTGACCCTGCAATCGATAAAAATCAGTCCCCCAGTCGCTTCGCTCCTGCCCCCAAGGGGCGCCACCGTCGGCCCGGGAGACCCGGGCTTCGGCGTGGCTGACTGAAGTCGTTCTGAGTCAGTCGTCCACCTTTACAGGATGTAGCGCGACAGGTCCTCGTTGCGAGCAAGTTCGGCCAGCTTTGCATCGACTTCTGCGGCGCCGATCGTGATCGTCTGGCCGCTGCGGTTGGGTGCGTCGAAGCTGACTTCGTCAAGCAGCCGCTCCATCACGGTGGACAGACGCCGTGCGCCGATGTTCTCGGTTCGTTCGTTCACGTCGTGCGCGATCTGTGCAAGGCGCCGGATGCCGTCGGCGGCGATCTCCAGTGTCACGCCTTCCGTCGCGAGCAGAGCCTGATACTGCTTGACGAGGCTGGCGTGCGTCTGGGTCAGGATGGCCTCGAAATCGTCGACGCTGAGCGATGCCAGTTCGACCCGGATCGGGAAGCGGCCCTGCAACTCCGGAATCAGGTCGCTGGGCTTGGACAGGTGGAACGCCCCCGACGCGATGAACAGGATGTGGTCCGTCTTGACGATGCCGTACTTGGTGGTGACTGCCGTGCCCTCGACGAGAGGCAGCAGGTCGCGCTGCACGCCCTGGCGCGACACATCGGCTCCGCCTGTCTCGTTGCGCGAGGCCACCTTGTCGATCTCGTCGATGAAGACGATGCCGTTCTGCTCGGTCTGCAGCAGAGCGGCGGTCTTGATGTCGTCCTCGTTGACCAGCTTGGCAGCCTCTTCGTCGACCAGGAACTGGCGCGCGTCGCCGATCTTCAGCTTGCGGGTCTTGCGCTTCTGACCACCGACGTTGGCGAACAGGCCCTTGAGTTGCTCGGCCATGTCCTCCATGCCGGCCGGCCCCATGATCTCGAGGGTCGGCTTGGCCTCGGCAAGATCGATCTCGATGTCCTTGTCGTCGAGCGCGCCTTCGCGCAGTCGCTTGCGCATGATCTGCCGCGCGGTGTTGTCGGCTGACGCGGCCGCCGAAACGGCTTCGCTTCGCGGCGGAGGCACCAGGATGTCGAGGATGCGATCCTCGGCAGCGTCCTCTGCACGCGTTCGCTGGCGGCGCATCGCGGTCTCGCGTTGCTGCTTGATGGCGGTCTCGACCAGATCGCGGATGATCGAATCGACGTCCTTGCCGACATAGCCGACCTCGGTGAACTTCGTCGCCTCGACCTTGATGAACGGGGCGTCTGCCAGTCGCGCAAGTCGGCGCGCAATCTCGGTCTTGCCGACGCCCGTGGGGCCGATCATCAGGATGTTCTTCGGCGTGATCTCGCTGCGCAGGGGCTCATCGACCTGCTGGCGCCGCCAGCGGTTGCGCAGCGCGATCGCGACCGCGCGCTTGGCGTCGTGCTGTCCAACGATGTGCCGGTCGAGCTCGGAGACGATCTCCTGCGGCGTCATGTTGCTGCTCATCCCAGAGTCTCTATGGTGTGCGACTGGTTGGTGTAGATGCAGATATCGCCGGCGATTTCGAGCGACTTCTTCACCACGTCGTGTGGCGACATTTCGGTGTGCGCGATCAGCGCGCGAGCGGCAGCCTGGGCATATGCGCCGCCCGATCCGATGGCCACGATCCCATGTTCGGGCTCAAGCACATCGCCGTTGCCGGTGATGATCAGCGATGCGGTCGAATCGGCCACGGCCAGCATGGCTTCGAGGCGACGCAGCACGCGATCGGTGCGCCAGTCACGTGTCAGTTCGATGGCGGCTCGCACCAGGTGACCCTGGTGCTTCTCGAGCTTGGACTCGAAGCGCTCGAACAGGGTGAATGCGTCGGCGGTCGCCCCGGCGAACCCGGCCAGCACCTGATCCCGGTACAGCTTGCGCACCTTGCGCGCCGATGACTTGATGACGATGTGACCCAGAGTCACCTGACCATCGCCTCCGAGCGCTACCTGCGCACCGCGCCGCACGCTCACGATCGTCGTGCCGTGAAAGCTCGGGGGGCTGTTGCTGTTGTCCATGCGGCGGTAGATGCGGGTGGGCACCGCGGAGTTCAACCCCGGGCGGCGCAGGTCGGATGGCTGCGGATCAGACCGTGCGGACCTTCACCGTCGCATGCTCGTTGATACCCATGGCGCCGAAGAACAGTGCCACCAGGCGATGCGCTTCGACGAACGTCACCGACCGGTTCTCTGCGCGGCGGGCCAGCACCCAGTTCAGCAGGTCGCCGGCAGCGATGAAATCGACGCGAATCAGCCGGGCACAGGTCACGTTGATCAAGGGCGCCTTCCCGAGCTGTTCGGTCATGTTTCGCAGCAATTCGCTGATGTCGCCGACCAGTTGTCCGGACAGTTCCACCGTCGACACCTGCACCATCACCGCGTCGTCGAGGATCTGCGATTCGACGAAACCTGTCGAGACGTCACTCACCGCAGACATCGAGTGCGACAGCGTGCTGTTGCCCGAGCCGCTGAGTCGCACCTGGCATTGCGATCGTTCCCAGGACGGCGGCGACATCTCGTATGTGACGCAATAGTCGATCGCGGCCTCGTCGAACTGGTCGGGCCGGTTCGTCATGCGCAACACGTCGAGGCGCACCTGCCAGTAAACCGGATCGGCGTCGCGTACGCCGGTAGGAGCTGCTTCCTGAACCACGCTCAGGAGGCGATTCCCATTGAGCCAGCGCATGTCCAGCCGCTGTGGCATCCACAAGCGGAAAACCTCGCTCAGACGCGCAGCGGCTTCGGCATCGATGCCACGCAGCGCACCCCAGTCGAAAACCCAGGGCAGCGGCATCTGCAGCGTCTGCGATCGCAACTGCGCCACGGCGTCGGTATCGAGCCACTCGGGACTGGTCCAGCCGACCTGGCCGTCGATGCGCCCGCGCGGCTGGCGCTCTTCGCTGACGGCCTCGGCGACGCGCTCGGGCATCGAGAACCACTGGGGGGCCGACCATCCGAACTGCTGCGCGTACTCGAGGGCCAGGCTCTCGAACTTGGGCAGCTGACCCGTTGCGCGGTGCATGTCGAACAGTGCAAGCCACGTCTCGGCGTGCTGTGCCCTGGGCCCGTTCGCGTGCGTCAATTGCGTCAGCGACTGCTCGCAGAGGTCGAAATCGGCATTCGCGAAAGCGATCACCGCTTCATCGAGTTCCGGATCGTGGGCGATCTCGTTGACGGCCGCGGCTGCGAACGGATTGTCGAAAACCGACGCGTCTTCGCGGACGCTGAACGTCAGCGGCGAGTGATCCGACGGCACCGGCTCGGGGCCGGCCTTTGCAGCCGCTGCTGGAGGCGATGCGCGGCGGCTTGCAGCATCATCGAGCGGTACGGCCTCGGTGGGTGCAGAGTAGAACTCGTCGGGTCGACGTACGGTGCCGAGGCGGCTGTTGCCGACCATCTGTTGCTCGATCTCGTCGATCTTCGCCTTCATACCCGAGCCCCGACCGCTGCTGTCCGGCAAGCGAGGGAGCGAGTCGCTCATCGCCGATGAGCCGCCCAGGGCGGCCAGCTGATCGGGCGTGAGTCCCTCGCGACGCACCTTGCGCAGCATGTCGAACTCGCGCTTGCGCACGAAGTCATTGCGCCTCTTGCGCTCGATCATCGCCTTCAGCTCGGATTTGGCGAGATCGTTCTCGATCGAACCCGCCGATCCCGACCCGAGCTCATTCCACTCGGTGGACGGGTTCGCCACGAACTTCACGACCTTGCGGAAGAAACTGGTCGTGTCTTTAGGGTCCGCCATGGGGTCGGTGCGTCGTGCGGGTCGTGGAAAGGTCAGTCGCCGAACATCTTCTGCTTGAGTTCGCGACGCTGCTGGGCTTCGAGAGACAAGGTAGCCGTCGGACGCGCAATCAGTCGACCGAGACCGATCGGCTCGCCGGTCTCGTCGCAGAAACCGTACTCGCCGCTTTCGACGCGGTTCAGCGATTGCGCGATCTTCTTCAGCAGCTTGCGTTCGCGATCGCGAGTGCGCAACTCGAGCGCATGCTCTTCCTCGATCGTGGCGCGATCCGCTGGGTCGGGCACGATGGACGTGTCTTCGCGCAAGTGCTCGGTGGTTTCGCCTGCATTGCTCAACAGGTCGTCCTTCAGCTTCTTCAAGGTCGCGCGGAAGAACTCGAGTTGCTTCTCGCTCATGTACTCGCTGTCCGGCATGGCCAGTATTTCGGCTTCCGTGAGGTCCTTGCCAGCCTTGGTCTTCCAGGCATTGGCCAGCTTTGGATCGGCCTTCGGCGCCACACGCGGGGTGTCGACGCCCAGGTTGTTCATCTGGCGGGTTGGCGGGCGCGGGGGCGCAAAGCGGTCGGCGAAGCGCGATGTGGGCGGCGGCAGAGGCGCGGCTGGCATCGGGGCACCGTAACGAGACTTGGCCGCCGACTTGGCCCGAGGCGCCTTGGCTGGAGCGACAGTGGCTTCCGCCACGGCTGCAACGGGTGCGGGTGCCGGCACGGGTGCAGCCTCTTTGTCGGCAGCCTTCAAGGGGGTTTTCAGCATGGAATTCAAAGCGGGTTTCTCGGCGGCCGAGGCGGATCGGGCCGCCTTGGCTGAAATTACGTCCGAAGCGGGCGTGGCGGGCGCACGCTTGGCAGGCGCCTTTGTCCGCTTCGGGGGGGGCAGGGCCGACGCTTTCGGCGTGGGCGCTGGAGATTTTTTTGCGGGCGAGGGCTTCGCAGGCAGCTTGTCCGCTGCCTTCTTGGATTTGGGCTCGGCTCGGGCGGCGGTGGGCGCTGACTTGGCCGGGGATCGGGTCACTGAAATCTCCTCGCAGCGGGGTTATACCGCCTCAGCGCGAAATAGAGCGCGACTTTTGCACCACGACGATGCGATCTGTCCGAATTGCAAAGCGGGGCGGATTGTAGCCACGCCTTCGAACTCTGGGTTCGGTTAAACGAGGCACTGCTCCAAACCCTGCATCAAAATGTCGCGCGGCAGGTCAATGCCGATGAACACCATCTTGCTGGTCTTCTTCTCGCCAGGTGCCCAGGCGGGTCCGAGGTCGCTGCCCATCAACTGGTGCACGCCCTGGAAGATGACCTTCTTCGGCGAACCCTTCATGTTCAGCACGCCCTTGTAGCGCAGCATCTTCGGCCCGTAGACCTGCACGATCGAGCCGAGGAAGTCTTCCAGCTTCGCGGGGTTGAACGCCCTGTCCGAGCGGAAGACGAAGGATTTCACATCGTCGTCGTGCGCGTGATGGTGGGTCGCGTGGCTGGGGTGATCGCAGTGCTCGCCGTGATCGTGATGATCATGGTCGTGCGAGGCGTCGTTCAGAAAGTCCGGGTCGATGTCCAGCTTGGCGTTCAGGTTGAACCCGCGCAGGTCGAACACGCTGGAAATAGGCACTTCGCCGAAATTCACGCGGCTTTGCGGTGCCCGCGGGTTCATGTGCTTGATGCGGTGGGCGAGCGCGTCGACGTCTGCTGCATCGACCAGATCCGTCTTGCTGATGAATATCTGATCGGCGAAACCGATCTGGCGTCGCGCTTCCTGCCGGGTGTCGAGCTGCTGGTCGCCGTGCTTGGCGTCGACGAGGGTCAGGATCGAATCGAGCAGGTAGCTCTCGGCGATCTCGTCGTCCATGAAGAAGGTCTGCGCGACCGGACCGGGATCTGCCAGGCCAGTGGTCTCGATCACCACCCGATCGAACACCAACTCGCCTTTCCGCTTCTTCTCGGCCAGGTCGCTGAGCGTGGTGCGGAGATCTTCGCGGATCGAGCAGCAAACGCAGCCATTGTTGAGCTGGATGATCTGTTCGCCGGTGTCGCGTACCAGGATCTCGTTGTCGATGTTCTCGTCGCCGAACTCGTTCTCGATCACTGCGATCTTCTGGCCGTGCGCTTCTGTCAGGACGCGCTTGAGCAGGGTGGTCTTGCCGGAGCCGAGAAAGCCGGTGAGGATGGTGGCGGGGATGAGAGCCATGCTGCTGAAGTCCTGAAAAAAACGTGTGAGGCATGTCGGGCCGGAACGCAGCCTTTCAAGCTAGCACACTTGTCAAATGCCGTTCGGGTAAGCTGCACCGGTGTTTCACTGTCCGCCCTGGCGCGATGTCTGACCCTCACCCGGCGCAACCTGCCTCTTCCGGCCGAAACCGGAATTCTCCGCGACGAACCGCCGTCACCGACAAGCGCAACCTGTTCCAGCGGCTGATCGAGTTCATGTCGCCCGGCGTCGACTCGCGCGATGAACTGATCGAGGCGCTCGCCGACGCCGAGCAGCGCGAGCTGATAGCTCCCGAGTCGCGGATGATGCTCGAAGGCGTGATCCGCATGGCGGACATGACCGCGGGTGACGTGATGGTGGCCGCACCGCACATGGATCACCTCGACATCGATGCGCCCTACGACGAACTGCTGCATCTCGTCATCGGCACTGCGCATTCGCGGTTCCCGGTCTACGAGGGCCAGCGCGACAACGTCATCGGTATCCTGATGGCGAAGGACCTGCTGAAGCTGCAGCGCTCGCCCGACTTGAACCTGCGCACGTTGCTGCGGCCCGCGGTGTTCGTGCCCGAGTCGAAGGGACTCAACGAGTTGCTGCGTGACTTCCGCTCGAACCGCAATCACCTGGCCATCGTGATCGACGAGTTCGGCAACACCGCCGGACTGATCACGATCGAGGACGTGCTCGAGGAGATCGTCGGCGAGATCGAAGACGAGTTCGACGACAAGGACGGCGAGTCCAGCGTCTACACGCTTGCCGATGGCAGCCACCGGGTCGCAGGCGATGCGGAGATCACCGCCGTCAACGAGGCCTTCGGATCGGAGTTGCCGCACGACACCTTCGACACCATTGGCGGTCTGTTAGCGCACGAGATGGGGCGAGTGCCGCGTCGCGGCGAGGCCGTGTCTCTGGGTGGGTTGCTGTTCAGTGTGATGCTGACGCGCGGTGGAGCAGTGCGCTGGTTCAAGGTCACACGCGCTCCGGAAGAAACCTTCGAGTCCGACGGCGCTTGATGCGCGGTTCGGCGTCGGGCGTTGCATCGGTGACGCGCTGGCTGGCCGGTGCGCCGGCCGCCTTGCTCGCCGGCGTCGTCCACACGCTGTCGTTTTCACCGTTCGAGTGGTGGTGGCTGCAACTGTTGTCGCTTGGCGTGCTGGCACACGCGACTTCGCGGGCAGCACCGCGCCGCGCTGCGTGGCTGGGTTGGCTGTTCGCGGTGGGCTGGCTGGTCTCGGGCTTCTGGTGGCTCTACATCAGCATGCATCAGTTCGGTGGCTTGAACCCCATGCTGGCGGCGCTGGCTGTGGTGGTGCTCGCGGCCCTGCTGGGTTTGTATTACGCCGCGGCGATGGCGCTGTGGGCTCGGCTGCGCACCGGGCGCATCACCTGGGACCTGCTGCTGTGGGCTTCGTGCTGGCTGGGCGCTGAACTGGCGCGCGGGCTCGTCTTCACCGGCTTCCCATGGATCGCCTCGGGCTATGCGCATGCGGTCGGGCCGCTCGCTGCGTGGGCTCCGTGGATCGGTGTCTACGGGCTGTGCGCGCTGGCGGCGGCGTTGGCGGCAGTGCTCGCGATGTGGCTGAGCGATGCCTCGGTGCGCATGCGCCTGGTGACCAGTGCCGGAGCTGTGGCTGTCGTGCTGATGGCGCACGGTCTGCCTGACCGCTTCACTGAATCCACCGGCACGCTGCGCGTCAGCCTGCTGCAACCGAACGTCTCGCAGGACTTCAAGTTCGATCCGGAGCGGCTCGAGGCGCAACTGCGCGGCCTGGTCCGACAGCTGTCCGCCGCCAGGGGCGAGCTGGTCGTGACGCCGGAATCGGTGCTGCCGCTCTCGCGGGCCCAGTTGAGCGATGGCTATTGGGACACGTTGCGTGCGACGCTGGACACGCCGGTTCAGCCGGCTGCCGCTCTCACAGGCGTCGCGGCCGTCGGCAGCCGGCGGGCCGCGCTCATCGGCCTTTTCGTCGGTGATGATGAATCCGGCTACGTCAACTCGGTGGTGGCCGTCCCGGCGTCTGAACCCACGGTGAGCGGTGCCGAGTACCGCTACGGCAAGCGCCACCTGTTGCCGTTCGGCGAGATCATCCCGCCCGGCTTCCGCTGGTTCGTCGATCTGATGAACATCCCGCTGGTCGACCAGGCGCGCGGCCGCAGTCAGCTGGCTTTCGCCTTTGGCGGCCAGCGGCTGCGCCCCTTGATCTGCTATGAAGACCTGTTCGGTGAGGACATCGTCGAAAGCGTCGTCGGGCCGCAGGCAGCGACCGTCTTCGTCAATGTCAGCAACCTGGCCTGGTTCGGCCGGCTGCTGGTGCAGGATCAGCATCTGCAGTTTTCGCAGATGCGTGCGATCGAGTTCGAGCGGCCGGTCATCCGGTCGACCAACACGGGCGCAACCGCAGTGGTCGACCACCGCGGAAAGGTCACCGCGCGACTGGCGTCGTCGACCGAAGGCATCCTTGAAGCCACGGTCGAGGGACGTGTCGGTGCGACGCCCTACGCGCGCTGGCTGGCGGCTCTTGGACTGTGGCCGCTGATCCTGCTGGTGCTGGCCGCCATCGGCGCGTCGATGGCCGTCGGCCGAGGCTCCAGGGGGCGGCAGCCCCCCCGCCCCTAAAATCAAGGGCTGCGTCCGCTGCCTCGTCGAGACCGGCTGCATCGCGCCCACCACCCCGACACACTGCCCATGCTGACATTCCAGCAAATCATCCTGCGACTGCAACAGTACTGGGACGCCCAGGGCTGCGCCTTGCTGCAACCCTATGACATGGAGGTCGGCGCCGGCACCAGCCACACCGCCACATTCCTGCGCGCGCTCGGCCCCGAGCCCTGGAAGGCTGCCTACGTGCAGCCCAGCCGCCGTCCGAAGGACGGCCGCTACGGCAACAACCCGAACCGCCTGCAGCACTACTACCAGTACCAGGTCGTGCTGAAACCCGCGCCCAGCAACATCCTCGAGCTGTACCTCGGCTCGCTCGAGGCACTGGGATTCGACCTGAAGGTCAACGACGTGCGCTTCGTCGAGGACGACTGGGAGAACCCGACGCTGGGCGCCTGGGGGCTGGGCTGGGAGGTCTGGCTCAACGGCATGGAGGTGACGCAGTTCACCTATTTCCAGCAGGTCGGCGGCATCGATTGCCGGCCGATCACCGGCGAGATCACCTATGGACTCGAGCGACTGGCGATGTACCTGCAGGGCGTCGACAACGTCTACGACCTGATCTGGACGATGGGTGCCGACGGCACCGGCATCAGTTACGGCGATGTGTACCTGCAGAACGAGCAGGAGCAGAGTGCCTACAACTTCGAGCACAGCAACGTCGAGTTCCTGCTCAGCGCCTTCACGGCCCACGAAGGCAACGCCAGGCACCTGATGGAACAGCAGCTCGCGCTGCCTGCCTATGAGCAGGTGTTGAAGGCGGCGCACACGTTCAACCTGCTCGACGCGCGCGGTGCGATCAGCGTGACCGAGCGCGCTGCGTACATCGGCCGCATCCGCAACCTCGCGCGCGCCGTCGCCGCGAGCTACCTCGACAGCCGGGCGCGGCTCGGATTCCCGATGGCTCCGCGTGCCTGGGCCGATGAAGTGATTGCCGCCATGGCCCAGCAACGCGACAAGAAAGCTGCCTGATTCCATGACCACGACAGCCAATTTGTTGATTGAACTCTTCGTCGAAGAGCTCCCGCCGAAGGCGCTGAAGAAGCTTGGCGAGTCGTTCGCGCAGGTGCTGGCCGACAGCCTCCGGGCGCAGGGACTCGCATCCGGCCATTCAGCCGTGACGCCTTTCGCCTCGCCGCGCCGGCTCGCCGCGCATGTCAGCGCGGTGCTTTCGGTGGCCCCGGACAAGGCTGCATGCCAGAAATTAATGCCCGTCAGCGTGGCCCTGTCGGCCGACGGCACACCAACGCCCGCATTGCTGAAGAAGCTGGCGAGCCTGGGCGCCGATGAGTCGGTGGTGCCGCAGCTCAAGCGTCAGATGGATGGCAAGGCCGAGGCCCTGTTCTACGACAGCATGGTGCCTGGCATCACGCTGGCGCAGGGGCTGCAGAAGGCGCTCGAAGAGACGCTCTCCAGGCTGCCGATCCCGAAGGTGATGACCTATCAGCTCGAAGGCGGCGCGCAGCCGGGATGGACCAGCGTGCAGTTCGTGCGGCCGGCGCACGGCCTGGTCGCGCTGCATGGCGCCGAGGTGGTGCCGTTGTCGGTGCTCGGTCTGAATTCGGGTCGAGAGACCCACGGGCACCGTTTCGAGGCCGCCGTGGATCCGGTGGTGCTCCAGCACGCCGACCGCTATGCGGAGCAGTTGCTGGAGCAGGGCGCGGTGATGGCCGGCTTCGCGCAGCGCCATGGCGAAATTGCTCGGCAGTTGCAGCACGCCGCATCGCTGCAGGGGCTGACCCCGATCGATGACGAAGCGCTGCTCGACGAGGTGACTGCACTGGTCGAGCGGCCGAACGTTCTGCTGGGGCGTTTCGAGGAGAGCTTTCTCGAGGTGCCGCAGGAGTGTCTGATCCTGACGATGAAGGCGAACCAGAAGTACTTTCCGTTGCTGGATGCAGCAGGCAAGCTCACCAATCGGTTCCTGATCGTCAGCAACATCAGTCCATCAGATCCGAGTGCGGTGATCGGTGGCAATGAACGCGTCGTGCGGCCGCGCCTGGCCGATGCGAAATTCTTCTTCGACCAGGACCGCAAGCGCACGCTGCAGAGCCGAGTCGAAGGCCTGTCCAAGGTCGTCTATCACGGCAAGCTGGGCACCCAGGGCGAGCGCGCCGAGCGCGTGCGCGCGATCGGCCACGCCATCGTCAACCAGCTGAGCATGGCCACGCTGCCGTTCACCGTGGACGCTCAGGACGAATTCGCGGTGCTCGACAGCAAGGTGCAGCAGTCCGCACTGCTGGCCAAGACCGATCTGCTGACCGACATGGTCGGCGAGTTTCCCGAGCTGCAGGGTGTGATGGGCGGCTACTACGCGCGCCACGAAGGACTGCGCGACGGCGTGGCCATCGCCATCGAGGACCATTACAAGCCGCGTTTTGCCGGCGACGCGCTGCCGCGCAATCACACCGGCACCGTGCTGGCGCTCGCCGACAAGCTGGAAACGCTGGTCGGGCTGTTCGGCATCGGACAGCTGCCCACCGGCGACAAGGATCCGTTCGCGCTGCGCCGCCATGCCCTGGGCGTGATCCGCATCCTGACCGAGAAGAACCTGCCGCTGGACCTGCCCGCGCTGCTGCAGGCTGCGCTGCCGGCCTTTGGTGACCTGCTGAGCGATCCCACGGAGGCGCTGCTGGGCTTCTTCGCCGATCGCCTGGCCGTGAGCCTGCGTGATCAGGGCTACAGCGCCCAGGAAGTGGATGCCGTGCTGGCGCTGGCTCCCACCCGCCTGGGTGATGTGCCGCGACGTTTGGCAGCGGTGCGTGCCTTCGCCGAGTTGCCTGAAGCACCCGCGCTGGCGGCCGCGAACAAGCGCGTGTCCAACATCCTGAAGAAGTCACTCGGGGCCGACGCGCACGTGAATCCAGCGCTCCTGAAAGAGCCTGCCGAGCAGGCGCTGCATGCGGCGATGCTGCAGGTCGTGCCGGCCGCCGATGCACAGTTCGCAGCGGGGGATCACACCGGCTCGCTGCAGGCGCTGGCCGCGTTGCGCGCTCCTGTGGACGCGTTCTTCGACGGCGTGATGGTGAACGCCGAAGAGATCGATCTGCGGCTGAACCGCCTTGGCCTGCTCGCGCAACTGCACGCTGCGATGAACCGCATCGCCGACCTGTCCAAGCTGGCGAGCTGACATGCCTCCTGCTTCGCTCAAGCTCGTCATCCTGGATCGCGACGGCACGATCAACGAAGACCGCGACGATTACGTCAAGTCGCCTGACGAGTGGGTTCCGCTGCCAGGCTCGCTGGAGGCCATTTCCCGCCTCAATCACGCCGGCTGGCACACGGTCCTCGCGACCAATCAGTCGGGCCTGGGTCGCGGCTTGTTTGATATGGCATCGATGAATGCGATCCAGCTGAAACTGAATCAGGCGCTGGCCCTGCAGGGCGGGCGCATCGACGCGGTGTTCTTCTGTCCCCATGCACCGGACGATGGCTGCGATTGCCGCAAGCCGCTGCCGGGCATGATGCACCAGATCGCCGAGCGCTTCGGCGTGTCGCTGGACAACACGCCCATGGTCGGCGACAACCTGCGCGACATGCAGGCCGGCGCCGCAGCCGGCTGCCCGACGCACCTGGTGCTCACCGGCAAGAGCGCCGGCCTCGAAGGCAAGGCGCTCGCAGAGCTGCTCGATGCGGTGCCTGGCACCTGCGTGCACAACGACCTGTCGGCTTTCGCCGACTGGCTGATCCGGCAGGAGCGCAGTCACCGTGCCGACACCGGCGAGTCCGACTCCGGATTCGGGGAGTTGCACTGATGCCGCGCATGTTCTGGGCAGTGAGGTCGTTTCTCTTTCTGCTCTACATGGCCGTGAGCGTGGTCCCGTGGGCCACGGTGGTGCTGATCGTGTCGATCTTCGCGCGCGGCGATCGCGTCTACTGGCTGTGCGCGGGATGGCTGACGCATTCGATCTCGGCCGCACGCGTGATCTGCGGCGTGCGGCACCGCATGCACGGCCTCGACAACCTCGCCGAGGCGAACCGGGCGCCCGCGGTGATCGTGTTGCCCAAGCACCAGTCGACCTGGGAGACCTTCGCGTTCCCCGGCCTGATGCCGCACCCGCTGGCGTATGTGTTCAAGCGCGAACTGCTCTACATCCCGTTCTTCGGCTGGGCGATGGCGCGCATGGACATGATCCATATCGACCGTGCACGGCGTTCGGAGGCGTGGCGGCGTGTGGCCGAGCAGGGCGCTCGGCACATGAAGCACGGTGCCTGGGTCATCATGTTTCCCGAAGGCACCCGAGCCGAGCGTGGTGGCCAGTGCGAATACAAGTCCGGCGGCACGCGCCTGGCGGTCACCACGGGTGCCGCGGTGCTGCCGATCGCGGTGACTTCGGCGCGTTGCTGGCCGCGCAAGACATTCCTGCTGCGACCCGGCGTGATCGACGTTTCCGTCGGGCCGTTGATCCCGTCGACGGGACGTCGGCCCGATGAGCTGATGCGCGAGGTCGAGTCTTGGATCGAGGGCGAGATGCGGCGCCTTGATCCCGAGGCTTACGCGCACGAATCGGCGGCTCCGCCCGGTCTGACCGAGGTCGAGCTCCCCGCTGCTGGTCGCACTGCGCCCGGGCCGTAGACTTCCGCGCCATGGCCCGTCCGCCCCACCGCCCCGATCCTGCGCAGCTGTCGCTGTTCGTGGCGCAGGAGCCAACGGCATCGACCGCGATGCGCTCCGACGAAGTCGCGTTCGACGCTCCTGCGACCGCGGCCAAGCCGGATCCGTTGGCTGCCGCCGTCTTTCTCCACCCACAGGGCAGCCGCGAAATCGTGCTCGGTGGGCACACCGTGGGCTACGCGCTCAAGCGCGTGCGTCGGCGCAGCATCGGCTTCATCGTCGGCACCGACGGCCTGAGCGTCAACGCCCCGAACTGGGTCGGAGTACGTGACATCGAATCCGCGTTGCGCGAGAAGGCCAGCTGGATCCTCGGCAAGCTGCACGAACAGCAGCAGCGCGGACGCCGGCTGCAGTCCGCGCGCGTCGACTGGCGCGATGGCGCGACGATCCCGTTTCTCGGCCAGACGGTGGTCGTCGTGCTTGATCAACGGGCCGGCATCACGTTGTCGGGCGCCGTGCTCGACGCCGGCTCTGGCGATGTGCTGTATGCGGGGTGTGCGTCACCGCGCCGGCTGCACATCGGACTGCCGCCCGGCGCGCTGCCCGAGCAGATCCGCGATGCGGTGCAGAGCTGGCTGCAGCGCCAGGCGAAGCGCATCTTTGCCGAACGCTGCGACGCCTATGCGGCTCGGCTCGGGGTGAGCTACCGCCGTCTCAGCCTGTCGTCTGCGCAGACCCGCTGGGGCAGCGCCAGCGCCGACGGCTCGATCCGCCTGAGTTGGCGGCTGATCCATTTCGGGCTTCCGACGATCGACTACGTCGTCGCGCACGAGCTCGCCCACCTGCGCGAGATGAATCACAGTCCGCGATTCTGGGATGTGGTCCGCTCGGTCGTGCCCGACTTCGAACGCACGCGGCGTGCACTGAAGACAGATGTGCTGCCGGTCTTCGGCTGAGGAGCAGAACCGCGCCGCTGCGCTACCTGTCCGAGGCCGGTGCGAACCTCAGGCCGGCGAAAACCGATAGATGCCGTCCCGCAGCCGGCGCACCAGCTTGCCGTCGTGCCACAGCGCATTCAGGTGCGCGATCGACTCGCCCATGGCGAACGTCGTCTGGTGCACGTCGAGCGGCCGCCTGAACAGCACCGTCAGCAGGTCGGCCGCGCTGCGTGGCGAACCAGCGCACGCGGACATCACCTCCGACAGCCGGGCAGCGTGATGGGCCTGCAACTGGTCGATGCGGGATTGCAGGCCGCGGAACGGCTTGCCGTGCGAGGGCAGCACCAGCGTGTCGTCCGGCAGTGTGCGCATCCGTTCGAGCGAGGCCAGGAAGGCCGCCAGCGGATTGCCCTCGGGCTCGTCATGTCCGACGCTGACGTTGGTCGAGATCCTGGGCAGCAGCATGTCCCCTGAAATCAGCAGACCCAGCGACGCGCAGTGCAGTGCCAGGTGTTCGGGCGAATGACCGTATCCAGCGATGCAGCACCAGTCGTGCCGTCCTGCAGCCTGAACGCCACCGATCGAGAGCACGCTGCCGTCCATCAGCCGACGGTAGGCTGCGGGCACCTGCGGGACCATGCTTGCGTAATAGCCGGCTCGGGTGCGGATCAGCTCGATCGATGCAGCGTCTGTCAGTCCGTGAGCAGCCATGAATGCCGCGGCAGCCTCGCCCCCGGTCCAGTTGTCGGATCGACTGCCGAGCCGGGCTGCGGCGTATTCGGTCGCGCTCATCCACAGCCGGCAGTCGAAGGCCTCGCCCCCGGGGGAGGCCGGACGGCTCCAGCGCTGCGTCAGCCAGTGCGCGAGCCCGACGTGATCCGGGTGCATGTGTGTCGCGATGACGCGCAGCACCGGCAACCCAAGGAGCTGGGTCGCGAAGACCTGCTCCCAGGCGCTGCGGGTGCACTCGTCGGCCATGCCGCAGTCGACCACGGACCAGCCGGGCATCGAGCCATCGGTGACGTCGAGTTCGTCGCGCAGCAGCCACAGGTTGATGTGATCGAGTGCGAACGGCAAGGGCATGCGCAGCCAGCGCACGCCCGGGCCGACCTCGATGCTGTCGCCGGCCTGCGGAACGGCGCTGGCCCAGGGGTAGTCCGGTTCTTGCGGTGCGGCGTGGGTGGAGGGTGATTTTTTCAAGGTATCGAAGAGGTTGCCTGTGGTCGCTAGACTCGATCCATCCTACTGGGGTGCATGCACATGACCGGCGATCTGAAGGAATTGTTCGAAAACAATCGGATGTGGGCCGAGGCCACCGAGGCCCGCACGCCCGGCTTCTTCACCAACCTGCTGAAGCAGCAGGCCCCGCAGTACCTGTGGATTGGCTGCGCGGACAGTCGCGTGCCGGCCAACGAGCTGGTCGGGCTGCTGCCCGGCGAGCTCTTCGTGCACCGCAATGTTGCCAACGTGGTGGCGCATTCCGATCTGAACTGCCTGTCGGTGGTGCAGTTCGCCACCGACATGCTGCGGGTTCGCCACATCATCATCGTCGGGCATTCGGGTTGCGGCGGTGTCGCTGCCGCGCTCTACAACCGTCGAGTGGGCATCGCCGACAACTGGATCCGCTACGTGCAGGATGTGCGCAACCAGCATGAGGAGTGGCTCGAAACCGTCGACGCGGCACAGCGCGTCGATGCGCTTTGCGAGCTCAACGTGATCGAGCAGGCACGCAACCTCTGTCACACCACGATGGTCCAGGATGCCTGGAACCGCGGACAGGAGCTGGTCGTGCACGGCTGGTTCTACGGTCTGCACAATGGCTTGCTGGAGGATCTGAAGATGACCGTGTCCCGGCCTGAACAAGTGCGCGATGCCTACCAGGGGGCACTGACTGCGCTGCGTGCCCGCCGCACACCTTCCGCAGCTTCGGGTGAAGGCCCTGTGGAGGGGACCTGATGTCAGGCGCGGAGATGGATTTCCCCCCGACGCTGACCGATGTGCGCTCGTTCGATATCGCGCGCGCGATGCTCGACGGATTCAACCGCCACTATCGCCTGTTCCGCGAAGCCAGCCGGCAGGCCAAGCGTCGCTTCGAGGAAGCCGACTGGCACGGACAGCAGCGCGGCCAGCGTGAGCGCATCGAGTACTACGACGCGCGCGTGGACGAGGCCGCCGAGCGCCTGCAGACCGAGTTCAAGGCAGCTGAGCTCAGCTCGGAGGTCTGGCAGCAGGTGAAGCTGCACTACATCGGGTTGCTGACGAACCACCATCAGCCCGAGCTGGCGGAGACCTTCTTCAATTCGGTCACCACCAAGATCCTGCACCGCAGCTACTTCAACAACGATTTCATCTTCCTGCGGCCCGCCGTGTCGACCGAGTACATCGAGAACGACGAACCCGCCTCGACGCCGTCCTATTTCGCCTACTACCCGACCAAGGCCACGCTGCGCGACACCTGGAGGCGCATCGTCGACCACTTCGAACTGCGCCGACCCTTCGAGAACCTCGATCGCGACATCGACGATGTGCTGGCTGCCGTCGAGAAGCAGCTCGGTGACTATCGGCCGCGCGCCAATTTCCAGATCCAGGTGCTGAGCTCGCTGTTCTTCCGTAACAAGGGCGCATACCTGGTCGGCAAGGTCATCAACGGCTATCGGGAGACGCCGTTCGCCCTGCCGATCCTCCACGTCGCGGGCGGCAAGCTGGCGATCGATGCCGTGCTGTTCGGCGAGGAAGACCTGCTCCTGCTGTTCAGTTTCGCCCGCGCCTATTTCATGGTCGAGATGGAGGTGCCTTCGGCGTTCGTGCAGTTCCTGCGCACGATGATGCCCCGCAAGCCGCGCAACGAGATCTACAGCGCGCTCGGCCTGCAGAAGCAGGGCAAGAACCTCTTTTACCGGGATTTCCTCGCTCACCTTAGGCATTCATCCGATCAGTTCCGCATCGCTCCCGGCATCAAGGGCATGGTGATGCTGGTGTTCGACCTGCCGTCGTTCCCGTATGTGTTCAAGGTGATCAAGGACTTCTACCCGCCGCAGAAGGAAACCACGCGCGAGCTGATCAAGAGCAAGTACCTGCTGGTCAAGCAGCACGATCGTGTCGGCCGCATGGCCGACACGCTGGAGTACAGCAACGTGGCCTTTCCGCGCGCACGCTTCGACGACGAACTGGTGGACGAGCTGAAGAAGTTCTGTCCGAGCCTGCTCGAGGAAGACGGCGACGACCTGGTGATCCGGCACGTGTACATCGAGCGCCGCATGATCCCGCTGAACATCTACATCCAGGAAGCCTCGCCCGAGCAGATCTCGCAGGCGGTGGTCGAATACGGCAACGCGATCAAGGACCTGGTGGCTGCCAATATTTTCCCCGGCGACATGCTCTGGAAGAACTTCGGCGTGATGCGGCACGGCAAGGTGGTCTTCTACGACTACGACGAGATCGAGTACATCACCGACTGCAATTTCCGTCGTGTGCCAGCCCCTCGCAATGAAGAGGAAGAGATGTCCGGCGAGGTCTGGTACAGCGTCGGGCCGAAAGACGTCTTCCCCGAAACCTTCGGTCCGTTCCTGCTGGGCAACGCCAAGGTCCGCGAGGTGTTCATGAAGCACCACGCCGACCTGCTCGACGCTGCGTTCTGGCAGGAGCACAAGGAGCGCATCCTGGCGGGCCATGTGCATGACGTCTTCCCTTACGAAGCCGCCAAGCGATTCGAGCATCAGCGACACGCTGGGGCCGGGGTCGCTGCCTCCTGATCGGCCGGTCGACCTGTGAGAACAGCGCCGCTCGATCGGGCCCTGCGCGGCTGGTTGCAGTCCGATGGCTCGCTCAGTCGGCGTCTTGCCCGTGTCTTCGGTCGATTCGAGGTGCAGGTGCTGTCGCAGGGTGCGGGTCCGGCGCAGGAAGACGAACTGTGCGTCCTGCGCCGGTCCGGCGGTTTGGCCCTGAGCGCGGCTCGCTGCCACGTGCGCGAGGTGATGCTGTGGGGCAACGGGCAGCCGCTGGTCTATGCGCGTTCGGTGTTGCCTGCCGTGCAGTCGCGACTGGCCTGGCGGGCGCTGCGTGGTCTCGGTAGCCGACCGCTGGCCGATCTGCTGTTCGGCTTGCGAGCGGCGAGCTGCGCACGTCTGGGAAGCTCGCGCATGGTGCCGCTGCGCGCGCGGCGCCTCGGCGCGCGTCTGGGCTGGGCGCGCGAACCGCTCTGGTGTCGGCGGTCGGTTTTCATGCGTCGCGGCATGCCGCTGCTGGTCACCGAATGGTTCGCCCCTTCGGTTTGCCAGTGCACGCCCGGTCCGCCCAGCGGCCGCGTAACGCTTCGCGGGTCCCGGGGCGAACCCATAAGCAGGTCGCTGCGATGAATCTCGAACCTCGGCCGATCGAGTTCTACTTCGATCTCTCGTCGCCCTATGCCTACATGGCTTCCGAATGGATCGACACGCTGGCGGCACAGCACGGCCGCAGCGTCAACTGGAACGCCATCCTGCTCGGCGCGACCTTTCAGGCGGCCGAGTTGAGATCGCCGGTGGCGCATCCGCTGAAGCGCGAGTACTCGCTGCGCGACTTCGAGCGCTCGGCGCGCTTTTCAGCCGTCCCGTTCGTGCTGCCGTCACGCTTTCCCGTGGCCACCCAGAACGCGGCGCGCGTTTACTGGTGGCTGCGCGATCAGTCCGCGGGCGGCCCGGATCCAGCCCACTTGCTCGATGCCCGGGGCTGGGCGAAGCACTGCTTTCGGGCGCTTTTCGTGCAGGGGGCGGACCTGAGCGATGTGGCGCGCCTGCGCGAGATCGCGGTGGAGTTCGGGCTGGATGCCGCTCAGGCCGAGGCCGTCTGGAACGATCCGCGCTGGAAGGCACGACTGAAGGAGGTCAACGACATGGCGATCTCAGCCGGGGTGTTCGGCGCGCCGTTCTTCGTGATCGACGGGGAGCCGTTCTGGGGCAACGATCGGCGCGCGCAGATCGAGCGCTGGCTGGCGAGCGGGCCGTTCTGACGATGCCTGCCCTCGACACCACCCAGTTGCTGGCGATTGCCGCCGCACTCGGATGGGCCAGTGGCCTGCGGCTCTATGCCGTCGTGTTCCTGACCGGCCTGTCAGGTGTGCTGGGCTGGATCGATCTGCCGACGGGGCTGAAAGTGCTCCAGAGCCCGCTGATGCTCGGCGCGAGCGGGTTCATGCTGTTCATCGAGTTCTTCGTCGACAAGATTCCGGGGCTCGACACGCTGTGGGACATCGTCCATACGCTGGTGCGCATACCGGCCGGCGCGGCGTTGGCGGCGGCCGTGTTCGGGGCCGACCACACCTCGTGGGCGATGGCGGCTGCGCTGATGGGTGGCACATTGGCCGCGACCAGCCACATCGCCAAGGCGACGACACGTGCCGCCGTCAACACCTCACCCGAACCGTTTTCGAACATCGGCATGTCCTTGCTGGGTGACGCGCTGGTGCCGACAGCGCTGTGGCTGTCGTGGACTCACCCGCTCGCCTTTGTTGCGCTGCTGCTGGCGTGCCTCGTGGCGATGGTCGGACTGATCTGGGTGCTCGGCCGGTTCCTGCGCCAGTTGGCGACGACGATCACGGCATGGCGCCCGCCAGTGCGGCGCAGCTGATTCACTCCGGGACTGCCATGAACCAATCTCCTTTGCCGCGGGCTGGCTCTTGCGTCCCGAGCCCGTGCGTGGGTGTGTGCTGCATGGATGACACTGCGGGCTGGTGCACAGGCTGCCTGCGCACGCGCGACGAGATCACCGACTGGGGAACGCTGTGCGATCGCGACAAGCAGGTCATCTGGAAGCGGCTGACACAGCGCCGGCGCGAACTGCCTTTGCGGCCGCCGCTGCCTGACACCTGACGGTTCGTGCTGTCGCTGGGCCCTGAAATTCGATCCCCCGTGCGTATGGCAAACCCCAGGAATTTCGCATCGAGAAACTGAATGCGCGGGTTTCTACGCATCTTGTCAGGCTGCGTTCAGCGCCGCGTCAGGACAGGGTCAGAGGCCGTCGTGATCATCGCTGCCCAGGTTCCGTCGCCGGACGGTGCTGCGATATCCCACAGGAGACAACAGACATGGCAACTACAACAGGAAACAACGCGAAAGGCGCGGCCGCCGCGCCCCGGCCGATGACCGGGGAAGAGAAGAAGGTCATCTTCGCCTCCAGCCTCGGCACGGTGTTCGAGTGGTACGACTTCTACCTGTATGGCTCGCTCGCAGCCATCATCGCCAAGCAGTTCTTCAGCGGTCTCGATGCGAATTCCGCGTTCATCTTCGCGCTGCTGGCCTTTGCCGCCGGTTTCATCGTGCGTCCGTTCGGCGCGCTGGTGTTCGGCCGCCTCGGCGACATGATCGGCCGCAAGTACACCTTCCTGGTCACGATCCTGATCATGGGCCTGTCGACCTTCATCGTTGGCGTGCTGCCCAACTATGCCTCGATCGGCGTGGCTGCGCCGGTCATCCTGATCGGCCTGCGGATGCTGCAGGGCCTGGCGCTCGGCGGTGAGTACGGCGGTGCGGCGACCTACGTGGCAGAGCATGCTCCGCACGGCAAGCGCGGCGCGTACACCTCGTGGATCCAGACCACGGCCACGCTGGGCCTGTTTCTGAGCCTGATGGTGATCCTGGGCACCCGCACCATGCTCGGCGAAGAAGTCTTTGCCGACTGGGGCTGGCGCGTGCCGTTCCTGGTGTCGATCTTCCTGCTGGCCATCAGCGTGTGGATCCGCCTGAGCATGAACGAGTCGCCTGCCTTCAAGAAGATGAAGGAGGAAGGCAAGACTTCCAAGGCACCGCTGACCGAATCGTTCGGCCAGTGGAAGAACCTGAAGATCGTGATCCTGGCGCTGGTGGGTCTGACCGCCGGTCAGGCCGTGGTCTGGTACACGGGACAGTTCTACGCGCTCTTCTTCCTGACGCAGGCACTGAAGGTCGATGGCCCCACCGCCAACATCATGGTTGCTGTGTCGCTGCTGATCGGCACGCCGTTCTTCCTGGTGTTCGGCATCCTGTCCGACAAGATCGGCCGCAAGCCCATCATCATGGCCGGCTGCCTGATCGCCGCGCTGACCTACTTCCCGCTGTTCACCGCATTGACCTCGGCGGCCAACCCCGACCTCGCCAAGGCCCAGGCTTCGTCTAAGGTGGTGGTCACCGCCGACCCGAGCGAGTGCTCGTTCCAGTTCAACCCGACGGGCACGAAGAAGTTCACCAGTTCCTGCGACATCGTCAAGCAGAAGCTGGCCTCCGCTTCGGTGAGCTACGACAGCATCGATGCACCAGCCGGTACGCCAGCCACGATCGCGGTGGGCGAGACGGTCATCACGTCCAAGGTCACGGCTGAGGACATCGCTGCCGCCAAGACCGCTGCCGAGACCAAGCTGGCCGATCTGAAAGCCGCACCGGCGCCGGACGCCACTGCCATCGCAGCTGCAGAGACCAACCTGAAGAACCTGGCGGATGAGAAGAAGGCACCGGACGCCGTCCTCACCGCCAAGCTGTCAGGCGCGCTGAAGGCGGCAGGCTATCCGGCCAAGGCCGATCCGGCCAAGGTCGACAAGGTGAAGGTCGTCGCCATCCTGACCTTCCTGGTGCTCCTGGTGACCATGGTCTATGGCCCGATCGCTGCGATGCTCGTGGAGTTGTTCCCGACCCGCATCCGCTACACCTCGATGAGCCTGCCGTATCACATCGGCAACGGCTGGTTCGGTGGCTTGCTGCCGACCACGGCCTTCGCCATCGTGGCGCAGACGGGCAACATGTACAACGGCTTGTGGTACCCGATCATCGTCGCGGGTGTCACCTTCGTGATCGGCATGCTGTTCGTCAAGGAAACCAAGGACGTCAACATCTACGCTGACGACTGAAGCAGGAGATTCCAAGCATGTGGAAACTGGCCATAGGATTCGTGCTGTTTGCGGCACTGGCAATCTTCGTGCTCATGAAAGGTGGAGACATCGACATGAGCGGTGAGAAGCACGGCGTCGATGCGTCCCATGACGCACCGGCTGCCGCCTCGGCGCCAGCCCCGGCTGCGAGCCAGTGAATCCGGGTCGTCTGAACGACGACCCTTCAAATGACGAAGCCGGCGGGTCGCGAGACCCGCCGGCTTTTTCCTTTGCCCGGCAATGTCTCGCGGAGTCAGCCGGTGAAGGCGGTGCGGTGCTGTTCGCGCAGCAGGGCCTTCTGCACCTTGCCCATCGCATTGCGCGGCAGCTGATCGGCCAGCGACACCCGCTTTGGCACCTTGAACCCCGCGATCTTCTGCTTCAGGGACGCGATGCAGGCTTGTGGATCCACCGTGGCGCCGGCGCGTGGCACCACCACCGCAACGACCGCTTCGCCGAAATCGGGATGCGGCACGCCGATGACCGCACTCTCGTCGACGCCCGGCAGCTCATTCAGGTAGCCCTCGATCTCTGCGGGGTAGACGTTGTAGCCGCCGCTGATGATCAGGTCCTTGCTGCGTCCGATCAGCGTCAGCCGTCCGTGCATGTCCACGTGGCCCACATCGCCGGTCTTGAACCAGCCGTCGGCGGTGAATTCCTCTGATGTCTTCTCAGGCATGCGCCAGTAGCCCTGGAAGATGCCGGGCCCGCGCACTTCGACGGCACCGATTTCACCCGGGGCGCATCGCGAGCCGTTCTCGCCGGAAATGCGCAGGTCGACTCCGGGCAGCGGGAACCCCACGGTTCCTGCGATGCGTCCCAGCAGGGGCGCATCGGGCGCGTTCTTGCATGGGTTGGACGTCAGCATCACCGTCTCGCTCATGCCGTAGCGCTCGAGGATGGTGTGGCCGGTGCGCTCACTGAACTGCCGGAACGTTTCCGCCAGCAACGGCGCCGAGCCGCTGATGAAGAGCCGCATGTTCCTGCAGGCTCCCGCCCCGAACGTCGGCTCGGCCAGCAGCCGAACGTACAGCGTCGGCACGCCCATGAACACGGTCGCCTCGGGCAGGCGCTCCGTCACGGCGCGCGGGTCGAACTTCGCGAACCAGAGCATCTTGCTGCCGTTGAGTAGAGCCCCATGAGACGCGACGAACAGCCCGTGCACATGGAACAGCGGCAGCGCGTGAACAAGCACGTCGCCGCCTTCGGCCTCCGTGCGCCAGCCCCACAGTGACTTCAGCACCCGAGCATTGCTGAGCAGGTTGCCGTGGCTCAGCATGGCGCCCTTGCTTCGGCCCGTGGTTCCGCTGGTGTAGATGATGGCGGCGACATCGGTGGCCGCGCGCGGCACCGGTTGCTGCTGGTCGCCCTGATGGGCGGCGCGCTGAAGCAGGCTTCCGCTGCGGTTGTCGTCGAGCGTGAAGACGTGCCGAGTGCCGGCGCGGAAAGCGATCTTCGAGATCCAGCCGAAATCACGCGATGCGCAGACCACCACCGCAGGTTCGGCGTTGTCAATGAAATACGTGAGCTCACTGGCCTGATAGGCGCTGTTCAGCGGCACATAGACCAGCCCGGCGCGCAGCACCGCCAGGTAGAGGATCAGTGCCTCGACCGACTTGTCGGTCTGAACCAGCACCCTGGACCCGGCAGGCAGGTCCAGCGACTGCAGCAGGTTAGCGACCATGGCGCTGCCGCGATCCAGATCCCTCCACGTGTAGAACAGCCTTTCGCCGTCGGCGGTTTCGATGGCGGTTCGGTCGATGTCCCTGGGGAACGCGTCGCGCAGTGCGCAATAGAGGTTGTCGTTCATGTCGTCGCTGAAGGTCTGCGTATTCAATGCAATGGCGACGATTTTCGCGCAGCGGGGTTGACCTGCTGCCGGTGGGCTGCGCCGGGATTCCGCCCCGGCGGGCTGCCTCGGAGGGAAACGAGCCCGCTAGCGTGAGGTGCTCAGCACCGCAACCAGCGCGACAACTCATTGCGCAGATCTGCCATCGCCACCGGCTTGGTCAGGTAACCGACCATGCCTGCGGCCAGGCAGCTGTCGCGATCCTGCGGCGTCGCGTGCGCTGTCAGCGCAATGATCGGAAAGTTCGGCAGCGTGCCTCGCTGCTGCAGCAGGCGCAGTTGCCGCGTGGCTTCGAGCCCGTCGACGCCTGGCAACTGGAGATCCATCAGCACCAGGGCCGGCGGACGCGCCCGGCACGCTTCGACCGCGGTGCCGCCGTCCTCGGCAAGACGGGTGCGCAGCCCCAGCGCGTCGATCATTTCGCACACGATCACCTGATTGACCATGTTGTCCTCGACCACCAGCACATCCGAATCGGCGTTGCCCTCGACCGGGGCCGGCAGGCCGGCCAGTGTGCTGAAGCCCGAGACGATGCGATCGGACTGCGGGCCCTGCATGCACAGCAGATCGAACAGCGCAGCCGGGCTCAGAGGCGTGAAGACCAGCGGCATCTGCGCCGCCCTTGCGGCCGCCTCGAGGGGGGGGTCATTCCAGTCCGGGCGAGCGAGCAACACGATGTTGGTGTGCGGCAGCAGGCCGCGCAGCCGGCACAGGTCTGCATCGGGCTCGAGAGCCGACTCGCCGAGCAGGACCAGATCCGGCGCCACACCTGCAGCATCGGCCCGGGCCATCAGTTCCTGCATGCTGCCGAGCACATCGCACTGCCAACCCATTCGTTGCAGCCGTCGCTGTGTCGCTTGCGCGGGCAGTGCGCGGGTGTGCACCAGCCACGCGGTTCCCGGCGGAGGGCGGCCCGTTGCGGGTTGCTCGCCCGGCTGCACTCCGAGCGGCAGTTCGAGCGTGAAGGTCGATCCCCGGTCCGGCGCGGTATCCAGGGTCAGCGATCCGCCAACCGATTGCGCCAGGCCGAGCGCAATCGACAGGCCGAGCCCGGTGCCGCCATGGCGGCGGGCCAGGCTGTCGTCGCCCTGCACGAAGGGCTGGAAAGCCCGGGAGGCGACCTCGGCGCTCATGCCGCAGCCGGTGTCACGAACGACGATGCGCGCCATGCACTGGCCCGCAGTCACCTCGTGCATGTGGGTGACGAGTTCGATGTGTCCCTGCTCGGTGTACTTCACGGCATTCGACAGCAGGTTGGTCATGATCTGCTGCAATCGTTGGGGGTCGCCGACCACGCGACTGACGCCGCCCACGTGGTCGTAGATCAACCCCAGCCCCTTGGTTCTCACGGCCGGCATGATCGCCCGCATGGCCTGCGTCAGCACCTCGCAGAGGTCGAAGGGCTGCTCCGCAGAGGGCAGTGCGCCGGCCGACAGGCGCGAGAAATCGAGCACGTCGTTGATGATGCCGAGCAGGTTGCGTCCCGACTGCAGCGCCAGCTTCAGGTAACGCTTCTGCTGCGTGCCGGTGGCTTCGCGCAGCGCCAGTTCGTTGAGACCCAGCACCCCATTCAACGGGGTACGGATCTCGTGGCTCATGTGTGCCAGGAACGTCGATTTCGATTCGTTGGCCCGCTCGGCCTGTTCGCGCTGGCGCTGGGCTTCGGCAAGCGCGGTCTCGAGCCGCACCGTGCGCTCCTCGACCATCGCTTCCAGGTGCTGGCGCTGCTGCTCGATGTCGCGGCGAACCAGTGTCTGCTCGTGCGTGTCGCTGAGCATGCCGGTCATCCGCAGACGACCTTCCGGGTCGAATTCCGAGCGTCCGCGTGCCCGGAACCACCGGAAGGTGCCATCGCGGTGACGCAGTCGGTACACCGACTCCCACGGACCGGGCCCGGCGCCCGCGGTGACGATCTGCGCGTGCAGTGCAGCGCGGTCGTCCGGATGCACCCAGCTGAAGTAAACCTCGCGCGCCGGTGCCGGCGTGCCGCTCGGGTAGCCGAGCAGGGTGCAGATCCGGTCACTGACGAAGAAATCATCCAGGCCGGCGGTACGCTCGAAGTGCGCCTCGGAGGACGCCTCCATGGCGCGGTTGAAGCGAGCCGCCACGGCTTCGAGGCGCTGCATGGTCTGCCTTTCGGCATGCACCTCGCGCAGGACACCGGCCAGGTACTCCGGCGCGCCACTGGTCCCGGGCAGCACGCGTGCCGTGCACCTCCACCAGCGGTGGTGACCATCCTCGTCGAGCAGCCGGAGATCGAGCGTGAAGCCGCCGCTCTGTCGAATCGCCTCGGCACAGGCGTCATCGATGCGCTCGCGGTCTTCGGGAATGCAGCGTTCGAACGGCGAAGCTGCCGTGGACGCACCCTCGGCCAGCCCCAGCAGACTGAACAAGGCCGGCGAGCACCACCACTGCCCGGTGAGCAAGTGCTGTTCCCAGTGCACGCCGTCGCTGGCCATCACCAGCCGCAGCGCCCGATCCGACGCGTCGGCGCAGCTTCGCTCTCGCCGGGCCGAAGGGGCGGCGGGCAGGCTGGCGACAACGGGCGAAACGGCTGGGGACTCTGTCATGCAGGGGTACCTGGAAATCGATCGGAACTCAGGGTGGACCCTGATATGTAGGTTGTGCCATCAGGAACGGACGGATTCCGCGCGCAGATGAAACAACCGCGTAACAAGCACCGCCTCTGATATCGATCCCTGGCTCGCACCGGGAGTTCATTCGACTTCTAGAATCTTCGGCTTCGCTGCTTTCGCAGCCAGGAATTGCCGCATGTCCTCAGGTATCCACCGACCTTCGACGGGTCTGATCCGGATTCGCGGTGCACGGCAGCACAACCTGAAGAACCTCGACCTCGACATCCGCACCGGCGAGATGACCGTGGTCACCGGCCCCAGCGGTTCCGGGAAGTCCAGCCTGGTGTTCGACACGCTGTATGCCGAAGGCCAGCGGCGCTATGTCGAGACGTTCAGCGCCTATGCGCGCCAGTTCCTCGACCGGATGGACCGCCCGGCCGTCGACCGGGTCGACGGGGTGCCACCCGCGATCGCGATCGACCAGACCAACCCCGTGCGGACCAGCCGAAGCACGGTTGGAACGATGACCGAGCTGAACGACCACCTGAAGCTGCTCTATGCGCGAGCGGCGGACCTGTTCGACCGTCAGACGGCACAGCGCGTTCGGCACGACACGCCGGAGACGATCTACGCCGAGCTGATGGCCCGGACCGTTGTAGGCGACCCGCGGCTGGTGCTGACCTTCCCTGTCGAACTGCCCGCCGTGTCGACACCGGAAGAAATCGAGCAGTGGCTGTCGGCCAGCGGCTTCACCCGGGTGCAGGCCGAGCGCGAGATCGCGACGCCGACCGGGCCGCGCAAGCTGCTCGATGTGGTTGCCGATCGATTCCGCATCCAGGGCACCGAGAAGGTGCGTGCCATCGAGGCCATCGAGATGGCGCTGAAACGGGGCGGCGGACGTGTCAACGTCCATGCACTGGTCGATGAGTCGCAGCCCGCGATCTGGCGCTTTTCCACCGGCCTGCACTGCCCGGACAGCGATCTGCGCTACGCCGATCCGCAGCCTGCGCTGTTCAGCTTCAACTCGGCGATGGGCGCGTGCGATACGTGCCGGGGCTTCGGCCGCGTGATCGGCGTCGACTACGACCTGGTGATTCCGGACCATCGCAAGACGCTGCGTTCGGGCGCCATCAAGACCCTGCAGACGCCGGCCTGGAAGGACGCGCACGAGGACATGCTGAAGTACGCCGGCGAGGCCGGCATACCGCGAGACACGCCTTGGTCGCAGCTCAACGAGGCGCAGCGCGACTTCATCATCGGCGGCTCGCCGCAGTGGAAGGGCAACTGGAACAAGCAGTGGTACGGCGTCAAGCGCTTCTTCGAGTACCTGGAGAGCAAGGCCTACAAGATGCACATCCGCGTGCTCTTGTCCAAGTACCGCAGCTACACGACCTGCGGCACCTGCAGTGGCGCTCGGCTGAAGACCGAATCGCTGCTTTGGCGGCTCGGGACGAAGGCCGATGCCGACGCGGTGATGGCGCCATCGCTGCGTTCCATGCCGCATGGCGTGGGCTGGTCGCGCGAGCAACTCGAAGCGCTGCCGGGCCTGACCGTGCATGACCTGATGCTGTTGCCCATCGAGCGCATCCGCCGCCTCTTCGACGGCCTGTCGTTGCCGAGCACGCTGCTCGACGACGCGCTGAAGCTGCTGGTCGACGAGATCCGCACGCGTCTCAAGTACCTGTGCGATGTGGGCCTCGGCTACCTGACGCTCGACCGGCAAAGCCGCACGCTGAGCGGCGGCGAGGTGCAGCGCATCAACCTGACCACCGCGCTCGGTACCTCGCTGGTCAACACGATGTTCGTGCTGGACGAGCCCAGCATCGGCCTGCACCCGCGCGACATGAACCGCATCATCGAGGCGATGCACCGGCTGCGCGATGCGGGCAACACGCTGGTCGTGGTCGAGCACGATCCGGCGGTGATGCTGGCCGCCGACCGGCTGATCGACATGGGCCCCGGGCCCGGCGAGCGGGGCGGACAGATCGTCTTCGACGGCACGCCCGACACGATCCGTGAGGCCGACACGCTGACCGGCGCCTACCTCGGCGGACGCAAGCACATCGGCAGCGGTTTCATCCGACTGGTGACTCCTGCGACGCCCAGGCTGATCCTCGAAGGGGCGCGCGACCACAACCTGCGCGACGTGACCGTCGAGTTCCCGCTGCAGTGCCTGGTCACCGTCACCGGTGTCTCGGGCTCGGGCAAGTCGACGCTGATCCAGGACGTCCTGTACCCGGCGCTGGCGCGTCATTTCGGCAAGTCCAGCGACGCGCCCGGTGCGCATGACCGGCTGCTCGGTGCCGACTGGCTGAGTGAAGCGGTGTTCGTCGACCAGTCGCCGATCGGCAAGACCGCGCGCTCGAATCCGGCCAGCTACGTCGGCGCGTTCGACGAGATCCGCAAGCTGTTCGCCGCGTCGCCGCTGGCGCAGCAGCGCGGGTACGGCGCCGGCATGTTCAGCTTCAACGCCGGCGACGGGCGCTGCCCGACCTGCGGCGGCTCGGGCTTCGAGCACGTCGAGATGCAGTTTCTCAGCGACGTCTACCTGCGCTGCCCGGACTGCGATGGCCGGCGCTTTCGCCGGGAACTGCTCGAAGTCAAGATCGATCGACGCCTGCCGGGAGAGGTCCTTCGCGACCTCTCGGTGGCGGATGTGCTCGATTTGACGGTCAGCGAAGCGGTGCAACTGTTCGCCAACGACCGCGAGGTGCTGCGCGTGCTGCAGCCCATCGTCGATGTCGGACTCGAGTACGTGAAGCTCGGCCAGCCGGTGCCGACGTTGAGCGGCGGCGAGGCCCAGCGGCTCAAGCTCGCCGGGTTCCTCGCCGAGTCGGCGAACAGCGCGACCGCGAGCCGCCAGGCGGTGGCGAAGAAGGGCACGCTCTTCATGTTCGACGAGCCGACCACCGGCCTGCACTTCGATGACATCGCGAAGCTGATGCGCGCGTTCCGCAAGCTGCTCGACGCCGGGCATTCGATCATCGTCATCGAGCACAACCTCGACGTGATCAACGCGTCCGACTGGCTGATCGATCTCGGCCCCGAAGGCGGCGAGGGCGGTGGCCAGGTCGTGTGCTTCGGCACCCCCGCCGACATGAAGCGGCACCCGACCTCGCACACCGGGCGCGCGCTGGTCGACTACGACCGCGCCATGGGGCTGGGCGGTCTGGCGGTCGAGGAAGGCGTGCCGCTCCAGGTGTTGCTGAAGGCGGCGCGCGCGGAGCGGGTCGCTGTCGACGAATCGATCCGCATCGTCAATGCCCGCGAGCACAACCTGAAGTCGCTGGACGTCAGCATCCCGCGCGGCCAATTCACCGTGGTCACCGGCGTGTCAGGTTCGGGCAAGAGCACGCTGGCCTTCGATATCCTTTTCAACGAGGGCCAGCGCCGCTACCTCGAAAGCCTGAACGCCTACGCGCGCAGCATCGTGCAGCCGGCGGGGCGACCCGAAGTCGACGCGGTCTACGGGATACCGCCGACGGTCGCCATCGAGCAGCGCCTGAGCCGCGGCGGCCGCAAGAGCACGGTCGCGACAACCACCGAGGTGTGGCATTTCCTGCGGTTGCTCTACGTCAAGCTCGGCTTGCAGCATTGCGTGAAGGACGGGGCCGAAGTGCGCCCGCAGTCTGCCGAGAGCATCGCCGCGCAATTGCTGCGAGACCACCGCGGAGAGCACGTCGGCCTGCTGGCGCCGCTGGTGGTGGCGCGCAAGGGCGTCTATACCGACCTCGCCAAATGGGCCAAGGCGCGTGGCCACACGCACCTGCGCGTCGATGGCGAGTTCGTGCCGGTCGAGCCGTGGCCGCGGCTGGATCGCTTCAAGGAACACACGCTGGAGCTGCCGGTCGCCGACATCCTCGTCAGTGCCGACCGCGAAGGCGAGCTGCGCGCCGCGCTCGCGAAGGCGATCGAGCTCGGCAAGGGCGTGATGCACCTGCTGACGCCACTGAACGGCCTGACCGAAGCGATGCGCAGCGGGTCGTCGACGCTGGGCATCGGCCGGGTGAAGGTGTTCTCGACGAAGCGAGCCTGCCCGACCTGCGGCACCAGCTACCCCGAGCTCGACCCGCGGATGTTCAGCTACAACAGCAAGCACGGCTGGTGCACGACCTGTGTCGGCACGGGGCTGGCGCTGACGCGCGAGCAGCGCAAGGTCTACGACGATTCGGTGCGCGACGATGACAGCAAGGGCCGCGAGCAGAGCTTCCCGTCCGAGGAAAGCGAAGCCGAAGGCCTGGTCGACGAGCCCTGTCCTGATTGCGCCGGCACGCGGTTGAATCCGGTGTCTCGGCAGGTCACCTTCGAGGGGCATTCGATCGCGGGGATCGCGCGATGGTCGGTGGCCGATGCCCGCCGATGGGTCGAGTTGCTGACACTCACCGGCCGCGACGCGGAGATCGCACGCGATGTGGTCAGCGAGATCCGGGGCCGGCTCGAGTTCCTCGAGGAAGTCGGCCTCGGCTACCTGACACTCGACCGTGCCGCACCGACGCTCAGCGGCGGCGAGGCACAGCGCATCCGGCTGGCCGCCCAGCTCGGCAGCAACCTGCAGGGCGTCTGCTACGTGCTCGACGAACCGACGATCGGACTGCATCCACGCGACAACCAGATCCTGCTGAAGGCGCTGAAGACGCTCAGCGACAAGGGCAACACGCTGGTGGTGGTCGAGCACGACGAGGACACGATCCGCCGTGCAGATCACCTGATCGACATCGGGCCGGGCGCCGGCACGCGAGGTGGCCGGCTGGTCGCGCAGGGCACGGTCGCCGACCTGCAAGGTGCAGCCGACTCGCAGACCGGTCGCCTTCTGGCTCATCCGCTGATCCATCCGCTGCAGGCGCGGCGCGAGGTGCCCGCGGCCGAGGCAGCGGGGCCGCGCGAGTCGGAGTCCAACCGGCGCCTGACGATCCAGGGAGCCACGCTGCACAACCTGCAGCGAGTGACGATCGACGTTCCGCTCAAGCGGCTGGTCGCGATCACCGGCGTCAGTGGCTCGGGCAAATCCACGCTCGCCCGCGACGTGCTGCTGGCCAACCTGCAGTTCATCAACGTGAAGGGCGGCTCGCCGAAATGGCAGGGTTGCGACAGCATCGAGGGCTGGGGCTACATCGACCGCGTGCTCGAGGTCGACCAGACGCCGATCGGCAAGACACCGCGCAGCTGCCCGGCCACCTACATCGGCTTCTGGGACACGATACGCAAGCTGTTTGCCGACACGCTGGAGTCGCGTGCGCGCGGCTACGCGCCGAACCGGTTCAGCTTCAACACCGGCGAGGGCCGCTGCCCGGCCTGCGAAGGCCAGGGCATGCGCACGATCGAGATGAGTTTCCTGCCCGACGTGAAGGTGCCCTGCGATCAGTGCCACGGACAGCGCTTCAACCCCGAGACGCTGGCGGTCACCTGGCGCGGTCGGAACATCGGCGAGGTGCTCGGCATGGAGATCGACGAGGCGGTCGACTTCTTCGCCAGCATGCCGGCGGTCAGTCACCCGCTGCGGCTGATGAAGGACGTGGGCCTCGGCTACCTGACGCTGGGCCAGCCCTCACCGACCCTGAGCGGTGGCGAAGCGCAGCGGCTGAAGCTGGTCACCGAGCTGACCAAGGTGCGCGACGATGTCGGCAAGCGGGGCAACAAGGCACCGCACACGCTGTACGTGCTCGATGAGCCGACGGTGGGCCTGCACATGGCCGATGTCGAGAAGCTGATACGCGTGCTGCACCGACTGGTCGATGGTGGGCACAGCGTGGTGGTCATCGAGCACGACCTCGACGTGATTGCCGAAGCGGACTGGGTGATCGACCTGGGCCCGGAAGGCGGCACGCAGGGCGGGCGAGTGGTTGCATCCGCCACGCCCGAGGATCTGGCGAACCGGTTTGACAGCCACACCGGCACCGCGCTGCGGCCGGTCCTCG
>JAGNWJ010000095.1 GCA_017986065.1 Rhizobacter sp. | reverse complement strand
CTGCCGTGCCGCATCGACAGCGAAGTGCTGTGGCGCTCCGACGGCAGCCCGTTCTCTGCCGAATACTCGTCGCACCCGATCCTCGATGGTGGCGTCGTGCAGGGCGCGGTCGTCACCATCGTCGACATCACCGAGCGCAAGCGCAGCGAGGCACTGCTGCAGCAGTCGCACGAGCAGCTGGAACGCCGGGTGGGCGAGCGCACGGCCGAGCTGACCCAGGCGCTCGGCGCGCTGCGCGAGCTGTCCGCGTATTCGGAATCGGTGCGCGAGGAAGAGCGCACCCGCATCGCCCGCGAGATCCACGACGAACTGGGCTCGCTGCTCGTCGCGCTGAAGATGGACGTCGGCTGGGTCGAGAAGCGGGTTCAGGACCGACCCGAACTCAGCTGCAAGTGCCATGGCATGGGTCGCACGATCGACACCGCGGTGGACAACCTCGGCCGCATCATCACCGACCTGCGCCCGAGCATCCTCGACCACCAGGGCCTGTGGGCCGCGCTCGAGTGGCAGGCGCAGGAGTTCATCGAGACGACCGAACTGGCATCCGACCTGCAGATGCACGTCGCAGCGCAGACCGAGCCGCCGAGTGGCCCTGACGGCGACCGCTGGTCGATCGCGGTGTTCCGGATCTTTCAGGAAATGCTGAGCAACGTCGCGCGCCATGCGCAGGCACGCTCGGTTCGAATCCGGCTCTATGTCGATGGCCCGCCGCACCCGGAGCTGTACATCGAGGTGCGCGATGACGGCATCGGCGCCGAGCCTTCGGCGCTGGAGCACCCGCGCAGCTACGGCGTGATGGGCATGCGCGAGCGCGCCGGCCATTTCGGCGGGAGCCTCGCGATCGACAGCGTTCCGAACCACGGCACCTGCGTGCGGCTGACGATGCCGATGCCCGAGCGCGACGGGGACGGACTGACGGCCAGCTCGGATCGCCCACCGGGCACGGCAAACACAGCCTTCGTGAAAGGGGCGCCATGATCCGCGTGCTGATCTGCGACGACCACCTGATCGTGCGCCAGGGCATCAAGCAGATCCTGGCCGACACCGGCGACATCGTGGTCGCCGGAGAGGCCGACAACGGCCCCGAGGCGATCCGCAAGGTGCGCGAGGCCAGTTCGGCCGACCCGGGGGGCGAGGAGATCGTCGGCATCGACGTGATCCTGATGGATATCGCGATGCCGCATCGCGATGGCCTCGACGTGCTTCGGCAGTTGAAGACCGAATTCCCGAAGCTGCCGGTGCTGATGCTCAGCACCTACCCCGACAAGCAGTACGCCGTGCGCAGCCTGAAGCTGGGCGCTGCCGGCTACCTGAACAAGAGCGCGGACTCGGAGCAGATGTCCGCCGCCATCCGCAAGGTCGCGGCGGGTGGACTGTTCATCACGCCAACGGTGGCCGAGCACATGGCCACCGCGCTGGGCGCCGGCGTCGGCTCGATGCGTCCGGTCGACGAACCGTTGCACGAGCGGCTGTCGCACCGCGAATACCAGGTGTTCCGCCTGCTCGCCGGTGGCCGCAGCGTCGGCGAGATCGCCGAGCAGCTGGTCCTGTCTTCCAACACCGTCAGCACCTACCGCGCCCGCATCCTCGACAAGACCGGCGCACGCAACGATGTCGAGCTGGCGCTGTACGCGGTGAAGCAGGAATTGCTGCACGTCTGAGGCCGGTCGGGGAGCGGTGACTCCACGTGTGCGAAAGTCGGTGACCGCCACCGATCGGGCCATGCCACCTTCCCATGAAGATCACCTTCCTCGGCGCAGCCGACAGCGTCACCGGTTCCAAGCACCTGATCGACGCCGCCGGTGCCCGCGTGCTGCTCGACTGCGGCCTGTTCCAGGGCTACAAGGCCTTGCGCGAACGCAACTGGGCGCCACTGGCCGTCAAGCCGTCCGAGATCGACGCGGTGGTCCTGAGCCACGCGCACCTCGACCACTGCGGCTGGCTGCCGGCGCTCGTGAAGCAGGGATTCAAGGGGCCGGTACACGCTTCCGCGGCAACGCGCGACCTGGCTGAAGTGCTGTTGCTCGACAGTGCGCACCTGCAGGAAGAGGACGCGCGGCGCTCGAACCGCGGTGGCTGGACGCGCCATGCACCGGCATTGCCGCTCTACACCGTCGCCGATGCGAAGCGCGCCATCTCGCGCATCGAAGTGCTGCCGGCCGGCCGCAGCGTTCGCATCGGAGACGCGCGCATCGACTTCACGCCAGCCGGCCACCTGCTCGGTGCGGTGTCGGTGCGGCTGCGCGCGCGCGATCGCACGCTGGTCTTCTCGGGCGATCTGGGACGCAGCGACGACCTGCTGATGCCGCCGCCGGGCCGCGTCGCACAGGCCGATGTGCTGCTGATCGAGTCGACCTACGGCAACCGTGTTCATCCAAAGGAGGACGTGCAGGCGCGCCTCGGCGAGATCATCCGGGCGACGACTCGACGCGGGGGCAGCGTGCTGCTGCCGTCGTTCGCGGTGGGTCGGGCACAGGCGCTGCTGCTGGTGATCCAGCGGCTGAAGGCGGCCGGCGAGATCGCGGCCGACGTGCCGGTCTACCTCGACAGCCCGATGGCGACGGCCGCCACCGAGCTGTACCAGCGGCATCGCCGGCTGCTGCGCATCCCGTCGCGCGAGGCCGGCTCGCTGACCGACGACGTGACGCTGATCGCCGGACCGAAAGAGTCCGAGAAGCTGACCCGCATGCGCTGGCCCAAGATCGTGATCTCGGCCGCCGGCATGGCGACCGGCGGGCGCGTGCTGCACCACCTGAAGGTGATGGCGCCCAACCCACGCAATCACATCGTGTTTCCCGGGTTCCAGGTCGGCGGGACACGCGGCGCGCACCTGATTGCCGGTGCCCGGGAGGTCAAGATCCACGGCGAGTACGTGGCTGTGAAGGCCGAGGTCAGCCACCTCGAAGGCTTCTCCGGCCATGCCGACGCCGACGGCCTGATGGCCTGGTTGCGCGGTTTCGAAGCGCCACCCGAGCGCACCTTCGTCGTCCACGGGGAGCCCGACGCGGCCGACACCCTGCGGCTGCGCATCCAGGACGAACTGGGCTGGAAGGTGTCCGTGCCCCAGCATGGAGCGACGGTCGAGTCGTGATCGTGGAACTTCCGCGGGAAGGTTTCGTCGGTCTGGCCGTGGCGCTGGGTGCGGGCCTGCTGATCGGCATCGAACGCGAGCGGCGCAAGGGGGTAGGCCACGACCGGCAGGCCGCCGGGCTGCGCAGCTTCACCGTGGTGGCAATGACTGGTGCACTGGCGCAGTGGCTGTCCGTTCCGGGTCTGGTGGTCTGCGGCGCGGGTCTGGTCGCGGTGCTCGCAGCCGCCGCTTACTGGAAAAGTCGTTCGAGCGATCCCGGACTGACGACCGAAGTGGCCCTGTTCACCACTTACCTGATCGGCGTGCAGTGCGTGCTGTCGCCGGCCTTCGGCGGAGCGTGCGGCGTCGGCCTGGCGACACTGCTGGCCGCCAGGGAGCGACTGCACAGGTTCGCCACGCAGCTGCTGAGCGACCAGGAACTGCACGACGGCCTGCTGATCGCTGCCCTGGGGCTGATCGTGCTGCCGCTGATTCCGGCCGGCCCGCTGTCCTGGCTCGGCGGCATCGATCCGCGACCGCTCGCGTCGATGGTTCTGTTGCTGCTGGGCATCCAGGCGGCCGGCCATGTCGCGCTGCGCTGGCTCGGACCGCGAGGCGGGCTGCTGCTGTCCGGACTGGTCTCGGGTTTCGTCTCGAGCACCGCCACGGTCGCGTCGTTCGGCAGCCGGGCCCGCGCCCATCCGCAGCAGATGACGATGCTGGCAGGCGGCGCCGCGTTGTCCTCGGTGGCCACCTGGTTGCAGGCCCTGGTGATGAGTTCGGTGCTGTCTCCGGCCGCCGCCATCGCGATCGCACCGGTCGCGTTGGCGGGCGCCGTGGGCGGCGCGGCCGCCGGCCTGCTTTCACTGCGATCGAGTGCTGCACGGTCGGCTCCCGACGAGGTGCCTGCCCAGGAGGGTGGCGCCCTGCGCCCTCGCGAGGCGATAGCGATCGCGCTGCTGCTCGCCGTGGTGGCGCTTGTGGTTGGCAGCGCGCAGCGCCACTTCGGAGACACCGGGCTGAATGTCAGCATCGCCATCGCCTCGCTGGTCGATGCGCACGCACCGGTCGCATCGCTGGCCTCGCTTCATGCGGCCGGCAGCCTGACGAACCACCACATGGTGCTCGGTGTCCTGATCGCCATCACCACCAATTCGATCTCGCGATGTGCGGTGGCAGCGTTCGCCGGCGGGCGCAAGTACGCAGCGCGGGTGAGCACGGCCCTGGCGGCCGGCCTGGGTGCCGCCTGGATGATGGGATGGGCCACCGGTCTGTGACGAGGGCATCACCATCCGGTGTGGCGCGCGAGGCCGAGCCGTCCCCGACTTGACGCCGCTCAAGATCCGCGAGCACATCGTTCACTACAGTGGCCCCAGCCCGGTGCACGTCGCGCGGGGTGGATCCGGAGGCCCACATGCAGACGCAACAATCACACTGGACCGCTGGTCACACGGCCATGAACGGCGCACATGGGATGCTGCTGGACGAACCCATGCGCAGCCTGCTGCAGTTGCGGCTGGACGACCTCGAAAGACGGCTGGTAGGCATGTCGCAGGCCATGGCGCTGATGCTGCGGCAACCCCGGAGTGCCCGGGACGAGGCCGCGGACCGCGCGCGCCCGGAGCTCGTGGCGCTGGCCGAAGTGCGCGCTGCCAGGGCGCGGCTGGAAGCCGGCAGCTACGGGCTGTGCGCCACGTGCGACGCGCCGATCGAACAGCATCGCCTGGCCGGTCGGCCACAGGTGCTGCAGTGCAGCTTCTGCGAACAGCAGGCTCGCAGACGCTAGTTGCTGGCGGCGCCAGGCGCCGCCGCGTGTAGTGCCAGCACTACACGGCTTTCACCACAGGCTCGATGGCGCGGCCTGTGCTTGCTGCGTACGCTCCAGTCATCACAAAGGAGTGTTCGCATGAGCCGCAACGACGATCGATCGCCCGCCAACAGTTTCGACCCCTACAACGCCGACCGGCCGCTGATGATGAAGTGCGGCTGCGGTCGTGACCACAGCGCCGCGGACCACCAGGCCGAGACGCAGGCGCTGTCGGCCGAAGCCCATTCGCGCGATTTCATCGAGGCGACGCTGGTCAAGGCGCTGTTCCCGCACGAGCCGCTGCGCCGTCGATTCCTGCAGGCGGTCGGTGCGAACACCGCGCGCGCAGCGATCGCCTCGCTGCTGCCGATGGGCGCTCTCGAAGCCATGGCGCAGGACAAGGGTTCGCTGGAGAAGACCGACCTGAAGCTCGGCTTCATCGCGATCACCTGCGCGACGCCGCTGATCATGGCCGGCCCGCTCGGCTTCTACAAGCAGCAGGGCCTGAACGTCCAGCTCAACAAGACCGCGGGCTGGGCGCTGATCCGCGACAAGATGCTGAACAAGGAGCACGACGCCTCCCACTTCCTGTCGCCGATGCCGCTGGCCATCTCGATGGGCATCGGCTCGGTCGCCCAGCCGATGCGCGTGGCGACGATCCAGAACGTGAACGGGCAGGCGATCACGCTGGCGCTGAAGCACAAGGACAACCGCGACCCCAAGGGCTGGAAGGGCTTCAAGTTCGCGGTGCCGTTCGAGTTCTCGATGCACAACTTCCTGCTGCGCTACTACCTGGCAGAGAACGGCCTGAACCCGGACACCGACGTGCAGATCCGCGTCGTCCCACCGCCCGAGATGGTGGCCAACCTGCGCGCAGGCAACATCGACGGCTTCCTCGGCCCGGACCCGTTCAACCAGCGCGCGGTGTACGACGAGGTCGGCTTCATCCACATCCTCTCGAAGGAAATCTGGGACGGCCACCCCTGCTGCGCCTTCGGGGTGAGCGAAGACTTCATCAAGCAGAACCCGAACACCTTCGCCGCGCTCTACCGCTCGGTGCTGACCGCTGCCAACATGGCTCGTGACCCGAAGAATCGCGAGCTGATCGCCAAGGTCATCTCACCGACCGCCTATCTGAACCAGCCCGAGACGGTGGTGGCCCAGGTCCTGACCGGCAAGTTCGCCGACGGCCTCGGCGGCATCAAGACCGTTCCCGACCGCGCGGACTTCGACCCGGTGCCGTGGCAGAGCATGGCCGTGTGGATGCTGACCCAGATGAAGCGCTGGGGCTACATCAAGGGCGACGTCAATTACAAGCAGATCGCCGAGCAGGTGTTCCTGCTGACCGACGCCAAGAAGCAGATGAAGCTGCTCGATCAGAAGGTTCCGGAGGGCGCGTACAGGAAGTACTCGATCATGGGCCGCGAGTTCGACCCGGCCAAGGCCGACGCCTACGCGAAGAGCTTCGCGATCAGCCGCACCTGAGGCGGCACGGTGAAGACTCCCCGCAAGGAGGCGCTGCAGTCCGGCGCCTTGTCGGTGTTCATCCTGGTCATGGTGCTGCTGGTCTGGCACCTGGCCACGCTGCCCGCCAAGTCGGCGCCCGGGCCGGCCGTCACGCTGACCCCTGAACAGATCGAGTACCAGAAGCTGCTCGGCAAGGACCCGGCCGCCGCCGAAGGCGACAAGAAGAGCAGCGGCTTCCCGACGCTCGCGCAGATGGGCGCGACGGTGGTCAAGAACCTCGCCGATCCGCTGTACGACAACGGCCCCAACGACAAGGGCATCGGGCTGCAACTCGGCTATTCGCTGGCCCGCGTCGCGCTCGGTTTCGGCATCGCCGCGCTGGTGGCGATTCCGCTGGGATTCCTGATCGGCATGAGCCCGATGCTCTACCGTGCGCTCGATCCGTTCATCCAGGTCCTGAAGCCGATCTCGCCGCTGGCCTGGATGCCACTGGCGCTCTACACGATCAAGGACTCGTCGATCTCCGGCATCTTCGTGATCTTCATCTGCTCGGTGTGGCCGATGCTGATCAACACCGCGTTCGGTGTCGCCGGCGTCCGGCGTGAATGGCTCAACGTCGCGAAGACGCTCGAGGTATCGCGGCTGCGCCTGGCGTTCGAGGTGATCCTGCCTGCCGCAGCGCCGACGATCCTGACCGGCATGCGCATCAGCATGGGCATCGCGTGGCTGGTGATCGTCGCGGCCGAGATGCTGGTCGGCGGCACCGGCATCGGCTATTTCGTCTGGAACGAGTGGAACAACCTGTCGCTGACCAACGTGATCTTCGCGATCCTGGTGATCGGCGTCGTCGGGATGCTGCTCGACCTGATGTTCGCGAAAGCGCAGAAGGCGGTGTCGTATGTCGAATGAAACCGGCTTCAACACGCCGTCCGAAGCGCCCTTCCTGCGCATCGAGGGTCTGTCGAAAAGCTATCCGTCACCGGACGGGAAGGTCAGCGAGCCGGTATTCGACAGCGTCAATTTCGGCATCCAGAAGGGCGAGTTCGTCTGCATCATCGGCCACTCGGGCTGCGGCAAGACGACGATCCTGAACGTGCTGGCGGGTCTCGACCAGGCCACCGACGGCCACGTGTTCATGGATGGCCGGGAAGTCGCGGGACCGAGCCTGGAGCGCGGTGTCGTGTTCCAGGGGCACGCCTTGATGCCGTGGCTGTCGGTGCGCAGGAACATCGCCTTCGCCGTGCGCAGCAAGTGGCCCCAGTGGAGTGCTTCCCAGGTGAAGGCGCAGGTCGAGAAGTACGTTGCGCTGGTCGGCCTGACGCCGGCCATCGACAAGAACCCGTCGGCGCTGTCGGGCGGCATGAAACAGCGCGTGGGTATCGCGCGAGCGTTCGCGATCGAGCCGAAGATGCTGCTGCTCGACGAACCGTTCGGCGCACTCGATGCACTGACCCGCGGCACGATCCAGGACGAGCTGCTGCGCATCTGTGCCGAGACGCACCAGACGGTGTTCATGATCACGCACGACGTCGACGAGGCCATCCTGCTGGCCGACAAGATCCTGCTGATGAGCAACGGGCCGCAGGCGCGGGTCGCCGAGATCGTTCGCAACACGATGCCGCGCGACCGGCAGCGCGCCACGCTGCACCACGATCCGCAGTACTACCGCATCCGCAACCACCTGGTCGACTTCCTCGTCGCACGCTCGAAGGAGCTGTCGCACGGCCGGGCCCCCGCACTGCCCCCGGTCGTCGAGCCCGGACTCGCGATCGCCTGAAACAACTTTCCAACACGCAAAGCAAGGAGCAACCATGAACCGCAATGACGTCACCGAAATGATCATCGAGGCCAAGGTCAAGAAGGGCATCAAATGGGATGACGTGGCCAAGAAGGTCGGCCTCAGCAAGGAATGGGTCACCGCGGGATGCCTGGGGCAGATGACCTTCGACGCCAAGCAGGCCAAGATCGTCGCGAAGACCTTCGGGCTGCCCGCCGAGGCCGAGAAATGGCTGCAGGTGGTGCCATACAAGGGCTCGCTGCCGACCTCGGTGCCGACCGACCCGCTGATTTATCGTTTTTACGAGCTCGTGAACGTCTACGGCACGACGTTCAAGGAACTGATCCACGAGGAATTCGGCGACGGCATCATGAGCGCGATCGACTTCAAGATGGACCTGACGCGCGA
>JAGNWJ010000022.1 GCA_017986065.1 Rhizobacter sp. | reverse complement strand
GATGATCACCACCAGCGAGATCAAGACCAGCGTCGTGCTCGACGAGAAGTACATGGAGCTCGCCGTTCGTGCCCTGCACAAGGCTTTCGATCTGGAACAGGCTCCGGCGTGATCGCGAAGCACATGCAAGCAGCTAGAATGCGAGGCTGAATTCTGCGGAGCTGTGACCGAGTGGCCGAAGGTGCTCCCCTGCTAAGGGAGTATGTGGGCAAAACCTGCATCGAGGGTTCGAATCCCTCCGGCTCCGCCAGTTAGACCGAGCCCTCCCTAGCGGAGGGCTTTTTCTTGCCCGAGCCCCGCGTGGCGCGGGCCTGCGGGCGACGCCGAATTCTCTGTTCGGCCATCAGGTCGCAATTTCGGGCGTGATGGTCGCCAAGTCGCCGGCCATTCTCTGTTCTCGATTTCGCCGGTACCACTTTGCCGTGCGATGGCTCTGAGCCATCGAAAAGGCCCGCTTTCGCGGGCCTTGATCTGTGTTTGATCAGGTCAGCCGCTCATGCCCAGCAGCACCCGCTGGTCCTCCCAGGCCATCGGCAGCGGCCCCATCCGGATCAGCCGATCTGCCGTCAGATCCTCCGGCTGCTCGCCCCGCACGATTCGCTGCACGATGTCCGGCGCCAGGAAGGCGAGATAGATCACCCGAGTCACATAAGACGAACTCGCGATCTGCTCCTGCTGCGCGATCGCCTGCACGCTGTCGCAGCGTCCCGAACTCAATCGCTCGAACCAGTCATGCGCCTTCGAGATCAGGGTCACCAGCTTCGGATCCACCCCACGCGTTGCCGATTCACCCGCGGGCCGAACGATCAAGCGCACCGCCATCCCGCAGCGCTTGAGCTGCACCGGAACCTCGATCAGGTGGACGTCTTCATCCTCATCGCTGGTCACCACTTCCGCAGACCAGATCGATGCAACCTTGACCTCGATCCCGATCGACTCCTTGCGCACCGTGATGCGCTTGACCAGCCGCGTCAGCACCTCGATCTGCTGCGACGCCATCGCCGTCTCCAGCAACGCACCGGCGGCTGCAGCCGCCTTCAATCTGATGTTTGCCACGCCAGCTTCCACCGACCCCATCACCCCCATCACCCGCGACCGATCCTTCAGGAACCCCGAGACCGCCTCGATCACTGCGGTCTCCAACTCCTTCGCCGGCACCCGCAACGCAGCCGTCGCTCCTTCATCTTCCGCCGCCACCTGATCGATGTAATACCGATACCGCCGCACTCCCTTCTGCGCATGCGACGGCGTCAGCCGATGTCCCTGCTCATCGAACACCAGCCCCGTCAGCAAGCTCGGCTGCGCCGAGTTCGCACGCGTGCGACGCCCGGTCACATTCGCCTTCATCTGCGCCTGCACCGCGTCCCAGAGCTCCCTCTCCAGGATCGCCGGATGCTGCCCCGCGAATACCTGATCCTTGTGCACGATCTGCCCGATGTACACCGGGTTCGACAGGATCCGGTACAGGTGCCCCCGGCTGAACGGACGCCCCCCTGCAGCACCTTCCCGTCGCGTCACCCGCGCAGGTGTTACCCACCCCATTCGGGCCACCTCCGCCACCAGCGCACTGACGCAACCCAGTTCCAGGTACAGCCGGTACATCGCCCGTACCAATTCGGCCCGAGGTTCGTCGATCGCCAGACTCCGCTGGTTCTCACCCACCCCGGGCAGGTACCCGACCGGCGCCAGTCCCCCCATCCACAGCCCCTTGCGCTTCGACGCCGCGATCTTGTCGCGGATGCGCTCCCCGGTGACCTCGCGCTCGAACTGCGCGAACGACAGCAGCACGTTCAGCGTCAACCGACCCATCGACGAGGTCGTGTTGAACTGCTGCGTCACCGACACGAACGAGACGTCGTGCGCATCGAAGAGTTCGACCATCTTGGCGAAGTCCGCCAGCGACCGAGTCAGCCGATCGATCTTGTAGACCAGGATGATCCGCACCCGACCCAGCGCCACCTCGGCCAGCAGCCGACGCAGGCCCGGCCGTTCCACGTTCCCACCCGAGAACCCGCCGTCCTCGTACGCACCGAGCACCTTCCAGCCTTGCGTCTTCTGACTCAGGATGAATGCCTCGCAGGCCTCGCGCTGCGCGTCCAGCGAGTTGAAGCCTTGCTCCAGCCCGTCCTCCGACGACTTGCGCGTGTAGATCGCGCAAGGCAGCACTGCGATCTTCGTCACGAGCGCAACCCGAAGAACAGCGGCCCGGACCAGGCCGTCCCGGTGATCGAACGCGAGATCGCAGTGAGGCTGCGCCAGGTCCGGCCGGAGTACTCGAACCCCGAGGCCAGCACCGTCACATGGTGCGTCTGCCCCTGCCACTCCCGCAGCAGCCGCGTCCCCGGAGCCAGCGACTCCGAAGGAGCAGCGCAAGCAGTCGATCGGCGCAGACCCCGCACCATTCGATCGACCCGACCGGCCCCGGCAAGAGCATGCATCTGAAGCCGCCAAGCCAGCGCAGCACGCAGCATGGCGACCTGAGCATGCCGCGGGGCAGGGTGGTCGAACATCGCCGCCCAGCGCTCGACCAGTTGAGGCCGATCCAGAGCAGCGAGCTCGGCGAGCGCATCCGCCACGCTCATGCGCCGACCGCCGCGACGATGCGGTAGCGGCGAGCATCAGACGCCTCCGCCACATCGCACACCACGTTCAACCCGAGCCGCTTGCGCAGCACCCCGCTGATCGTGCCGCGCACCGTGTGCGCCTGCCAGCCGGTGAGCGACATCATCTGTTCGAGCGTCGCGCCCGGGGCTGCGTTCAGCAGCGAGATCAACCGAGCCTGCTTGCTGGTGCCGACCGGCTCGAGGGGAGCGGGCGGTGCGATCGGCAAGTCAATGTCGACCTTCGCACGCCCGCGCCGTGCGGGCTTCCCGATCACCACTGGTATCACCGGGACTGCGATCTTCTTCGTGAACCGGACCTTCGTTGCAGTCGCCTTCGAGCCTGTTGCATTCGCCTTCATCGAGCTTCTCCTGGTGTCCACCGCGACCTTCGCGGCGGTGCACCAGTAACGCTCTGCGTGCGACACGCATCAAGTCATTTGTGCCGCGCCAGACCCTCGGTCCGTGACGACTCGCTACCGCCGGCCGGGGCCATTTCCCGAAGCCTGAATGCACAGCGATCGATTCGTGGCGAATCTCCCATACGGACATTCGGCAGGGCATCCACGACGATGCTGTGGATACATACACCCCTCCATCTGCTTCGTTGACCTCGTCGTCCTCCACCGATCCAGCAACCCATTCCCCCCACTCCTCCGGAGCAGTGCATGACCCCATCCGTTTGACCGTCCATGGCCCTCAACCTGGGAACACCCCGTGCGCAAACCCACCCCCGTTCGTACTGCCTCCCGCGCCGCCTCCACCATTACCGTCCTGCCACTCGCTGATCTCCAGCTCGACCCGAAGAACCCGCGCCTGCATTCCAAGCGCCAGATCCATCAGATCGCTGCCAGGGCAGTTCCGGTGTTGGCCACCGGCACAGCCTGGGTACAGAACGGACCGATGATGAATGGCGGCATGTGGGGTGGTGGATGGGGGGCCATGGCGGTATCTGGGGGTTGATCCTGCTCGTGGTCGTCGTGGCCTGGGCCGTCAAGCGCAAGTGATGCCCATCAATCTCGTTGTCCGCAGGGCCCTTCAGACCGCCGATGCACTCATCGATAGCCGCCTGCCGAAGCCTTACCGGATCGGTGCGCTGCGGCTCGAGGTCTCGGCATCGATCGGCCTGGCTGCGTGCGCGGACTCGGACCTGTCGGCGCATGCCATTCGGAAAGCCACCGATGCCGCGATGTACCAGGCCAAGCAGGCCGGCAAGTGCCGGCACGTGACCTCGGATTTCGAGCTACTCGAAGCGAGGCTGCGGCACCGGCTTGAGAGCCGGTGCGAATCAAGGCGTTGCCTCGGCCCGGCTGCCGAGGTCGATGTGGGTCACCACTGTCGCCAGCCCGCAGCGGGTGGTGGGCTGGCGACAGTGGTGACGCTCAGTTGCAGGTTAGGTCGACGGCAGGAACGCATCGGTGAAGCACAGCCCATCGTCCAGCCCCTGTGAGAGGAACGCGGGTACAGCTGCATCGACCATCCTCATCGACCCGCAGACGTAGACCTCGAAGCCGTGCAGATCCGGAAAGTCGGCCAGCATCACCTCGTGGACCAGCCCGCAGCGGCCGGTCCATCCATCGCCCTCTTCAGCGCGCGACAACACCGGGACAAAATGGAAGTTCGAATGCTCACGCTGCCACGCCTCGGCCAGGTCGAATGCATACAGATCGGCGCGCCGCCGAACGCCCCAGTACAACCACATCGGTCGTGCGACGCCGCGCGCGAAAGCATCCTCGACGATGCTCTTGATCGGTGCGAAGCCGGTCGCCCCTGCGACGAACAAGATCGGGTGCTCGCTGTCCCGCAGCGTGAAGGTGCCCAAGGGCCCTTCGAAGCGCAGCATGTCGCCGACCTTCATCTGTGTGAACACCAGTCCGGTGAAGCGTCCACCGGGGACCCGGCGAACATGCAGTTCGATGTGGTCGTCGTGCTGCGGCGGGTTCGCGAACGAGAACGCTCGTCGCTGCCCGTCGTCGAGCAGGATGTTGATGTACTGGCCGGCCTTGAATGCGATCGTCGGCTCTTCGGGCAGCGACAGGCCCAGCCGCACAACGTCGTCGGATAGATGTTCGAGGCGGTCGATCCGTGCCAAATGGGTGGTGACGGGCGCCCGCACCGGCGGGGGACCCGAATCGAGTTCAATCTCCAGGTCGCCGAGCGGTCTGGCGCAACACATCAGCGTCTCGCCCGCCGCGCGCTTCGCATCGGTCAGCACACTGGGTTGATAGGCACCGTGATCGACGTTGCCCTGCAGCACAGTGCAGATGCACACGCCGCAACCACCGTTGCGGCATTCATAAGGCAGCGCCAACCCATCGCGCAGACCGGCTTCGAGAATCGTTTCACCCACGCGGACGGTCAGCCGTTGCCCGAGCGGATGCACCGTGACCTGGTGCGCGCGCGTGGCGCCGCGGCGCCAGCGCGGCGGCAGCCAGGGCAGGGCAACGAGCAGCGCCGTGCCCGCACCCACCAGCAGCCAGACCTGCGGCAGCGGCCACAGGTACAGCAACGGCAGCAGCGGCAGATAGAACCAGTCAAGCGCCAGCGTGCCGGCCGCGATGCCCAGATCGGCCGCGCCGCCTTGGCTGAGCGCCGGCCGCACAAGTGCGAGTGCCAGCAACGTCAGCGCAAGGCTGGCCATGATCGGCCGCGGCGGGCTGGTCCTGGCCTTGGGTACACGCTGAACATGCACCCAAAGCAGAAGCAACACCGCCAGGGACACGCCGATGTGCATGAACGCCAGCAGCGAGAACAGGCGGTCATTGACGCTGCTCGCGTAGATGAAGTTACGCATCAGCGTGCCGCCGAAGGTCGGCACCGCATCCAGCCACTCGAACACGGCAACGACGACAAACTGCGCCACGCGATCCCACGGCAGCATGTAGCCATTGATGCCGGTGACATACACCAGCCAGATCAGAACCACGCCGGTGAGCCACGAGAACCAGCGGAAGCCGCGAATGCGATCGAACGCGAAGTGGCGCAGCATGTGGATCAGCATCGCCAGCACCATCGCATCCGACGCATAGCGGTGCACGCTGCGCAGGATGCCGCCAGCGAACCATTGCCGATGCGTCAGTGCTTCGACCGAAGCGTGCGCGCCGGCCACACCGGTCTCGAAGAAGGCGTAGAGATAGAGGCCGGTGCCGGCGACGATCCAGAACAGGAAGAAGCCGATCGCTCCGAGGTGATACAGCGGATTCAGCCGGTCGCCGAAGGCGCTGTTGAACAGCGCCTCGACCTGCATGAACAGCCACTGAAGCAATGCTTGCAGGCGACGGATCATGCGCTGACGGCCTCGGCTTCGGGGCGCAAGGAACGCATCACCACCCAGACGAACAACAGCCCGCCGACGATCGCCACCGCGCCGCCCAGTCCCATCAGTGCCATGCCGGCCACTTCGCCCGGACTGCGCAGCACCTGCTCGGCGCCGGCCACCTTGCGCTGCACGCCATAGCCGCCCGACCAGACCAGTCCGACGATGTGCATCAACTGGCCCGCACCATACAGGCTTGGCTGCAGGGTCGCCAGCCGCCCTTGAGGCGTTCCATACCCCAACCGCGGAAGCAGGTGGTAGAGCAGCCCCATCAGTGCCAGCGTCACCCCGACGATGCAGCCGTGATAGTGCGCCGGGATGCGCACGTTGCTGCCCTGGATGACGACACCGATCAGGCCGCCAGCCCCGAAAAGAAGCACGGACGCCACCAGCGCTGCACGCAGCGGTGCGACGCTGGCCGGCGCGCTCCGGGCCGACGGCTGTCGGCGTACCAGCCCCAGGATCACTGCGAGGCTGATCGGAACGATCGCCACGCCACCGCCCAGGCGCATCGCCCAGGTCAGCAGGTTGCGGTGTTCGACCGAGGCGATGTTGTGCGCGAGATAGGCGTAGGGCGTGACGAACACCGCGGCGAGCGCCAGAGTCAGCATCAGCAGTGTGACGCGCGGGCTCAGCGGCAGACGTGCACCGCAAGCACTGGCCAGCCACAGCCAGCCGACCAGCATCAGCAGCGTCCAGGTGAACTGCAGGGCATGTCCACCGCCCCAGAACAGGATCTCGTAGTAAGCCTTGCCCTCCAGCGCGTGCGGCACGGCGGCGTACGAGGCGGCGAACGCGCCCAGCGCGACCGCCGCCGCTGCCGCCGCGGCATTCAGGCCGAAGCGCAGCGCGCCGGCGCCGTCGAATGCGGTGCCGACCTTGGGGGCCGTGATCAGGCTGCGCAACACCAGCATGCAGGTGCCGGCCCCGAACACCAGAAGGCCGACCATGAAGAAAGGCCCGTCGAGCACGGGGATGTAATTGGCCATGACCGGCTCGGCGCGCGACACGAACGGCGCCAGCGCCATGAACGCGGTGCCGACCGAGCACAGCGCCAGCGCGGCCCAGCCCCAGGCGGCGCCGCGCGCCGAGCCGTTCAGGTTCCACAGCAGACCGGCGAGGGCGACGAACCACACGAGCACGGACAGGTCGACGTGCACGACGAGCGCGACGCGAAAGAAGTCGGCCACCGGCAACCAGCGGTTCAACCCCGGCGTGCGCGACAGCACCAGAAGGATCGAGAACAGGCCGGCGCCGATCAGCGCGATCAGACCCAGCCACAGCCAGCCGCGCGCGAGCGCGCGCTGCACGCCTTGCTGCGGCACGTCGAGCAGGTAGCTCGACGCACATGCCGGTGCAGGCTTTGCATCCCGTGCGGCCGGGCCGATCGGCAGGGCTGGGGCGGCCTTGTGGAGTGCGGTATTCATTGCAGCGTGATGCCGCCCTTCTCGGCGTCGAAGTCGATCACGAGGATGTGCAGTGGCGCGAGCGTCACGGTGGCTTCACGGGTGTGGTCGAAGCCGCTGCCCGTCGGGCTGTCCTTCATGCGCACCGCGATGCGGTGACTGCCGGCAGCCACCTGCACGCGGTGGTAGACCGACGACGCACCGTCCTTCGACAGACCCGAGGGCGCGGCCACCTTGCGCAGCACCTTCTGGCCATCGACATCGAGCTCCACCACCACCGGCGCGCGCTCGCGCGGGCATTGCAGCGGCGCGCGCATGTTCGGCGGCAGCTTCGCGAGCTCGGCCCCGCTGAGTGCCTTGCATTCATGCATGTGCTGGCCGTGGTGCGTGAAGCTGAGCTTGATCAGCGCCTGGTCGGCAGCGAGGTGGCGGTACGGCGGCCAGTGCGAGAACACGCCGATCAGCAGCGCGAACAGGCCGTACAGAAGCGCCTGCCCGAGCCAGGCCAGCGGGCGGATCGGGGGGCGCGGATCAGCCATGGGGTGTGATCCCATCGACAACACGCTGGACGGCATGGTGGGCACGCAAGGCGTCGAGCGCGCGCGCCGCCGCCTGTGGCTCGCCAGGCGTGGGCCAGACCACGTGCAGGCGCTCGCGCGGAACAGCCGTGCGCAGGTGCGGCTCGCGCACGCCGCGCAGGCGCTCTTCTGTCCAGCGCTGGCCGAGACGGAAGGCGCAGTCGCCTTCGCGGCAACCGGTGACGACGACGCCGAAGGCACCGCTGCGCAAGGCGTACTCGATGAACGACGGCGGCAACTGGCCTGCGCAGACCAGGCTGAGTGCGACCACGTCGTCACGCGCCAGCGCGGCGACCGATGGCCCCGGCTCGCAGCCGATGACGACCAGCTTGCACTCGCTGTGCAGTGCGGCCAGGCCTGCGTCGAGCTGTCGGCGCAGCGTGTCGATGGGTTGTTGCGGCATGTCGATGCCGGTCACGAGCGAGGCGCCGCTGCGAAAAGGCGTCGACGAAGGGCAGGCGCCGACGCAGATGCCGCAACTCGCGCACAGGTCGGAGTCGACCTGCGCGAGCTCGCGGATCGGACGGCCGGGTGTCTGCCAGTCGGGGTGCGGCACCATCGTGACCGCGGCGTACGGGCAGTCGACGAAGCAACGCCTGCACCCGTTGCAGTTGGCCGGGTCCACCACCGCCGCCGGCGCGCTCGCCGGGGCGTTCAGACGCGCCGGCACGAACGTCGACGCAAAGGGCAGCAAGAGCAGCGCGGTCACGGCCGCAGCGAGCAGCCCCCAGACGAGGTTGGCCGAGGTCGCATCGACGAGCGGATGCACGAACAGCAGAAACCAGTCGAGCGCCAACGGCCCGGGCACTTGAGACAGGTCGGCTGGCGCATCGCTGGTCACCGGCGCGAACACGGCGAGTGCCAGCAGGCCCAGCACGCTGACCAGCATCAATCGGCGCGGCGGGAACACGGCCGCGTGCGAGATGCGCTGGATGTGGAACCACAGACCGAACAGCATCAACAGCGGCACGCCCAGGTGAATGAAGATGAACAGCGAGAACAGCCGATCGTTCACCGCCGCAACGCTGATGAAGTTGCGCGTCAGCGGCACAGCGAAGATCGGCAACGCGTCGATCCACTCGGCCGTTGCCGTGACCGAGTACTGGCCCAGTCGGTCCCAGTTGAGCCAGAAGCCGCCGATGCCGCTGGCGAACGCGAACAGCAGAAGCGGCACGCCGGTCAGCCACGAGTGGCGGCGAAAGCCCTGGTAGCGCCCGAGCAGCCATTCGCGCAACAGGTGCAGCAGCATCACGACGACGAAGGCATCGGCGGCGTAGCGGTGCACGCTGCGCAGCCAGCCACCGAAGTACCAGGGCTGCCTCGACAGTCGGGCGATCGATTCGAATGCTGCTGTCGCCGACGTGTCGAGCACCGCGAACAGGTAGATGCCGCTGACCGCCAACCCCCAGAAGAACAGGAACCCGAGTGCACCCAGGTGCCGCAGCGGGTTGGCGCCGGCGCCGAACACGGCGTCGAACGCGAATTCGACGCGCTGCCAGGCACGCAGCGCCGGTCCGCGCAGCAGGCCGACGTGCGGCGCTGCAAGGGTCGCTGCGGCGGCGAGCGGGGGCGGTCGCATGGCGCGTGTGCCCCGCTCAGGCGCGCCGCAGGCGACGGGCTGCAATGCGAGCACGCCACTCGCTCAGGAAGTACGCGAGCATGGTCAACGCGAAGGTCAGCCCCCCCGCGACCTCGAGCGCGAGGCTGTAGTCGACGCGGTAGGTTCCGGTTCGGGGGTCGTAGACCGTGCACAGCACCCGCACGCGATCGACGATGTCGGCCAGGCTGGATCGCAATGGCAGCGGACGGTTCGCCAGCAGTTGCGTGAGCGGCTCGCCGAGCGCATCGGCCGCCAGCTCGCCGCCGTAGACCTGCCGCGCGATGCGTCCCTGCGCGTCGATCAGCGTGACCTGCAACACGTGGTCGAAGCCTGCCGGCGTGGCCTGGTACGTGAAGCCGAACGCGCGCGTCAACGCGTCGACATCGGCGGCCGGCGGGCTGAGGAACGACCAGTGCGGGAAGTCGATGCCGTACTGCGCCGCGAAGGCCTTCATGGCCTGCGGCGAATCGGCCGGCTGGTTGAATCCGATGCTGACGACATTGAACTGAGCCGTGCCGAAGCGCGTCTCGAGCGTGCGCACCGCCTGCTGCAGTGCTCGCGTGTTGCCAGGGCACACCTGGAAGCAACCGGTGTAGATGAAGCTCACCAGCAGCGGCTTGCCGCGAAAGTCCGCCAGGCGCACCGGGCGCCCGTCCCGTTCGAGCAGGGTGTGCTCGCCGATCGACTGGCCGACAACCGCCTGACTGGCGCGCACTGCGGCTGCGGCGTTCAGCGCGGCTGCGGTCGGCTCGGCCTGGGCGTGAAGCGCCATGCCGACGGTCCACGCCGCGGCGATGCCAAGTGAGCGCCAGCGTGGTGCAAGTCGAGAGAAAACAGCGGCAGAAGGCATGGTTCCATGGCGTGGCGCGACGGTTGCCGAACGCCTAGCGCAGCGCCCCGTCGATGCTGGCCGCCGCAAGCAATGCGCCCAGTTGCAGCAGTGACGCCAGAAAGGAACGGATCGCCGTCAGGCGACTCGGCGCGATCGCCAGCGCGCGCGCCTTGATCACGAAATACAGACCTCCTCCCGCCGCGCCCAGGACGTAGATCCAACCGGCGCCGACGAAGACCGGCAGCAGAGACGCCAACGCCAGCGCGATGGCACTGCCGTAGACGATCCGTGCGGCGCGTTCGGTGCCCACCACCACGGGAAGCATCGGAATGCCGGCGGCGGCGTAGTCGGCCTGACCGGCGATCGCCAGACTCCAGAAATGTGGCGGCGTCCACAGGAACAGCGCCAGCGCGAGCAGCCAGCCATGCACACCGACGGCCGGGTCGACCGCCGCAGCACCAGCCAATACCGCAAAACTGCCCGACAGCCCGCCGACCACGATGTTCAGCCAGCTGCGCCGCTTCAACCACAGCGTGTAGACGACCGCATAGAAGAATGCGCCGAGAAACACGTACAGCGCCGACATCGCGTTGAGCAACCAGGCCGCCGTGCCGACGGATACCGTCAACATCACCGCCATCAGCAGCAGCCAGGCCGGTGTGCGCCGCAACGCACCGGTCGCGAACGGCCGGTTGCGGGTGCGTGCCATTCGCCGGTCCGACTCGGCTTCGGCGTACTGGTTGAACGCACCAGCACTGGCCGATGCGAGCATCACGGTGAATGCGAGCACGAGCACCTGAGCGAGGCTCAGCCGCGGCCCGGGCGTGACCGCGAAACCAACCAGCGCCGAGACCGTGATGAACACGCCGATGCGCAACTTGAACAGCCCCAGGACATCGCGGACCCGCAAGCCGGGACGGATCATCGCGGGAACGAGCGTCAATGCCATCGGTGTCCTCCTTTCGTCAGGTCGGGCGCGATGCGCCGGACCAATTCACTCGGCCGCAGCCCGCCTCGGGTGGATGAAGCCCGGGGCGTCCTGGCAACCTCATGACAGACCCCAGACCTGGGACAGGTATTTCCAGTTGATGAAGTAGTACAGAACGAAGGAAACCAGGAACACCATCGCCAGCGTGAACGTGCCCGGTGCAGCGAAACCCGCTGAGCCGTAGGTCTGCACGGCGGCGCCGACCGGCGTCGGTGGTATCGGCGTGAAGCGCGGACTGACGCTGCCCTGATCGAGCTTCTTGCCCCACAGCAGCGAGCCCACCGTGATGTAGATGTAGATGGCGCCGCCGGCGATCGCCGCCACGCCCGCGATGCCGACCAGACCCATCATCAGGTAGGCGGCACCCGGCCATTCATACGCAAGCGCTGCGCCGTTGAAGGCCATGTCCCAGTGGCGCCGCGAGACACCCAGCGTGCCCGCACCCATCATCACGAGGCAGAAGAAGTACATCGACAGGCCGAACAGATAGGGCTGTGCCTTTGCCAGTCCGGGGTTGATCATCTCGCGCTTGAACAGCACCGGAATCAGGAAGTAGGTCAGCGCCATGAACGACAGCGTCGTGCCCACCACGACCGTGGCGTGGAAGTGGCCCGGCACATAGATCGTGTTGTGGATGATCATGTTGAGTTGCTCGGTGCCCATCATCACACCCGAGATCCCGCCGAGAAAGCCGAAACCGATCAGCGAGATGAACATGCCCGAGAAAACCGGATTGCCCCACGGCGCCTTGCGCAGCCACTCGAACAGGCCCTTGTTGTAGCCCTTCTGCCGCTGGGCCACCTCGATCGCGCCAGGGATGGTCAGACCGTGGATCATCGAGGCCAGAACCGCGAAGTACATGAAGTAGCTGGTGTTGACGACCTTCCAGGCCGTGCTGACGCCGGGGTCGGCGAGCAGGTGGTGGGCGCTGGCGAGTTGCAGGAACAGGATGTAGAGGAGGAAGGCGCCGCGGCTCACCCGCTCCGACATCGGCTTGGCACCGAATGCGATGGCCGCCACTGCGTACCAGATCGAGATGTGCGCCGCCACGTTGATCTGCTGCGAAGAATGGCCGAAGGCCCACCAGATCGTGCGGTAGATCAGCGGGTCGACCTGCTTGACGATGCCCACCGACATCAGGAAGGTCGGGATCAGGATGATCGCGCCCGAGGTGATCGTGAACACCGCGATGATCGCTGCGGTGATCGCGCCGAAGGTCACGAGCGGTACCGAGCCTTGATAGGTCTTGTCGCGCTTGGCGATGACCAGCGTGCCGAAGAACACGAAGCAGGCGATCAACGCACCGACGGCAAAGAGGATCAGACCGAGGTAGAAGCTCGGTGCCGCCATCATCGGCACATAGCTCGTCATCATCACGCTCGATCCGCCCTGCAGCACGGCGACGTTGTTGGTGACCGCGCCGATCAGCATCAGCGCGAAGGCCAGCCACGCGACATTCGGCGTCGCGATTCGACAGCGCAGGAGCGTCGACGAACAGAAGTACAGCACCGCGACTTCGAAGAAGATGATCCAGAAGATCAGCATGTCGATGCCGTGTGCGGTGAGCACCTGGTAGAAGGTGTCGGCGGCGAGCCAGTGCACGGCCGGCCAGCGCGTCAGCACGACGCCGACGGCGAGGATGCCGCCGACCAGCAGGAACACCACCGCCACGAAGGCGTTGGCCATCATCAGTTTTTCGGCCTGGCCCTCGAACTGCAGGCCAGAGCGCGGGCAGGTCCGGTAACTCACATTGCTCGACATGTCGCGCTCCTCACTTCACGTACATGCGGCCGACCATCGTGTGATGGTTGATGCCGCAGTACTCGTTGCACACCACCGAGAACTGGCCCGACTGGTTCGGTGTCACCTTCACCACGTGCTCGAAACCCGGCACGACCTGGATGTTGATATTGGTCGGCTGAAGCGAGAAGCCGTGGTTGTAGTCCATTGAAGTGAGATGCAAGCGGTAGGTCTTGTCCTTCTCGAGTTCGATGATCGGCCACCAGCTCCACAGTCGCGCCACCAGGTAGACATCGCTGCCCGCGGGCGGATGCACGACCGGAATCTTCTCGGCGGTCTCGGTGCGCACCGTGTACTGGTCGACCATCGCCTGCGCCTTGGCCGAGAACTGCTCGGGCGTGGTCCGGTACGTCTCGGTCGAGAGATTCTGTTTTCCGTAGATGTGCCAGCCGACCATCATCACGAACATGGTCAGGCACCAGATCAGCGCGATGACGATCCAGGTCCCTTCGACCCGGTCCAGCGGGTGTTTCCACCACAGTCGTTCTGCAGGAGGAAGAATGGCGCTCATGGTCGAAGTCCTATTCCAGGGGGCGATGTACCGCAGGGATGTCCGTTGGCTGCCGGGTCACTTGGTCAGCGGCACGGTGAGGATGTCGATGACACCCCACAGCGTGTAGACCACCATCGGAACCAGCACACCGATGAACAGCAGCAAGAACGGGTTGTCGAGCAGTTTCTGCATCAGTGGAACGGGTTCGTTCTCGTCGTCGATCGGACTCATGGCGTCTCCTTATTCAGTGGCCCGCGTCTGTGCTCATCAAGCGACGGCGCGCTGGATCGGAGTCTGCGGAGGCATGGGAAAAGCGCACTTGAACCAGTTCAAGAAAGTGCACGGTTGTGGCCACGAGCGCGGGCAAACACCGGCCGGCGCGATACCATTTCCGCATCGCGGTCTTCCGCTCGTGGGGCGAATGCCGTGACCCTTCTCGATCGCCGCTTCATGTTCCTGCGCCGTCTCGCGCTGCTTTGCGCGGCGACGGTGTTCGTGGTCACGAGTCTCAGCGCGTTCATCCGCCTGTCGAAGGCGGGGCTTGGCTGCGATGACTGGCCGCAGTGCTACGGCCAGGAATTCCGACAGACCGCGTCGGGTCAGCCCCTCATGGCCGCACACCCCGAGGTGTCGATCGGCATCGCCGCCGCGCGGTTCGCCCATCGCGTGGTCGCCGTGCTGGCCTTGGTGCTGGTGGTGTCGATGGTGACGGTGTGCTTCGGCAACCGTCCTGTCCTGCGGACGGAGGGAGCGCTGGCGCTGGCGCTGCTCGCGCTTGCCTTGTTCCTCGCTGTGCTCGGACGCTGGAGCAGCGGTGCACGCATTCCCGCGGTGGCCATCGGCAATGTGATCGGAGGCTTCGCGATGTTGGCCTTGTCGCTGCGTCTTGCCGTGGCAGGCAGGTCGCTGCCCGTGCCGCGGCCACGGGTGCTGGTCGCCACGGCTGCGTTGCTGCTGCTCGTGCAGGTGGCGCTCGGCACGCTGGTCAGCGCCTCGCATGCGGGCCTGAGCTGCGTGACCTGGGCCGACTGCGTGGCCGGTGCACGGGCCGTCGACTGGGCCACGCTGAACCCGTGGCACGAACCCGTGCTCGGCTCGCTGCCGCCGTTCAACCCGGCCGGTGCACTGGCGCAGGTGCTGCACCGCAGTGTCGCCTTGGCCCTCGTGCTGCTGCTGCCGATGGTGGCCTGGCGTGCCTGGTGCTGCGGGCGCACACGCTGCGCCGTGGCACTGCTGGTCGGTGTGGCCGCGCAGGCGGCGCTCGGGCTGGCACAGGTCCAGACGTCGCTGCCACTCGGCGTGGCACTGCTGCACAACCAGCTCGCCGCCGGCCTGCTCGCCACACTGGTGTTGCTGCTCTGATTCGAAGCGCGCCGCATTGACGGGCATCAAACGCTGGTCTGGCGGTCGCCCCGAGAATCCGCCCACCCGAACAGCCACAGGAGCCCCCGGTGGACGCCAGAGCCTTCGACATGCCGCGGTATCTGTCCGTGTTGCCGATGTTCAGCGACATGAACTCGGTCGAACTGCAGCGCTTGGCTGACGGCAGTCAGGTGCGCCGCCTGGCACGGGGCGACATGGTGTTTCGGGTCGGCCAACCTTGCGAGGAATTTCATGTCACGGTGATCGGGCAGGTCAAGCTGTACGCGATCTCTCCAGCCGGGCAGGAAAAGGTGATCGACCTCATCGGCCCCGGCAGCAGCTTTGCCGAAGCGCTGATGTTCACCGGCAGGCCCTACATCATCAATGCCCAGGCGCTGACCGACACGCTGCTGCTGACGGTCGGCAAACAGGCGGTGCTCGCGGAGATCGGGCACGACCCGCGTTTCGCACTGCGCATGCTGGCGGGTATCTCGCGTCGCCTACATGGCTTGGTGAATGACGTCGAGGCCAACGCACTTCACAGCGGCCTGCAACGCGTGATCGGATACCTGCTGCGCGGGCAGGATGTCGCCGATGGCGCCCTGGGTGGCTCGCTGACCGTGTCGCTGCCGGTCAGCAAGGCCACCATCGCGTCTCTGCTGTCGCTGACGCCGGAGTATTTTTCGCGCGTGCTGCACGAGCTCGAATCGGCCGGGCTGATCGAAATCGACAAGCGCGACATTCGCATCCCCGATGCGAGGCGGCTGTCGGGGTATCAGCCGGTGGCTTGAGCGGTGGGGGGCGGCCTGATGCCCACTGGCGCATTCGAGACGCGATGGATCGCTCGAAGCCCTCGATCGACAGGCTCAATGCGAGGTGCCTTCCGAACGCGTGATCTTGTTCCACACGTTGTACTTGCCCACCGGCTTGCGCATCGGCAGGCGCTTGACCTCCTTCAGCGTGACTGCGTCGTAGACGATCAGCGCACCGTCGTCTTCCCACAGGCTGGCCAGCGCGTAACGGCCGTCTTTCGTGAACTCGACGTGCGCCAGCGTGCGACCGGGCTCACGCACCTGTGCCACCGCCTCGAGGGTGCGCTTGTCGATGATGGTCAGCGTGTCCTTCGCCGTGGCGCTCATCATCGAGTCGACCCAGGCATAAGGGCTTGCCTCGTGGCTGCGCATGAAGAATCCCGGGCCGGGCGTGGCGATGGTCTTCACCTGCTTCCAGGTCTTCGTGTCGATAACGTCCAGCGCGCCGTCGCGCAGGTTCGGGCTGGCGAGAACCGTCGTGCCGTTCCACGTGAAAGTGATTCCCGATCCGAGATGCGGCATGCCGGCAATCGGCAGTTCGCTGATCTTGAGCCGGATATCGAGGTTGACGACCTGGGCGCTCGCACGGCCATCGGCCTTGGGTCGCGACGCGCCGATGACGTGCCGGTAGCTCTGGTCGAAGAAGAAGTCGTCCAGCGGTTCGTCGAGAAGCGTGCGCCTGACGCCGAGGTAACCCGGCCTCGCGATGCTCTCGCCCATCTTGTAGTCATGCACATAGCCATCGAAGATGGGTTCGGCCTTCGGGTCGTAGGAAATCTCCCACAGCTCGGGGATGTTCTTCATCGCGACGACGAAGCTGTGCCGTGGCGCGGCATCGTAGACAGCCGACACCCTCGAGCGCGACTTGCCGTCCTGGGTGGTCGCGGAGAAGGTCTTGACCAGGTTCAGGTCGGCATCGAACAACTCGAGTGTCTGCGGCAGGTAGTTCGCTGCCATCACCCAGCGACCATCGCCGCTGACAGCAACATTTCGCATGTTCAAGCCGGCGCGCACCTCGGCTACGATCGTCAGGTTCCAGAGGTCGTACTTGGTGATCCATCCATCGCGTGAGCCGAAGAACACGAAGCGCCCGTCGGGCGTGAACTTCGGACCGCCGTGCAGCGCATAGCGCGAGGCGAAGCGATGGATGGCTTCGAATCGATCTCCATCGACCAGCGAGACGTGGTGGTCGCCGCCCTCGACGACGACGAACAGGTTCATCGGGTCGGCCGACCACTTCGGTCTGTTCGGCAGGGTGGTCGCATCGACGACCTGCACGCGCGAGCTGCGAATGTCCGCCTCGTCCCAGTGCGGTGTCGGCAGCACCGGCGTGTAGATCCACTGAGCCAGTGCGGCGATCTCGTCGGCCGCCAGCTTGTCGTGAAAGCCCGGCATCTGCGTGGCAACGCGGCCCTGCGTGATGACCTTCAGCGCCTCCGGCTGGCGCAGGCGTTCCAGGCTTTCGGGGAGCAGCGCGGGGCCCATCGCACCGGTGCGTTGCGGGCCGTGGCAACTGGCGCAGTGCTGTTCGAAAAGTGCCGCCGGTTCTGCCGCACGAGCCGCGCTGGTGCCCAGCAGCAGGCCGAGGGCCAGCGCAAGGCACCAGCGCCGCTCGAAATGCCGTTGCATGCTCAGTGCACCTGGTACGCGAAGGGCGTCAGCGCGACGTGCGCATGGCCGGCCGCGACGCCGATCTCGGCGTCGTCGAGATAGCAGCCCGGGTCTTCGGCCCAGGGGTTGCCGGTGACCTGCTGCGCGCGCACGCGGGTGTTGCCGCCACAGAGGTCGAGGTGCGCACACTTTGCGCAACGCCCTTCGACCGGTCGCGGGTGAGTCTTCAGCCCGGCCATCAGCGGCTCGGACACATCGGACCAGATCACCGAGAACGGACGCTCGCGCACATTGCCCAGCGTGTGGTGCCACCACATCGTGTCGGGATGCACGTTGCCGAGGTTGTCGATGTTGGCCACGTTCACGCCGCTCGAATTGCCGCCCCATGCAACGAGGTGCTCACGCAGCGCGCCGTGCCACTGCGGAAAGCGGCGAGCCACCCATCCCAGCAGGTAGGGCCCGTCGGCGTCGTTGTTGCCGGTCACGTACTCTTCGCCGCGGCCTTCCCACACGGACTGCCAGGCGCGCTCGAAAAGCAGGTCGAGCGCATCGCGCGTGGCCGCGAACTGCGCGTCCTTGGCGCGGTGGATGTTGCCGCGCCCGGCGTAGTTCAAGTGCGAGAAATAGAACTTGTCGACCTGCTCGTCGCGCATCAGTTGCAGCAGCGCCGGCAAGTCGTGGGAGTTCATCGCCGTCATCGTGAAGCGCAGGCCGACCTTGACACCATGCGCGCGCAGCAACTGCACCGCGGCGAGGCTGCGATCGAACGCGCCCTCGAGCCGCCGAAACTTGTCGTGCGTCGCCGCAAGGCCGTCGAGACTGATGCCGACGTAGTCGAAGCCGGCCGCCGCCACACGGTCGGCCATCGATTCGTCGATCAGCGTGCCGTTGGTCGACAGGCCGACGTAGAAGCGCATCGCTTTCGCTCGCGCGGCGATCTCGAACAGGTCGGGCCGCAGGAGCGGCTCGCCGCCCGAGAGGATCAGCACCGGCACCTTGAACGCCTTCAGATCGTCCATCACCGTGCACACCTCGGAGTTCGACAACTCGCCCGCATAGTCGTGGTCGGCCGACAGCGCGTAACAGTGCTTGCAGGTCAGGTTGCAGCGGCGGATCAGGTTCCAGATCACGACCGGCCCTGAAGGTCTGGCCGGTCGTGCCGGGGCCATCGCACCGGTGCGTTCGGCGTCTGCGATCAGGCGCATGAATTGAGAAACGCGAAACATGGGGTTCAGTCTCCGGACAGGCGCAGGCCCGTCTTCTTCAGGATGGCGGTCGAGTACAGCACCGCGTCGGCGCGGCAGGCGTCGCCGAGCAGGGCACGCACCTCGATGCGCTGGCACTCGACCTCGTCGCGCGTATGCCCGTGCAGCATCGCAAACAGGTTGTAGGGCCAGCGCGGCAACTCGCGTGGGCGGCGGTAGCAGTGACTCACGCCGGGCAGCGCGCCGACCCGGGCACCGAGCTCGTCGACGCGAGCGTCTTCCACGTCCCACACCGTCATGCCGTTGGCGACATAGCCGAGCCGGTAGTGATTGGGCACCGCACCGATGCGGCGGATCACGCCGCTGGCCAGCAACTGCGCGAAGCGCTCGCGCACCAACTTGCCACTGACGCCGAGCACTGCACCCACCGCTTCATAGGGACGCGGCACCAGTGGCAGGCCGCTTTGCGTGGCGGCGATCAGGCGGCGGTCGAACTCATCGAGTGCCATGTCAACCCACCGGCGCCTGACGCACCGGCAACCTCAGCTCGACGAAGTACTCACGCTCCTTCGGAAACGCGTGCACGGCAAACCCCGTCAGATCGGCCACGCGGGCCAGCACCACGTCGGCCTGGTCGGCATGCTCGGCGGCCACCACGAACCACATGTTGAAGGCGTGCTCGCGCCGGTAGTTGTGCGCGACCTCGGGCAAGGCATTGACGAGTGCGGCAACCTCGTCGAAGCGCACCTCGGGAACCTCGAGCGCGGCCAGCACGAAACGCCCGCCGGCACGCTCGATCTGCACCAGCGGGCCGAACCGTGTCAGCGCGCCTTGTGTGAGCAGTCTGCGCAGTCGCTCCAGCACCTCGTCCTCGTCCATGCCGAGCTCGGAACCCACCGCCGCGAACGGGCGATCGATCAACGGCAGGTCGCCGTGCAGTCGAGCTACGAGCCTCGCATCGCGAGGACTCAGGCCGGGCAAGGTCTCAACTCGGCTCATGCCAGAACACCTGCGGACAGGCCGCTGAAATATCGTGCGCCGACCTGCTTGAAGCGGCGCCGACTGAAAAGGACCGCATGCGGCTGCGCGTCGAGTCCGCAGCACTCGATCGCCGAGGCGATCGCCGAACGCACTGCGCTGCGGTCGCGTCCGTGGACCATGCAGTAGAGGTTGTACGGCCAGCCATCTGCCCGTTCACGCCGGTAGGCCAGCGTCACCCCGCGCTGGCTTGCGAGCATGGCGCCGCAGTGATCGACCTGGCTGTCGGGGACGTCGAACACCGTCATCGCGTTGTGTGCAAATCCCGCCTCGTGATGGCGAACGATCGCACCGAAGCGCCGTAGCGTGCCTTGCTGCACCCAGCGCTGCACGGTGGCCAGTACCTGCTTGCGGGGCCGGTTCAGCGCATCACTCCAATGGTCGAACGGGCGCGCAACCAGAGGCAGTCCGTCCTCCACAAGTGCTGCGAGCGGGGCATCAGCGTCGTCCACCGGCGTTACGCGGCGCGTCGGCGCACGGCCGCTTGCGGCCAGTTCATTTCGCAGGTCGAACCCGAGGTCGATACGGTAGGCGCATCTCATTCGCATGCGCAGTGCCCGGCAGCCGGTCTGACTCTCGAGCGCATCCACGGCCCCCGCCACCGCTCGCGCGTCGCGCCCCGTGATCACGAACCACAGGTTGTGGTGGTGCTCGCGTTCGTAGTTGTGATTCACGCCCGGATGCGCTGACACTTGTTCTGCCACCGCTTCGAGCCGCGACTCCGGCACCGAGAAGGCGCACAGCAGGGCGGCCCCGCCGGCCCCCGCACCCCACACGCCGCCGATGCGGCTGATGGAGCCGTCGTGCAGCAGCCTGCGGTAGTGGTCGAGCACGGCGGCTTCATCGACACCACACGCGTCGCCGATTTCGGCGAAGGGTTCATCGACGATCGGGAAGCCGCGCTGCCAGTCGTTGAGCAACGCGAAGCGCAGGTCGGGGAGGGCGGGCCTGTCCACGCTAGAACCCGATGCGCGCTGCGCGGCTGGTGAAGAAGACGCCGCTCGGCGAGTCGATTTCGAGCGTGGCCAGGGTCTCGAAGCGCTGCGTGTCGATCACCGACACGCGATTGGCGTCGCGTGAACTGATCCACACCGCTTCGCCGCGCGGCGTGAACTCCATGTGCAGGACGGCCTTGCCCGGCTCCAGCGTGCGCACGATGCGGTTCGATACGGTGTCGATGACCTGCACGCGGTCGTAGTCGGGCACCGCGAAGTTGACCCAGACCTGGCGCGCGTCCGGTCGCGCGATCACGAACACCGGTTGACCGGCGACGGCTATGCGATCGACTTCCTGCCACGTCGCGGTATCGACCACGAGCACCTCGTGCCGGCCGATGGCTGGCAGGTATGCAAGACGTCCGGCTATCGCCCAGCCGCGCAGATGGGGCATCTTGTAGACCGGCAGCGGCTGCTCGCCGCGGCCGTACCCGGCGAGGATGCGCCGCGCTTGAGGCGATTCGTCCCACAGATCGACAAGTGCCAACCCGTCCTCGCCAAACAGCCCGGCGATGTAGTACCGGCCGTCGGGGGTGACGAGCCCGTCATAGGGCTGGTGACCGATGCCTTCAATCTTCGTCAATGCGGGACGTGAGCGATCCGAGATGTCGGCAATCCAGATCGCGTCGGCATCGAACAGGGAATAGATGAAGCGCTGCCCCGGCAGGTCGGCCAAGCCGACCACGCGGGACAGCCTGCCCTCACCGACATCGGCCGGGATGTCCGCCACCAGCTTCAGGCTTCTGGAATCGAACACCTTGATGCCACCTGGTGCGTAGTTCTGCGCCGCGACCAGTGAGCCGTCCTGAGAGATGGCGCCGCCGATCGAGTTTCCAGCCTGCTGAATGCGTGCCTCGACGCGTCTCGTCAGCAGATTGACGGTGCTCAGAGCGCCATCGCGTCCGAACACGTAGACGGTGGCTCCGTCGCGCGAGAACACGACCGATGCATGCGAAAGATCGCCCAGCCCCGACACCTCGCCCAGCAGTGTGCGCGAACTGGTGTTCACGACGGCCAGCGTGCCGGCCGCGCGCTCGACCACGACGCCGAGATCCCCGGTGCCGACGGGTGCGGTCGCCGGCGTCGTGGTGCAGCCTCCCAGCGCCGAGATCGGTGCAGCGCCGAGTGCGGCAAGCAGATTACGCCGTCTCATGGCCGACTCCTTCGTTCTTCCGGGAAGCCGGCGGAGAGCTGCTCGGCGATCCACTGAGCTTCGCCTTCATTGAGCATCGCGCGCCAGCCCGGCATGGGGGTGCCGGGTCGTCCGTTCAGGACGGTGGCCGCCAACACCGCCGGTGCCTTGTCCACCAGTGCTTCACGGGTCAATGCCGGCCCGAGACCACCCGTGAGGCGCATGCCGTGACAGGAGCCGCAGTCCTGCCGGACCATGCGCACCAGCTCGGCCTGACGGGGGGGCGGAATGGATTGGGCCGCAACGCACTGGGTCACCAGAAACGTGACCAGCAGCGACGCGGCTCGCACTCCCGACTCCGTGAGCTTCAGAACATCATGACTTCAGGATCATCTCGACCGCCGCCTTCAGGTCGGTGTCGCTGATCTTGTCAACGCCGTTCGGCGCCATCGGCACCGGACCGAAGCTGCCGGAGCCGCCCTTGCGAACCTTCTCCATCAGCTTGGCCGTCACGTCCTGACCCTTGTACTTGGTGGCGATGTCCTTGAACGACGGACCGACGATCTTCTTGTCCTTCGCATGGCAGGCTAAGCAGCCGGCCTTGGTCATGGCTTCCTCGGTGTCGGCCCAGGCACCGGAAGACGCCAGCGCCAGAACAGCCGCGATGACGATCGATGAGGTTGTCTTCAGGGTCATGATGGTTCCTTCAGTAGACGTCATGCTGGGTGTTGTAGACATTGAAATGCCCGGTTGGTGTGATGAGACGAGGATCCTTGATCACGGTCTTGAGCTTGAGGGTCTTGTCGTCCACGACGACCAGTGCGCTCTGCTTGTTCTTGGCCGACCAGACCGAGAACCACACCTCGTCTCCCGCCTTGTTGAACTCGGGCTGCACGACGCGCTTGGCACCGTCGTCGTTGAGGCCGGCCCACTCGGCGATCGGCAGCACCGTATAGCCCTTGTCGAGGTTGTTGATGTCGTACACCGCCACCGATTGCGAGATCTTCGCCTCAGGATTCAGTGGCGAGTCGGAGTACAGGTGCTTGCTGTTCGGATGGCTCTTGATAAACAGCGCCCCGCCGCCCTGACCCTTCAGATCGCCGACCTTCTTGAAGGCATATTCCTTGTGGCCCTTCGGATCGGTGCCGATCAGCGAGATCGAGTCATCGCCCAGATGGCCGGTGGACCACACGGGACCGAATTTCGGATGCGTGAAGTTCGCACCTCGACCTGGGTGCGGGATCTTGCCCACGTCGACCAATGCAGCGAGCTTGCCCTCCTTCGCGTCGATCACCGAAATCTTGTTGCTCTGGTTGGCCGCCACCATGAAGTAGCGCTTGCTCGAATCCCAGCCGCCGTCGTGCAGGAACGGGGCCGAGCCGATCTCGGTGACCTTGAGCGCATCGATGTTGGAGTAGTCCACCATCAGCGTCTTCCCGGTTTCCTTCACGTTGACCACAAACTCGGGCTTGAAGTGCGAGGCCACGATCGATGCGACTCGCGGCTCGGGGTGGTATTCCTGCGTGCCCACCACCATGCCGCGGGTGCTGACGATCTTCAGCGGCTCCAGCGTGTCGCCCTTCATGATCACGTACTGCGGCGGCCAGTAGGCGCCGGCGATGGCCAGCTTGTCGGTGAAGTCACCTTCCTTGCCCTTGTACTTGCTGGTGTCCACCGAGCGGGCTTCGAGGCCGATGCGCACCTCGGCCACGTTGTCCGGGATGGGCATCCACAGGTCGATCATGTTGATCTTGGCATCGCGCCCGATCACGAACAGGTAGCGCCCCGAGGCCGAGGTGCGCGAGATGTGCACCGCGTAGCCGGTCTTGACGATGTTGATGATCTTCTTGGTGTCGCCGTCGATCAGCGCCACCTCGCCTGTGTCGCGCAGCGTGGTCGAGAAGATGTTCTCGATGTTGAAATCGTTCATCTTCTTCGTCGGGCGCTGATCCGGCGGGACGATGACCTTCCAGGTCTGCTTCATTTGCGCCATGCCGAATTCGGGCGGCACCGGCGGATCCTGTTGCACGTAGCGGGCCATCACGTCGACGGTTTTCTCGTCCATCTCGCCCGAGGTGAGCCAGTTCGGCATGCCAGCGGCCGAGCCGTAGGCGATGAAGACCTTCAGGTAGTCCGTGCCCTTGGCGAGCGTGATGTCGGGTGTCAGCGGCTTGCCGGTCGCACCCTTGCGCAGCACGCCGTGGCAGCCGGCGCAGCGCTCGAAATAGGTCTTGCGGCCGAGATCGAACTCGGCCTGCGTCATCGGAGGCGCTTTCGGGTTCGCGCTCTGGTACATCGGCTCGTTGGCCAGCGGCGAGGAGCCCGCCTGGTAGTTGGCCTCTGGCTGGGTCGCGTGCTTCTGCTCCTGTGCGTGGGCAGAAAAGGCGAACGCCGCGATGAGCGTGGCGGCGATCGGCGTGAATCGGATGGACTTCATGGGGGCACTCCGTGCGGTTGTTGTTCGTACCTCGCAAGGCAGGCCGCACCCGGTCGAAGACGCTGGAGGACGGTTGTTCATTGCAGGCGCGTGCATCGTCCACCGAGGCCTGAGCAACGTCCTTGAACTGGTTCAAGGACGTGAGCGACGCGGTGTTTTCACAATCGACCCATGCCCAAGACAGATGTCCCGGAGTGCGCACGATGAGCCTGCTGAACGAACCGCTGCAGTTCACCGACGTCGTTCGCACCGCCAAGGTCACGCTGGTCGGCGCCGGTCCTGGTGACCCGGACCTGCTGACGTTGAAAGCCGCCAAGGCACTGCAGGCGTCGCATCTGGTGATGTACGACCACCTCGTCGGCAAGCAGGTGCTTGACCTGGTTCCGCGCGCCGCTGACCGCATCTATGTGGGCAAGGAGTCCGGCCACCACACGCTGACGCAGGGCGGGATCATCGACATGATGGTGCGCCTGGCCCGCAGCGGCCGACCGGTGCTTCGACTCAAGGGCGGTGACCCTTACATCTTCGGACGCGGAGGCGAGGAGGTGCAGGCGCTTGTGGCGAACGGGATCCCGTTCGAGGTCATCCCTGGCATCAGCGCGGCGCAGGGTGCGGCGGCCTGTGCCGGCATTCCGCTGACACACCGCGACCATGCGGGTGCGCTGGTGTTCGTCACCGGCCATCTGCGCTCGCAGGGAAACGAGAGTGTGGTGGATCTCGACTGGCCGATGCTGGCGCGGCCGGGCCAGACGCTCGTCATCTACATGGGTGTCGGAACGCTGCCCGTGATCTGCGCACAGCTTATCGCGCATGGTTCCAGTCCCGATACACCGGCCGCGCTGATCGAGCGCGCCACGCTGCCCGGCCAGCGCACGGTGGCCGGCACGCTTCAGACCTTGCCGATCCTGGCGCTGGTGCACGATGTGAGGGCGCCTGCACTGATCATGATCGGTGGTGTTGTCGCCTTGCACGAGCAACTCGGTTCTGCCGACGCCATTCATGCACGCTCGTGCGCGGCTCCGAGTTCACCATCAAGGCGTTCATGACCGCCGGATGAGGTTCAGTCGGGCCGCATGTGCCACCACCGCCCAGACATGGCAAGCACTGCCCGCCATGACGGACAAGTGCCACAAGAAATGCGCGTACCGCACTCTTGAGTCGAGCAGGAAGACCGCGGCACCGAGGGTGTAGCTCAATCCACCGGCCACGAGCCAGATCAGGCTCTGAGCCGGCAGGCGTTCGAACAGGGGTGTTGGGGGACCTTCAAGATGAGTTCCCTGTGCCATTGGAGGTGAGGAAGGGTGCGAAATTCTGAAGGAAGCGTACCGACGACGTAGCCTCGAGGGTGTCAATATGAGGACCGCGTTGAATCGGGCGGGTTGCCGTTCCCTGTTAATTCCCTGTTCCGCATTTCGGCAAGAACTCGAAATCTCCAGTAACCCATTGATCCGCCTGGGGAAGAGGGCGCTTCGTTCGAGGGTCGAGGGCGATTTCCGCGCAAATTCCCTGCAGATTTCCCTGTTAACAGGCGCCGCGCTGAGACGGGTTCGCTGGCGACTGTGCCCACCGCCAGTTAGACCGAGCCCTCCCTAGCGGAGGGCTTTTTCTTGTCCGAGCCCCGCGTGGCGCGGGCCTGCGGGCGACGCCGAATTCTCTGTTCGGCCATCGGGGCGCCATTCCCGGCGTGATGGTCGCCAAGTCGCCGGCCATTCTCTGTTCTCGATTTCGCCGGTACCACTTTGCCTTGCGATGGCTCCGCGCCAACGACAAGACCCGCTGTCGCGGGCCTCGATGCCGAGTGAATCGGGTCAGCCACTCATGCCGAGCAGCGCTCTCTGATCCTCCCAGGCCACCGGCAGCGGCCCCATCCGGATCAACCGATCCGCCGTCAACTCCACCGGCTGCTCCCCCCGCACGATCGCCTGCACGATGTCCGGTGCCAGGAAGGCGAGGTAGATCACCCGCGTCACATAAGACGAACTCGCGATCTGCTCTTCCTGCGCGATCGCCTGCACGCTGTCGCAGCGCCCCGAGCTCAAGCGTTCGAACCAGTCATGCGCCTTCGAGATCAAGGCCACCAGCTTCGCATCGACTCCACGCGTTGCCGATTCACCCGCCGGCCGCACGATCAAGCGCACCGCCATTCCGCATCGCTTCAACTGCACCGGCACCTCGATCAACGCGATCTCTTCATCCTCATCGCTGGTCGCCACTTCCGCCGACCAGATCGACGCAACCCGGACCTCGATCCCGATCGATTCCTTGCGCACCGCGATGCGCTTCACCAGCCGGGCCAGCACCTCAATCTGCTGCGAGGCCATCGCCGTCTCCAGCAACGCACCGGCGGCTGCAGCCACCTTCAACCGGCTGTGAGCCTGACCCACATCGACCGACCCCATCACCGCCATCACCCGCGAACGATCCTTCAGTAACCCCGCGACCGCCTCGATCACAGCGGTCTCCAGTTCCTTAGCTGACCTCCACCAGGGCCGCCTTTCAACATCCAAGTTGGCGGCGAAGCTCGGCATCAAGGGAAATTCAGTGATGCTGGAACGTCTCATGTCGGCCGGCTATCTCGCGCAGCAGTGCGATCAACATGTGTTGACCGATCGAGCGATTGCAGCCGGTGCTGTGCGGGTCGAGAAGAGCCGATTCGGGCCGTACTTCCTGTGGCCGGAGTCGCTTGCGCTTTGGTTTCCTGACGCGAGTCCCCAGCGCGTCGTGTCGCTCTCGTGTCATTGCTCCTTGCGCACTACCGCCAAACTCAACAGTCCCACTGCACTGGTGGCGGCTTGCTCAAACCAAACAGCCTCCACGAATTCCGGGGCGCCCGCCCCGGAGACCAGCAAACGCCGCGCGCCTCCCTGGTGCGGTCGCCCTGTCTCGGCTCTCGGTACCCTGCATGGCCTCACACTCGCGGTCAAGAATTGGCGATCGGCGGGTCTGGAGCTATTGAGGCCGCAACGGTCGACATAAGACGGTCGGGCGGCGACACGGCCGAGGCTCACGATCGGCCAATGGCCACCTCCCGCGAAGCCTGCACCATGAGGACGCGAGTTGAATTCAGATCAACAGGCAGTCGCGCTGTGCTGCAATGGGCGGACGAAACGTCACCTTGCCATGCACTTGCCCCTCCGCTTCGACGATGCACTGATGCGCGCGCCCGACGCCCGCGGTCCGGTTGACGCTGCGCTGATCGCGATGCTGCGGGCATGGTGCGAGGGCGGTACCGTGCCGACGCTGGCAGAGCCACTGCGTGCAGCCAGCATCGCACCACATGCCGGGCTGGACGGCGCAGCCTGCGTGCTGGACGGTAGCCAGGATCTGGCGCGCCTGGGCCGTTGGCTCGGCCTGCGGTGGCGCTTGCAGATTCTGTGGCGTGAGCAAGTGGCTGGGTACAGCGCTCAGACAAGCGACCCCTGGGATTGCGGCTGGTGGCGCGAAGGGCCGTTGGGCCCGGCCGAGGTCTTCAGACCGCGCCGGGCCACACTGATGATGCTGCGCGAGCCTGCCCCCGCCGCCGCGTCGGCACTGCTGGCCACGCTGCGCGCACACAGCGCGTCGTATACCAAGCCGCTGCGAGTGCTGGTGGTATCCGCGGTGCCCTTGGGGGGCATGGAACGGCTTTAGCGGCCGGACTGGGGCGGGGCTTGTTGCCCGAGTGCCGGCCTGCCTGTTTGAGTCAGCGTATCAGTCTGTCTTTCCCTGCCGGTCCGGCTTCGGGGGTTCACTCCGTGTCTGGCCTCGTGGCGTGTCAGATTCGATCAATGAGGTAGGTTCGTCCGTGATGTCCCGGAACTCAAGCGGCCGAGTGCCACAGCGCGGCGCAGAAATGACAGGCACTGCCCCCCATCACGAACAGATGCCAGACAAGATGCGCGTAGCGAACTTTCGAATCGAGCAGGTATATCGCGGCGCCGACGGTGTACGACACACCGCCTGCCACCAGCCAGCCCAGCCCGGCGGCAGACATCCGATCGAACAGCGGTACGGCGGCAATCAGCACCACCCACCCCATCGCGACATAGAGACCGGTCGACCAGAGCGGGTGCGTCAGCTTATCGAGCAGCTTCGATACAACACCGAGGGCCGCAGCTGCCCAGACCACGCCGAACAGGGACCATCCCCAGGCACCATGCAGCACGCCGAGCAGGAACGGCATGTAGCTGCCGGCGATGAACAGGAAGATGGCGGAGTGGTCGAGCCGATTGAAACAGAGCTTGGCCCGACCGCTCGGCAAGGCGTGGTACAGGGTCGAGACGCCGTAGAGAACGATCATCGTGCCAGTGAACAAAGCTGCGGCAATCACGTCGGCAGCGCCGCCACGTTGCGCTGCGGCACGAACGAGCACGGGCAGTGCCGCAACAGCGAGCAGGAAGGCGAGGCCGTGACTCAGGCTGTTTGCGAGTTCTTCGCCAGATGACTGGTCGCGCGTGCCGGTGGAAGTCGTCATGTTTGGTGAATCTGGATCGGTCGACATCAACGCCGGACTGCAGGCCAAGCGGCCGAAACGCGTCCACATCGCGCTCTGCCACAACGGCGCTCAAGCTTGGTGTCGTGCGATCGAGCCATCCCTTCATATCTGTGGGGTGCCTCGAAGCCAACCGCAGAAGCAGCCTGCCGCACCAGGGTCACTGCGTGTCGCTCGATTCAAGACTCCTGGGACGCGGCTTTGCTCGGTCGAGCGGGACGTCGTGTCGCGGGCGAGGAGACCGCGACAGCGCGATCGCGATTTGGCGGGTTGCCTGCTGAACTGTCTTCGGCCCCGTGTCGCTCCGCTGTCATGTCGGCCAGCGTCGCTGCGTCGAGCGCCTTGAAGTATCCCTGGAGGGCCTCGTCGAACAGGTGCTTCAGTCGGCAACTCGGCGACAGGGTGCAGGCGTTGGTGGTGGGGTCGAAACACTCGACCAGCCGGAAATCGTTTTCCGAGGCACGCACGACATCGCCGATGCGAATGGCTTCGGGATCCGCGAGCAGCCGCAGACCGCCCCCGCGCCCACGTGTTGTCTCGATCAGGCCCCGTCGCGCCAGATCGTTGACGACCTTCATCAGGTGGTTCTTCGACAGCCCGTGAAGTTCAGCCAGCTCTCCGATCGTGACCAGCCGCTGGCGGTGGCTGGCGCAGTACATCAGAACGCGCAAGGTGTAGTCGGTGTATTCCGAAAGCCGCATGGGAAGTCCTAAAGATGCATGCAATATATTGCTTTATGGCGAGCCTGTCACTAAGATGCATCTTGTTTGCATCTTTTGTGGTACGGGCGCCATCCGGCGCTCCCAGCGCTCACCATGACGACCCCAGGCCCGACCTTCGCGACCCCACAGAAAAAATTCACTGCGCCCAACGCAGCCGCGCCTCGCGGCTGGCCAGTGCTGCGGCTGGGCTTCCGCCCGTTCTACCTGGGTGCGGCGATGTTCGCGATGCTCTCGGTTCCACTCTGGATCGCGATGCTGGTCGGCGACGTGTCGTTGAGCCTGAGCGTCTCGCCCGTGCTGTGGCACGCCCATGAAATGCTGTTCGGCTTTGCAGTTGCAGTGATCGTCGGATTTCTGCTGACGGCCGGAAAAGCCTGGACAGGATTGGCTACTCCGCGTGGTGTCGTGCTGGCGGCACTCGCCCTGCTGTGGCTGGCGGCCAGGCTGGCTGCTGTCGCGGCGCCCTATGCCGTTTACGCGTCTTTGGACCTGCTGCTCCTGCCTCTGGTGGCCGCCATTCTGGTCAGCATCCTGCTGCGAGCCGGCAACCGGCGCAACTTGCCGTTGGGCGCCATCCTGCTGCTGCTGGCGCTGTCCAATCTGTGTTTCCACTTGACCGTACTGGGCCTGCTCGACATCGCTCCGGTTCTTGCCCTGCACGCCGGCCTGGCGTTGATCGTGATGATCGAGTGCGTGATCGCAGGGCGGGTGATACCGGCGTTCACGATGTCGGCTCTGCCCGGCCTGAAAGTCGAGGTGGCGCGTCGGCTGGATCAGGTCACGCTCGCGGCAACCGCACTGGCGTTGGCTTCCTGGGTGCTGCTGCCGCCCAACGCAGGCACGGCAGCCGCGATGTTCTTGGCTTCCTTGCTGAACGCCATGCGCCTGTGGAAGTGGCAGCCCATGCGTACATGCAAACGACCGATTCTCTGGGTCCTGCATCTGGCGTATGCCTGGATCCCCATCGGTTTCTTCCTGCTGGCGGTGGCTCAGTTCGGAGGTGTCAGCGTCTCGGCTGGCGTGCACGCCCTGGGTGTCGGTGCCACTGGCGGACTCATCATCGGCATGATCACCCGCACTGCACGCGGCCACACCGGCAGGCCGCTGCAGGCATCGAGGCTCGAGGTCAGCGCATATCTGCTGGTCACCGGAGCCGCACTGGTGAGGGTGGTGATGCCCCTGATGGCGCCACAGCAGCTCTTTCTATGGCTCATCACGGCAGCAATTGCCTGGGCTGCAGCGTTCGGCATCTACCTGTTCGTCTTTGCGCCGTGGCTCTTGAGCACCCGGCTCGATGGCAAGGATGGCTGACCAGCCACATTCCCAAGACGACAGAACTTCCATCGGTCAACGCACCCGGTGCGCGTGCATCTGCGCACTTTCCACCTCGAAAGGCTTCACATGACTTCGACTCTTGCCCACCCCTTCGCCGACGTTCTCGATCTGCGCGCGATCTCGCCGCGTGAACGTCACGCCACGATCTTCACCCGCTTCGATGCCTTGCAGCCGGGCCAGTACATGCAGATCCTGAACGACCACAATCCGCAGCCGCTGCACTACCAGTTCGAAGATCGCTGTCCAGGGCAATTCGAATGGACCGCACTGGAAGACGGCCCCACGGTTTGGCACGTGCAGATCGCTCGCACTGCCAACAAGGCAGCTGAAGTGGCGGGCGGCTCATGCTGTTCGGGCGGAGCCTGCTGCGGCTGAGCAACGGCTCGCGTGGTCATGACGTGCGTTATGCGCGAGGCCAGCACTTGCCGCGAGTGATCAGACTCGGCGGACGCGCGTCCGGTCGACCCTTTTGGCGAAGGTGCGCGCTACCTTGGCATCGACTGCGTCTTGAGCAGACGCGCCATGCAACCAGAGGTGCCTCACGGCGCGCATGGCCGGGCTTTCCCGGCTGCTTCACGCGCGGCCGACAGGACGTGGCGTGCCACCACACCCTTGAAGCCACGAACCGAGGGCACGCGCCTTGAGACACCCTGCGAAACGACCCGTCATCCCTATCCAGCCCGTACCGAACGCGGACGACAAGGTGCAGTTCGGCTCGGCCTACGAGAAGCAGCCAGAAATCTACCCGCGCGCGGTCCAAGGGTGGTTCGCGGGGTGGCGCTGGGCTTTGGTCTGGTTGACGCAATTGATCTTCTACGGTCTGCCCTGGGTGCAGTGGGGCGGCCGGCAAGCCGTCCTGTTCGATCTGGAGGCACAGCGCTTCTACATCCTGGGCCTGGTGCTTTATCCGCAGGATCTGATCTTCCTGGCGGCTCTTCTCGTGCTGTCGGCCTTGGCCCTTTTCTTCTTCACCGCCGTTGCGGGGCGGCTGTGGTGCGGCTACACCTGCCCGCAAACGGTTTACACCGAAATCTTCATGTGGGTGGAGCGCAAGATCGAGGGCGACCGGATCGCCCGGATGCGCCTCGACCAGGCTCCGTGGAGCGCGAGCAAACTTGCGCGCAAGACCGCGAAGCAGGTTGCATGGGTGGCGATCGGGCTGGTCACCGGATTCAGTTTCGTGGGCTACTTCACGCCTGTCCGTGAACTGGCGCCCGCGTTGGTTTCATTTGGCGTTTCGCCATGGAATGCGTTCTGGATTCTCTTTTACGGAGCTGCCACTTACGGCAACGCAGGTTTCCTGCGGGAGCAGATGTGCAAGTACATGTGCCCTTATGCCCGTTTCCAGAGTGCGCTGATCGACAAGGACTCGCTCATCATCACTTACGACGCAGCGCGCGGCGACCCGCGTGGCTCGCGCTCGCGAAAGAGCAGCGCTACCGCGCAGGGCCTGGGCGATTGCATCGACTGCACGCTGTGTGTGCAGGTCTGCCCCACCGGCATTGACATTCGAGATGGTCTGCAGAACGAGTGCATAGGTTGCGCTGCCTGTATCGACGTCTGCGGCGATGTGATGGACAAGATGGGCTATCCCAAGGGCCTGATCCGCTATTCCACCGAGAACGGTGTCGCGCTGGGGTGGACGCGCCTGCAGATGCTCAAGCGCGCCCTTCGGCCGCGCGTGCTGAT
>JAGNWJ010000094.1:6631-8663 GCA_017986065.1 Rhizobacter sp. | reverse complement strand
CTGAGGCAGAGGCAGGCTCAACACGAAACAGCTCCCCCCGCCGTCGCGCGGTTCGCAGCGCACGCCGCCACCATGCCGCTCGGCGATCTGCTTGACGAGACTCAGGCCCAGCCCGACTCCGCCCGCTGTCTCGGCGTGGCCGGGCAGCCGATAGAAGGGCTCGAATATGCGCTCACGCAGGTCTGCGGGAACACCGGGCCCGCGATCGCAGACATGTACCGCGACGCCTTGCGTGTCGGCGGTCAGGGCGATCTTGACCTCGCCGCCGCCGTACCGTTGCGCGTTCTCGATGAGGTTGCGCACCGCACGGCGCAGCAGGCGCTCGTCGCCCGACACGCTGGTCGGCCGGCCATCGACGGCGGCACCGACTCGCGCAGCCTCTTCGGCCACGAGCCCGAGCAGATCGATCCCGTCTCGCCGTTCAATATCGCGCAGCGCATCGAGTCGGCTGGCCAGCAGCACCTCCTCGACCAGCGCGTCAAGCTCGGCGACATCGAGCTCGATCTCGCGCTTGAGGCGGTCCATCTGTGCGCCGGTCGCGCCATCGAGCATCGACACCGCCATGCGCATGCGCGCCAGTGGCGAGCGCAGCTCGTGGCTGGCATTGGCAAGCAGCGACTGGTGCGAGCGCACCAGCGCCTCGATGCGCGACGCCGCCTGGTTGAAGCTGGCCGCCACCGCCGCGACCTCGTCGCTGCCGCTCGCGTCGACGCGGTGACTCAATTCACCGGCACCGAACTGCTCGACCCCCTGCCGCAAGCCGTGAAGCCGCCGGGTCAGTCGGTTCACCACCGGCCAGGCACCCAGGGACACCGCAACGAACAGCAGACCGAGCAACAGCACCAGGCCTGCGCCACCCTGCCACTGCGGTGGGACGAACGACAGCGGGAACAAGGGGGGCACGAGCGGCAGCGGGCCCGGCCCGCCACGCGGTCCGCCAGGCTGCGGCGGGCCCATGCCCGGGCCGATCCGACGCCCGGGTCGCATCACCCACAGCGTGCGGCCGTCTTCCAGCTGCACCGCGTAGGCGCGATTGCGATCGCTGCGCTCGCCTGCGCGTCCCGGAAGGGTTCCAGCACGCGGCGGAGCGTCGTCGGGCGGCTGCTGCAGGCGCTCGGCAAACGACTCGGACATCGCGATGCGCTTGCCGGTGGCATCGTCGAGTGCGAGCGGCAGGCGCAGGCGTTGCGACCAGTCGAGCAGCGCCGCTGCCTGCTGATCCGGCGGCACCTCATCGCCCGGCAGCGAACGCTGGATCAGGTCGCCCCAGGCCGCCATGCGCTCGGACAGCACCGACTCGGAGCGGATGCGCTCGGTCTCGATCTGCTGCTGGAACAGCCAGCCCGACGCCACGGCGAACAGCAGCAGCACAGCCACCACCGTCAGGTAGATGCGAAGCGTCAGCGTCTTCATGCGGGTGTCGCCGATGGGGCGGCGGCTTCAGTCGGCATCCTGCTTCTTCGCAAAGACATAGCCCGCACCTCGCACGGTCAGCACGCGCCGAGGCTCCTTCGGATCGTCCTCGATCAGCGCGCGGATGCGCGAGATGTGCACGTCGATCGAGCGGTCGAAGGCCTCCATCGGGTGGCCTTTCAGGGAATCCATGATCTGGTCGCGCGACAGCACGCGGCCGGGACTTTGCGCCAGCACGACCAGCAACTCGAACTGGTGGCTGGTCAGGTCGCACGGCCGGCCGTCGAGGCGCGCAACGCGCGCAGCCAGATCGACCTCGAGGCGGCCGAACCGGAGCACCTCTTCGGCCTGCGCGTTCACCGGTGCCGCCCGGCGCAGCAGTGCCTTGACGCGAGCCAGCAGTTCGCGCGGCTCGAAAGGCTTGGGCAGGTAATCGTCGGCTCCGAGTTCGAGTCCGACGATGCGGTCCATCGGCTCGCCGCGCGCGGTCAGCATCAGCAGCGGCAGGTGGCGGGTGCGTGCTTCGGACCGCAATTCGCGGCACAGGTCGAGTCCGTCGCCATCGGGCAGCATCAGGTCGAGCACCAGCGCATCGAAGCCTGGGGCATGCAGCGGTGCG
>JAGNWJ010000094.1:0-6531 GCA_017986065.1 Rhizobacter sp. | reverse complement strand
GCAGCGGCAGGTGGCGGGTGCGTGCTTCGGACCGCAATTCGCGGCACAGGTCGAGTCCGTCGCCATCGGGCAGCATCAGGTCGAGCACCAGCGCATCGAAGCCTGGGGCATGCAGCGGTGCGCCGCCGGCGACAGCGAGCCGGTCACGGCCTTCGGCCAGCGTGCCTGCCACCTCGACCTCGAAGCCGGCCGCACGCAGGTAGTCGCCGACCATGGCCGACAGGCGGGTGTCGTCGTCGATCATCAGCAAGCGAGCTGCCATGGAAACTTCCGTTCGAATGTGTCGGGGCGGATCCGGTGAACGCGTGGCGGCTGCGGTGAGCCGCCACGCCGGCCGGTCAACTCAGAAGCCGGGCCGGCTCCGCGCGCTCGCCGTGACGACCACCGGATGAAGCATTGTCGGCATGCGGTCGGCCCCCGTGCGCCCGGTGATCCGCCATCTTCTGAGCCAGTGTCGCACGCTGCTCCGGCGACAGCACCCGGCTCGCGTCGAGCATCGCCTGCAGCGTGCGGCGGCTCACCTGCTCGTGCTGCGCGAGCATCTGCTGACGCAGCTGCTCGGCCGCGTTGGCATCGACCACCGGCGCGGTGAATATCTGCACGCTGCGCTCGTGCAGGCTGCGTCCGGCCTCGTGCTGAGCCTTCAGGTCGGCGGCCGCGGCGGTGGCGATCTGCTTGATCTGCGTGTGCTGCGCATCGGTGGCATCGAGCCCGTCGAGCAGGCGATCGACGGCACGCTCGACGCGTTGCGCCGGCCCGGCGAACAGGGCCGGACCGAATCCTCCGCGCCCACCCATCTCGGCATGGTGGCCCCGACGGTCGCCGTGCGCCGGGTCATGGGCCCAGGCCGCCACACCGAGCGTGGCCGACAACGCGATCACCGCGCCGAGTGCCCAGCGTCCCGCCGCACCCTGCAATGGCGCGAAGTGGAACCTGCCTGTCTTTGCTTGTGCCATGAATGGCTCCTTTGAAAACATGATGGGTCTGTACATACCGGATCTCGATCCGGTAGCCACCATGCTCGCGGCTCGTCGTGAAGCTGCCGTGGCTGCGCCGTAAAGATGTGTGAATCCCGAGGCAGGCCCGGCCGACCGCACGCGGCCACGCGCGCCGCGACTACTTGGTCGAAAGCGGGAAGTCCGGGTTGGCGGAAAAGAAGCCTCGCAGGTGCTTGAGGATCAGCGCGAGATCGAGCGGCTTGGTCCAGTAGCCGTCGACGCCGATCTGCCGGGCCATCTCCTGCTGCTGCGGCAGCGCATCGGCGGTGACCGCGATCACCTGCATTCGCCGCGTGGCCGGCTGCTGGCGAATCTGCTTGACGATGTCCAGACCCGACATGTCGGGCAGGTTCATGTCGGTCAGCAGCAGATGGGGCTGCTCGGCCAGCGCCAGCCGCAGGCCTTCAGCCCCGGTGGCCGCCTCCAGGAGCTTCCAGTTCCCCAGGCGCCCGAACACCTCGCGCATCAGCATCGCGTTGACGGGATCGTCCTCGATGTAAAGCGCCGTTCCGCCTGCGGCTTCGATCCAGTCGGTCTGCGCCGGCATCGAATCGGTCGAATCCCTGCCGGTTTGCGAGCCCTTGGCCAGTGGCAGCTTGATCGTGAAGCACGAACCGGTGTGCGGCGTCGAGGTGACCTCGATCGTGCCGCCCATGCCCTGGGTGAGTTCTCGGGCGATCACGAGTCCGAGGCCGGTACCCTCGATCTGGGTCTTCTCGGCGCCGACCCGGTTGAACGGCTGGAACAGCTGGTCGACCTGCGCCTCGCTCATGCCGACACCGGTGTCCTCGATGCTGATCTGGACCTTCGATGTGCCCAGCGGCTCGACGATGACGGTGGCCTGACCACCGGCGCGGTTGTACTTGATCGCGTTCGACAGCAGATTGGTGAACACCTGGTCCATCGCACGGCGGTCGGCCTTGACATGCAGTTCGTGCTCGGCACCGATGAACTCGACCTGCAGCGCGCGTTCGAGCGCGAGCGGCTGGAGCAACGCGATGCCGCTGTTCACCACGGAATTGACCGACACGGATTCGCGCTGCAGCGAGAACATCTGCTGCTCGATACGTGACAGTTCGAGCACGTCGTTGACCAGACTGAGCAAGCGGGTGCCGGACATGCGGATCGTCTGCACACGCTGCTTCTGGACGCTGGTCAGCGGCTCCTTGCGATCGCCTTCGAGCAGCTGCGCGAAGCCGAGGATGCCGTTGAGCGGGGTGCGCAGCTCGTGACTGATGCGCGACAGCAGCTCGCTCTTGCTGCGGTTGGCCTCACGGGTCTCGGCCATCTCCTGCCGCAGGCGCTCGATCGCGTATTCCTCGGTGATGTCGCGGCACACGCCGATCAGCACCGGCGTGCGCGATCGCGTGCGGTCGCGGCTGGCCTGCGCGCGGGCCACGAACTCGATGCGGCGCGGCTCGCCCGAAGTGGTGACGACGCCGAGCACCTCGCGCTGGATCACGCCCGACACGGCAGCCAGGCTGATGAACGCCTGGGCGCTCTCGCGCGCAGAGGGCTCGAGCATGTCCAGCCACTGCGCCAGCACGAATGCGGTGGGCGACTCGGCCGGCAGGTGGTGCACCTGGCAGGCGTTGCGGTCGAGCGTGATCGTTGCGGTCGACAGGTTCAGCTCGAAGATGCCGATGCCCGCCGCCTGCGACGCCAGCTCCCACTGCTGCCCCGAGCGGGCGATCTCCGCAGCAGCCTTCTCGGACTCGGTGACGTCGGTCGTGAATCCATGCCACAGCACGTTGCCGTCCGGCATGCGGCGCGGGCTCGCGAAGCCGCTCAACACCCGCAGCCCGGCTTCGGGCAGCACCACGCGGAAGGTCTGCGACCACGGCTGGCCACTGTTCTCGGCAGACCGGATCTGCGCCTCGACGCTCTTGCGGTCCTCCGGGTGGATGCGGTCGAACATCGGCCCGCAGTCCAGCGCCAGCTTCTCCGGCGTGATCTCGAAAAGCTGCCTGACACTCTCGCTCGCGTAGGGGCAGTAGCCCGTGCCGTCGGGTCGGCTCACCCGCTGGTAGAGCACGCCGGGCACGTGCTGGGCCAGCAGGCGCAGCGTGTCGGAGACCTCGCGTTCCTGGCGCTCGGCTCCGATGCGGTGCGTGACGTCCTGCGCCGATCCGCGGTAGCCTCTGAACATCCCGTCGCTGCCGAACTTGGCGATCGCGCTGTACGAGATCAGGCGGTCCCCCATGGGGGTCGGCTTCAGCACGACGACGCGTGCGAAGGACTGCTGCCGATCGAGGACCTCGAGGAACCCGAGCAGAGGCTCGACCACCCGGCCGGCACCGTCGCGCATCGGCGACGCGGGCGGGTTCCGGCCGAGCTGGGACTGCACCGTCAGTCCGGTCAGGTCCTCGAACCGGTCCGACAACCAGGTGTAGTGGTGCGACGAATCGGTTTCCCAGAGCCAGTCGCTCGAAGCGGAGGCGAAATCGAGCAGCCTGCGCTGGCTGATCTGCAGCTTGAAGATGCGCTCGTGGCTGGCAGCGGCATCGGCCGCACCTTGCGCCAGGTCCTGCAACCACCGCATCTGCTCGGGGGTCAGCGTGCGGGGTTGCGCAGACATCACGAACAGCATGCCCAGCTGCTCGCCTTCGAACTCGATCGGATGCCCGGCGTAACTCCGCAGGCCAGCGTCGCGGTTGACCAGCGGGTGCTGGGCGAAACGGACATCGGCAGCGGCATCTACCACCTCGAACGTCGTGCCTGTCTCGATGCCATGCGCACAGAACGAAAGAGACAGCGGAATGTGCACCGCCTCGAGCCCGACGCCGGCCTTGAACCACTGCCATTCCTCGCCGACCAGACTGACGGCGGCGACATCGCTCTGTGTCAGCTGGAGCGCGCTGCGCACGAACAGTTCGAACACCCTGTCGGGCTGCGCGGCAAGCATCTGCAGCTTGCGCCGGCGGTCCGCCAGCAGCACCTGTGAACGGGTGGTTCCTGGCTCAGTCATGACGCCTGGGCGCCGCTCAGGCCCCTCTGCGCTCCCGCCATCCTGCTGCCCACCGCAACCATGCCTGCTCGCTCCGCCACCGACGTGCCCCGTCGGCCGTGCGCGCAGTGTAGTGGCTGCCACGGGCCCCTCCGGTGCTCTGCCGCGCGGCATCGGCAAGGACGCAACACCGCAGGCCGAAGCGGGTCGCTCGCAGGCAGCGAAAGCCGGGAAACTGCCGGCCTTGCTGCCCGGGGCGACCCGGTCGGTCAGACCTTGTCGATGCGGTCCTTGAGCTTCTCTTTCGCGTCACCGAAACCGGACTGGACCTTGCCTGCGGTCTTGTCGATCCTGCCCTCGATCTCGAGCTCCTTGTTGCCGGTGACCTTGCCAGCGATTTCCTTGGCCGCACCCTTGGCCTGCTCGACGCGGCCCTTGACCTGATCCTTGTTCATGCACGACTCCTGTTCATTCAAAGTGGATGGAGTCGGTCGGCGCCCTGTTCAGACCAGGCCCCGCCCGACGAAACGACTCTGCCGACGCGCGTGCGCCAGGTCTGTCGGGATGTCGCGCAGGGATCTGTAGGACGACGGGCCGGCACATCGGCTGCCGCATCAGCGGGCAGCTGATGATCGACCGGTTCAGCCTGCGACTTGCTGCAGCCGGGCTGCCAGCGCGCGGACATCGGCATCCGGCGGCTCGCCACCGAGGTGGGTCTGGCCGTCGAGTGCCGCCTGAACGAGACGCGCCAGCGTGGACGCGTGGGGAGTGATGGTGCCGAAGAAAAGCACCTCGCCGCCGCGGGCCATCAACAGCGTCGGGAAATTGTCGACATCGACGGCGCCGACCAGATCGGACTCGTCCTCGACATCGATCCACAACCCCCGAACGCCCGCGTGGCGCTGGCCCTGCACCGCCTGCTCGAAGACAGTCCGGTATTCGCGGCAGGTGCCGCACCACTCGGCACACAGGCAGGCCACGGTGATGGAGTCCGGGGGCAGGTGGTCGACAGGCTCGCTCATCGTTTCAGGGTTGCAGGATCAGTTTGCACGCCAGTGTGCCCGTTGCGCGCCATCGTCAGCCCCGCCGACTCAGCCGCCGGCACGCTTGACCTTCATGCCCGCCGCCTCCAGCCGCTCGACGATCCGGTCGCGGTGGTCGCCCTGGATCTCGATGACGCCGTCCTTGACGGTGCCGCCCGAGCCGCAGGCAGCCTTCAGGTCGCGACCGAGCTGCGCCAGCGCTGCGGCATCGAGCACCACCCCGCGGATCACCGTCACACCCTTGCCCTTGCGGCCCTGCGTCTCGCGAGAAACGCGGACGATGCCATCGGTGGCGACCGGCGCCGTCGCCTGACCGCAGCGACACTGGGCAACCGGCTGCCGGCATGCCGGGCACATGCGGCCGCTGTCGGTCGAATAGACCAGGCCTGAAGTGCTGCTTCGATTCTTCATGGGGGACGCGCTCGGGCTGATTCTCGCGCACCGCGGTGTGCACGGCGCCGCGCAGCGCCCATTGAAAACCCGGCCCGGCGTACCCAGCTTCGCGCGGTCTTCACACCCGCGTTTCGCTGATCCCTTGGCATTGCTGATCCTCTCCACCGCCACGCTGCTGCTGTTGACGTGGCTGCTGCGCGAGCCGTTGTTCACCGAATGGCGCCGGCGCAAGGTGCGCCGGCAGCCCTTTCCGGCCGAATGGCGGCAGGTTCTTCGCCATCGTGTGCCCTACTTCCGCTCGATGCCTGCCGATCTGCAGTTGCAGCTGAAGAAGCACATCCAGGTGTTTCTTTCCGAGAAGCCCTTCATCGGCTGCCGCGGCCTGGTCGTCACCGACGAGATGCGTGTGACGATCGCGGCGCAGGCCTGCCTGCTGATCCTCAATCGACGCTGCGACTACTTCTCACAGCTCCGGCAGATCCTGCTGTATCCGGGAGCATTCGTCGTCGACCGTGTGCATGCAGACGGCAGCGGGGTGGTGCAGGACCGTCGGCTGGCGCTGTCCGGCGAGTCGTGGTCGCTGGGTCAGGTGATCCTGTCCTGGGAAGACGCAGTCGAGGGCGCCGAGGTGGCCGACGACGGCCGCAACGTCGTGATCCACGAATTCGCGCATCAGCTCGACCAGGAAAACGGTGCGGCCAACGGATCGCCCCGCATGTCCGGGCGTGCCAGGCGCGAGCGCTGGGCGCGCGTGCTCGGCGAGGAGTTCGCGGTGCTTCAACGGCGCACAAGCCAGCGCGAGCCGAGCCTGCTCAGCGACTACGGCGCCACCGACCCGGCGGAATTCTTCGCGGTGGCGTCCGAGGTGTTCTTCGAGCAGCCGCAACGCCTCGCTGCCGAGCACCCGGCGCTCTACCGCGAACTCAGCCACTACTACCGCGTGAATCCGCTGAGCTGGTGAGCCGCGACGGCGCGGCCGTTCACCCCACCGCCTTCAACAGGATCAGCAGGTCCTTCGCCTGCACCCGGTCGCCCGGCACGACCAGCACCGCCTCGACCTCGGCATCGCGCTCGGCAGCGACGTGGGTCTCCATCTTCATGGCCTCGAGTGCCAGCAGGGTGCTGCCAGCCGAGACGCGCTGGCCCGGCT
>JAGNWJ010000093.1:4773-8679 GCA_017986065.1 Rhizobacter sp. | reverse complement strand
GCGGCGAAGGACGGCAGCTACAGCGTCCAGGTGGGACAACTCGCGCAGGCCCAGTCGCTGGCGTCGGGGGCCTACGCCAGCAACAGCGCGGCGGTCGGCACCGGAACCCTGAAGATCGAACTCGGGACCTGGGGTGCCGGTCCCGCATTTGCCGACAAGGTACCGGCGTCGTCGGTCGATATCGTGATCGGTGCGGGCGACAACACGCTGGAAGGCGTGCGCGCCAAGATCAACGCCGCCAATGCCGGCGTCAGCGCGTCGATCATCAAGGACGGCAGTGGCTCGCGCCTGGTGATCCGCTCGCTTGCCACGGGCGCCGAGAATGCGATGCGCATCACCGCCACCGGGGCCGCCGCGCTGCCGGTGCTGCCGAGCGATCCGCCCTCGCTGGCCAGTCTCGTCTACAACCCGGCGGTTCCGGCGAGCAGCAAGTTGACCCAGGCTGTCGAAGCCAAGGACGCGCAGGCGACGATCAACGGATTGGCCGTCACCTCCAAGAGCAACACCTTTGCCGACGTCCTCGAAGGCGTCACGCTGACCGTCAGCAAGGTCACGAGCACCGCGGCGCAGGTCAGCGTGGGAATCGACAAGGACTCGATGAAGAAGGCCGTGGCCGACTTCGTCAAGGCCTACAACGACATCAGCAAGTACCTGGCCCAGCAGACCAAGTACGACCCGGATACCAAGACCGCCGGTGACCTTCAGGGCGACCGCGCGACCCTGTCGTTGCAGAGCCAGCTGCGAAATGGATTGATGCAGTCCAGCGGCGCATCGACCGTCTTTCGCAGCATGTCCGACATGGGCATCGAGCTGCAGCGAGACGGCACGCTCACCGTCAACGACAGCAAGCTCGGCACCGCGCTGAGCAATCCGACCGAGGTCAGCAAGGCGTTCACGAGCGCCGCAACCAACGGGCCCGGCTACACCGGACTGGCGGTCAGGCTGAAGAGCCTGACGGATTCGATGACGCTGACCGACGGCCTGGTGACCACGCGCTCGGATGGCCTTCGAACCTCGATCAAGCGTGTCGATGACCAGGTCGCGAAGTACGAGGAACGGATTGCCGCGAAGAGGGAAAGCCTGCTCAGGCAGTACAGCGCGCTCGACACCAAGCTCAGCTCGCTGACCAGCCTGAACTCGTACATATCGCAGCAGATCACCAACTGGAACAAGAGCACCAACTGACGGCAGTCTCGATGCCATTCAGAACGGTTGTTGCCTCAAGTGCGGGCCACCCAGGCCGATAAAAAAAGCACACAGACTTCTTGAGGACGCCAGCGATGTTTGCCGCCGCCAACCCCTTCCGGACCCCCAGTTTCAACGCGCAGTCGAATGCCTACCGGCAGATCGGCGTGACCTCGGCGGTCGATGGTGCGAACCCGCACCGCCTGGTGGGCATGCTGTACGAAGGACTGCTGGAGTCGATCGCCGAAGCCCGTGGCGCCCTGCGCACCGGCAACGTCGAAATGAAATGCCGCAGCGTCAGCCGTGCCGTGCGCATCGTCGAGGAAGGCCTCAAGGGCGGCCTCGACCTGCAATCGGGTGGCGAGATCGCTGCGAACCTGAGCCTCGTCTATGGGTACGTTTCCCAGCGCCTGACGATGGCCAACCTGCAGAACGACGACGCGATGCTGCAGCAATGCGCCGAACTGATCCAGCCGCTGCGCGAAGCCTGGACACAGATTGGCGCCGCCGTGGCGGCCCAGCCCCTGGTCGTCAACGGATGAATCTGCAACCGCACTCCATCTCACGCGTACACCCCATGACACAGAACCTGCTCCAGTACTACGAAGCCATCGAACGCGCCAGCCAGGACATGCTGGAGGCCGCTCGCAATGGCAACTGGGATGCCGTCGTGAAGCTCGAAGGCGCCTGTGCGCTGCTGATCTCGCAGCTGAAGAACGCCGCTGCCGATCGCAAGCTGGCCGCCGACGAGGCCCAATTGAAGTCGCGCATCATGCAGCGCATCCTCGTCAACGATGCCGAGGTCCGCGTGCTGGCCGAACCCTGGCTCGAGGGACTGGACGATCTGCTCGCCGGTCGCTCGGCCACCTTGCATTGAACACCGGGCCGACGATGGACACCCTGCCTATGCCGATGGACACGATGCCCATGCCGATGGACACGCTGCCTATGCCGCTCGATGCGGTGGCAGCGGCTCACGGCGGCCTCGATGATTTCCGCATCACTGCGCCATCCGAACTGGCGACGATGCTCAAGCGTCTCCTCGATGCCGGGGTGGTGATCAACCTGAACGCCCCGAACGGTACGGCGGTGGCGTCGTTCCTGTGGACGGTCGATGCGGCGCGTGGCGCGATCACCTTCAGCGCGGATGCCCATGCACCCCAGTTGCAGGCGCTGATCGAATGCAATGAAGCGGTGGCGGTCGCCTACCTCGACAGCATCAAGGTGCAATTCGACGTGCACGGACTGATGCTGGTTCACAACGGACGCTCCAGCGCGATCAGCTGCGGCTACCCGCGCGAGATATTCCGCTTCCAGCGACGCAATGGCTACCGTGTCAGGCCGCTGCTGCGAAACGCGCCGACGGCACGCCTGCGGCACCCGATGATCCCCGACATGCAGCTCAACCTGCGGGTGCTCGATGTGAGCATCGGCGGTTGCGCGCTGTTCCTCCCGGAAGATGTCCCGATGCTCGAGCCCGGCGTGCTGCTGAACGGCGTCGATCTCGATCTCGACGCCGACACCCACATCGTGGCACCGCTGCGCCTGCAGCACGTGACTTCGCTGCACCTGGAGGCACGCGGTGTGCGCCTGGGCTGCGAACTGGTCAACGCCAGCAACGAGAGCCTGCGGGCCCTGCAACGCTACATCGACCAGACGCAGAAACGCCGGCGTCTGATGGTTCTCGACTGAGGGGCAGCCAGGCCCTGCAGACGGTCGAGGGCCACGCACAGCGTGCGCTAGTTCACACTTTGTGACAAATGTTCGGTCCTGGCCTGTCAAGTCCGGATCAATGACGCCGAAACCCTGAAGACAGGCAACCCCGCCCCGATCTCAGGAGCGATTCATGAGCGTCAGTAGCATCCCTGCAGTCAGTCGCGTCGAGCCGGCGGCCTCCTCGGCACGCCCCTCCGACACTCCCCAACGACCTCAGAGCGAACAGTCGTCGCCTGCCGTCGGCCACAAGTTTCTCGAAGAGCCCGAACCGCGCCGCTTCCCCTGGCTGAGCTGGGAAACGCGCGAACTCGAGGTTGCATCGAAGCAACCCTCCCCGTACGGCAACATCCCGCTGCTGGGCAAGGAACTCGACCGACAGGTCTGATCGACGATGCGCAGGTTCGGCTCACGCCTACACCTGCATGTTCATGATGTCGCTGTAGGCCTGGACCAGCTTGTTGCGCACCTGAAGCGTGGCCTGGAATCCGATCTGCGCCTTCTGCATCGCGACCATGGTCTCCTCGATGCTGACATTCGGGTTGTCCAGTTGCACCTCGCGCTGCATCCGGCTCGCCTGTGTCTGGCTGTTGCTGACCGACTGGATCGCCTGCGTCAACGCCGCCTGGAAGCCACCGTCCTCGGTGGGCTGCACCTTCTTCAGCGGTTGTCCCTGGGTGTTCAGACCCGCCCGGGCCACCGCCTGAGCGAAGTCGAACGGCTTCAGCGTGACATTCATTGCGACCCCTTTCAAGCACCCTGTGCGCCGGGCAGCTTCCTGCCACCCGCACGGGATGAATCGTTGACGGCAATCGTAGCCAGACGGCCTCGGCGCGATGGCGCGAACTGGCCGGGGTTTGGTGGGCTGTTCGGTCCTTGGATCGGGGTCCGGCGTTCGAATAATGGTCGCTATCGGCCGGCACTTTCGGCCCCGCATCCGACTTGAACGAGAACGATGGACAACGCAGTCACCCTGAATTCACCTGGCGCCGTGGCCACCGCACCAGG
>JAGNWJ010000093.1:0-4673 GCA_017986065.1 Rhizobacter sp. | reverse complement strand
CAGCAACTGCAGTACGTCGCCCAGGTCGAACAGGGTTACAGCAAGCGCATCTTCGAGTTGCTCGAGCCGGTGGTTGGTCGCGAGAACCTGCGGGCCAACGTGACCGCCGACATCGACTTCGCGCAGATCGAGTCGACCGAGGAGGCCTTCAAGCCGAACCAGGGTGCCAGTGCCCCGGCCACGGTCCGCAGCCAGCAGACGACCGAGCAGTCCGGCAGCAATCCGGCGCAGGCCGCAGGCGTGCCGGGCGCGACCAGCAACCAGCCGCCGCTGCCCGCCGCGGCGCCCGTCACGGGTGCAGCCGCACCGCTGCAGACCGCGCAGAACGGCGGTGCCGTCGGCAACAGCCGGCGCGAGGCAGTGACCAATTTCGAGGTCGACAAGATGGTTCGCGTGACCCGCAACGCGACCGGCAACATCAAGCGGCTGAATGCCGCGGTGGTGGTCAACAACCGCAGCGTCACCGACCCCAAGGGCAAGGTCACGCAGGTACCGCTGGCGCCGGAAGAGCTCGAGAAGCTGACCGCGCTGGTGCAGGAAAGCATCGGCTTCAACAAGGAGCGTGGCGACTCGGTGCGCGTCATCAACGCGCCGTTCAAGGTCGAACCCATCACCGTCGTCGACACGCCGATCTGGAAGCAGCCCGAGATCATCGACATGCTGCGCGCGGCCGCGGTGCCGGCCGGTCTGTCGCTGGTCGCGCTTCTCGTGTTCTTCGGAATGGTCAAGCCCGGCCTGAACGCGGCGCTTGCGCCAGCCGTGCCGCTGCCCGGCAGCGCGATCGACGCCAGCGTCGACGATGTCGAAGTGCTGCCTGGGTTGCCGCAGGGCGAGGTCCGGGCGCTGGAGGCGCCGCGCAATACCGAGTCCCTTGACGCAGCGCGCGCGCTGGCCAAGGAAAACCCGGCGGCCGTCGCGCAGATCGTGCGTGGCTGGGTCAGTGGCCAGCCGGCCTGATCCCCGCGCGCCAGACGAACCCCATTGAACCGATGACCCCACGATGAGCGCCGAATCCAACGAACAAGGCCTCGAGGACGCGGCGATCCTGCTGATGTCGCTCGGCGAGGAAGAGGCGTCCGAGGTCTTCAAGCATCTGGCGCCGAAAGAGGTGCAGGCGCTCGGCGAGACCATCGCCAAGATGAAGGCCGTGACGCGCGACCGCGTCGACGGCGTGCTCGGCAAGTTCTCGGAGATGGCGGGAACGCAGAGCATGCTGGTCGCCGACAACGACGAGTACGTCAAGAGTGTCTTGCGCCGTGCCCTCGGAGACGAGAAGGCCAACCTGCTGATCGACCGCATCCTGCAGGGCAGCGATGTCTCGGGCATCGAGAGCCTGAAGTGGATGGATCCGCAGTCGGTGGCCGAACTGCTGCGCAACGAGCACCCGCAGATCGTCGCGGCGATCATGGTGCACCTGGACTACGACCAGGCCTCGTCGGTGCTGAAGCTGTTCAGCGAGCGCCAGCGCAACGAGGTGCTGGTTCGCATCGCCACGCTCGATGGCATCCAGCCTTCGGCGTTGAAGGACCTCAACGAGGTGATGAGCAAGGTGCTGGCCGGTGGCGACAAGATGCGCAAGGCCTCGCTGGGTGGCGTCAAGCCTGCCGCCGAGATCATCAACATGATGGGCGGCAGCATCGAGACCTCGGTGCTCGACTACATCCGCGAAGCCAACAACGACCTGGCCCAGAAGATCATGGACAACATGTTCACCTTCGACGACCTGGAGAAGCTCGAGGACAAGGCGATCCAGACGCTGATGAAGGAAGTGCAGACCGAGTCGCTGGTCATTGCACTCAAGGGCGCGACACCCGAGATGCGCGAGAAGGTGTTCCGCAACATGTCGACCCGCGCGGCCGAGACGTTGCGCGAGGACCTCGACTCCCGCGGACCGGTGCGTGTCAGCGAGGTCGAGGCGGAACAGAAGGAATTGCTGAAGATCGTCCGCCGCCTGGCCGACGAAGGCCAGATCCAGTTGAGCAGCGGCAGCGACGATGACTTCCTCTAAATTCAAGAACGTGCCACCTCCGGAAGGCGGTGGCAAGGGATCGGTCTACGCCCGGTTCATTCCGCGCGAGGAACTCTCCACCTTCGAGGCCTGGAATCCCGATGCGCTGTCGGGCGTGGCGCCGCGCAGCGGCACCGGCGCTCCGGCCGTCGATCCGGTGCCTCCGGCCGAAGCACTGGCGGAGCAGCTTCGTGCAGCTCGCCAGAGCGGCTACCAGGACGGTTACCGGGACGGCTTGTCCGCGCTCGACGGATTCAAGCAGACCTACGCGACGCAGATCACGGCGCAGCTCGGCCGGCTGATGGAGTCGCACGGCGCGCAGCTCGACGGGCTGCAGCAGCAGCTCGCCCAGTCCCTGGCCGTTTGCGCGACGTCGATGGCGCGTCAGGTCGTTCGCAGCGAACTGGCCTTGCGACCGGAGCTGGTCGCGGCTGTCGCCCAGGAGGCCGTCGATGCCCTGCTGCTCAGCGCGCGTCACATCACCGTGCGGGTGCATCCCGACGACCAGCCCCTGGTTGCCCAGGGCGCTGCCGAGGTTCTCGATGCGCGCGGCGCCAGGCTGATCAGCGATGCGTCCATCGCGCGAGGTGGCTGCCGCGTCGACAGCGACATCGCGAGTGTCGACAGCACCGTTCCGACGCGTTGGCGCCGTGCCGCTGCAGCGCTCGGCCCGGCCGCAGAGTGGAACGATGAACCAGAGGAAGGCGCTGAGCCGCCTGCCGAAGAGGAGCAGAAATGATCGCCAGTCCGAGCGAGAACGACGCGCTGCAGCGCGCGGCGCGTGCAGCCCAGATCGCCCAGCAGGCGCCGGGCGGTCGGGCTGATCAATGGACCCGATACCTCGACGCACTGAAGATGTTCACTGCGGATCCGGTGCCGCTGGAAATCCAGGGCATGCTGGTGCGCGTCGCGGGCCTGGTGCTCGAGTCCGCCGGGCTGCGCGAACCGGTCGGCTCGGTGTGCGAAGTGCACATGAGCGGTCAGCCGCCGGTTCAAGCCGAGGTGGTCGGTTTCTCCGGTGATCGCACCTACCTGATGCCCACCGGCAACGTGCATGGCCTGGCCAGCGGAGCGCGTGTGGTGCCGAAGGCGTCGCCGACGGTGCCGCTGCTCCTCGGCGCGGCACGCCATCCCTGGAGGCGCAGCCTGGACCGCACGCTGCACCTGCCGGTCGGCGATGGCCTGCTTGGCCGCGTCGTCGATTCGCAGGGGCATCCGATGGACCGCAAGGGCCCGCTGACCGACGTGCACGACGAGCCCCTGGTGCGCCGCCCGATCAACGCGATGGACCGTGATCCGGTGCGTCGTCCGCTCGACACCGGCGTGCGCGCCATCAATTCGATGTTGACGGTGGGCCGCGGCCAGCGCCTGGGATTGTTCGCCGGCACCGGTGTGGGCAAGTCGGTGCTGATGGGCATGATGGCCCGCTATACCGAGGCCGACGTGATCGTCGTCGGACTGATCGGCGAGCGTGGCCGTGAAGTCAAGGAGTTCATCGAGGACATCCTGGGTGCGGACGGACTGGCGCGTTCGGTGGTCGTCGCGGCACCGGCCGACTCGCCGCCGCTCACGCGCATGCAGGGTGCCAACTACGCGACCGCGATCGCCGAGCATTTCCGCGACCGCGGCCAGCATGTGCTGCTGCTGATGGATTCGCTGACGCGCTATGCGATGGCACAGCGCGAGATCGCACTGGCGATCGGCGAACCGCCGGCCACCAAGGGCTACCCGCCGAGCTGCTTTGCCAAGCTGCCGCAGCTGGTCGAGCGCAGCGGCAACGGGCTCGCCGGCAGCGGTTCGATCACCGCGATCTACACCGTGCTGACCGAGGGCGATGATCCGCAGGATCCGATCGCCGATGCGGCGCGAGGCATCCTCGACGGCCACATCGTGCTCTCGCGCGAGCTGGCGGAGGCAGGCCACTACCCGGCGATCGATGTCGAGCGTTCCATCTCCCGCGTGATGACGCAGGTGTCGCCGCCGCAGCACGTTGAAGCGGCGCGGCGCTTCCGCCAGCTGCACGCCAAGCATCAGAAGGCACGCGACCTGATCCAGCTCGGCGCCTACGCCCCGGGCCATGACAGCGAACTCGACAGTGCGGTTCGACTGCACGCGCCGATGACCCAGTTCCTGCAGCAGGACATGCACCAGCCCGCCACGCTCGCCGACAGCGTGAGGCGGCTGGGCGCGGTGATGGCCGGTTGACCCCTGCTGGTTGAATCCACAGAACCCCTGAAGCGAAGGCTTTCGTCATGATCTCACTGCAACCCGTGATGACCCTGCTCGGGCAGACCGAACGCGAACGCGACGAACTGGCCGCCGACTGCCAGCGGGCGTCCGTTGCGCAACGGACCGCGTCCGTGCAACTGGAGCAGCTGGTCACCTACCGTCGCGAGTACGAGGAGCGCTGGGCCCATCAGTTCCGCACGGATGGCCGGATGGAACTGGTCAACTGCTACAGGGGATTCATGGAACGCCTGACCCAGGCGGTCGAACAGCAGCGCCGTGTCGCGGTTCAGGCCGGGGCCGAGCTGGAACAGGCGCAGCTCGCGCTGCGAGAGGGCGAGATCCGCGTGGCCTCGGTTCGCAAGCTGATCGAGCGGCGCGTCGCCGACGTGCGTGTCGCGGTCGATCGCCGCGAACAGAAGGCGTCCGACGAGTTCGC